>JBHOQO010000098.1:0-4230 GCA_042408925.1 Chloroflexota bacterium | reverse complement strand
GCGACCCGCATGACCGGCCCGTCGAGGTAGTCGAAGGCCTCGTCGGCGACGATCGCCGCCACCTCCGCCCCGTAGCCCCCGAAGCGGTTGTCCTCGTAGACGACGAGGCACTTGCCGGTCTTGCGGACCGAGGCGAGGAGCGTCTCCCGATCGAGAGGCCGAAGGGTCCGCAGGTCGACGACCTCGACGCTGATCCCCTCCTCGGCGACCCGGTCGGCGGCCTCGAGGGCGTAGTGGACCATGAGCCCGTAGGCGACGACCGTGATCTGGCTCCCCGGGTGGACGACCGTCGCCCGGCCCAGGGGGATCGTGTACTCGCCCTCGGGGACCTCGCCGCGGACGCTCCGGTACATCTTCTTGTGCTCGAAGAAGAGGACCGGATCCTCGTCGCGGATCGCCGACTTGAGGAGCCCCTTCGCGTCGTACGGCGTCGAGGGGACGACGACCTTGAGCCCCGGGACGTGGCAGAAGAAGGCCTCCACGGACTGGCTGTGGTAGAGGGCGCCGTGGACGCCGCCGCCGTACGGGGCCCGGATCACGATCGGGACGTGGAAGCCGTTGTTCGAGCGGTACCGCATCCGGGCCGCTTCCGACACGATCTGGTTGAAGGCCGGATGGATGAAGTCGGCGAACTGGATCTCGGCGACCGGGCGGAGCCCGTTCACCGAGGCCCCGATCGAGGCCCCGACGATCATCGATTCGGTCAGCGGGGTGTCGATGACCCGGTCCTCGCCGAATTCCGCCCAGAGCCCGTCGGTGGCGAGAAAGACGCCGCCCTTGCGGCCGACATCCTCGCCGAGGACGATGACCGTCTCGTCGCGACGCATCTCTTCGGCAAGGGCCTCGCGGATCGCTTCGATGAAGGTCTTCACGGCCATGGCGCCCACCTCACGGTCGCTCCGAGCCGGACGCCGCCGCAGCGGACGCCGCCGAGCCGGGCGGCGCATCCTCGGCCGTCACCCACCACGAGCCACTCTCGGGGGTCGGGTCGGGCTGGGCCTCGGCGTAGTCGGTCGCGTCGTCGACCTCGGCCCGGATCTCGGCCGCCAGGCGTTCCTCGAGCTCGGGGGTGAGGATCCCCGCCTCGGTGAGCTGCCGCCGGAAGATCGGGAGCGGATCCCGGGCCAGCTGTGCTTCGAGCTCCTCGGGCGATCGGTACTTCGTCTGCTGGTCGTCGGACGAGTGCGCCGTCAGCCGGGTCACCTTCGCCTCGATGAACGTCCCGCCCTCGCCCCGCCGGGCTCGCTCGACCGCCTCGCGGGCCGCCCGGTAGCAGGCCACGACGTCGGTCCCGTCGACGACGACGCCGGGCATGTTGTAGCCAGCGGCCCGGACGGCGACGTCCTCGACCGCGCACTCCTTCGAGGCCGGGACGCTGATCGCGTAGCCGTTGTTCTCGACGACGAGGATCATCGGCAGCTTGTGGATGCCGACGAAATTCAGGGCCTCGTGGACGTCGCCCTGGTTGCTCGCCCCCTCGCCCATGAACGTCATCGCAACCTGGCCGGTCCGCCGGAGCTTCGCCGCCAGGGCGATCCCGGCGGCGTGGAGGATCTGGGTCCCGACCGGCGAGCTGACCGAGAGGATGTGGTGGGAGGGGTGGCCGTAGTGGCCGGGCATCTGGCGGCCCCCCGAGGAGGGATCGTTCGCCTTCGCGAACTGGGCAAGCATGATCTCCCGGGCCGACATCCCGAAGGTGAGACAGGTCGCGATCGATCGATAGAAGGGTGCGATCCAGTCGTGGCCCCGCCGGAGAGCCCAGGTCACCCCGACCTGGGCGCCTTCGTGGCCCTGCCCGCTGATGACGAAGGGGATCCGCCCGGCCCGATTGAGGACCCACATCCGCTCGTCGAGGGCCCGGGCAAGGGCAACGATCCGGTACATGGCGAGGAGGTCGGCGTCGGAGAGCCCGACGGCTTCCCCGGGATGAGCGACGCTCCTCGCCCGATCGGTGACGGCCATTGGGACGCCTCCAGCTCCCACTGGCGCCGGCGGCGCGCTCGCTGCGCGCCCCGTCCCGGTGCGTACCCTGATCCTAGGAGGTTCGAGGCCGGCCGTCCAGCGCCGATCGGGGCGGTCCGCCGACCCCTCGGAGCTAGAAGTTGATCGAGCGCCCGTCGACGGCGAGGGCCGCCTCGGCGACGACCTCCGAGAGGGTCGGGTGCGGGTGGGTCGCCCCGCCGATCTCCCAGGGGGTCGCCTCGAGCTCCAGGGCGAGCGACGCCTCGGCGATGAGGTCGGTGGCATGGGGGCCGACGACGTGAACGCCGAGGGTGTCGCCGGTCTCGGCGTGGGCGATGACCTTGGCGAAGCCCTCGTACTCGCCGTAGATGACGGCCTTGGCGACGGCCTGGAACGGCACCTTCCCGACCTTGATCGGAAGCCCCCGGGCCTCGCACTCCTCCTGGGTCAGTCCGACCGAGGCGATCTCCGGGCGACAGTACGTCGCTCGAGGCTGCCGGGCGTAGTCGATCTCCTCGACGTTCGGATCGCCGGCGATCGTGTGGACGGCGACGATCCCCTCGTGGGCGGCGGTGTGGGCGAGAAGGAGGCCGCCGACGGCGTCGCCGATGGCGTAGACGTGGGGCTCGCGGGTCCGCATCCGGCCGTCGACCTTGATGAAGCCCCGCTCGACCTCGACGCGGGTCGTTTCGAGACCGATGTCCTCCAGGTTCGCCTGGCGCCCGGTCGCGACGAGCATCGCCTCGGCCCGGATCTCCTCGGCCTCGCCGCCCTCGGGCCCGACGACGACCCGGATCCCGTCCTTCGTCCGCTCGACGGCGGCGGGATCGAAGCGGGCGTTCGTGATGACCCGGATCCCGCGCTTTTGGAAGCTCCGCTGCACGAGCGCCGAGACCTCGCCGTCCTCGAGGGGGACGATCCGGGGCAGGTACTCGAGGAGGGTGACCGAGACGCCGAAGTCGTGGAAGAGCGAGGCGAACTCGACCCCGACGGCCCCCGCCCCGACGATGACGATCGAGGCCGGCAGGCGCGTCAGCTGGAGGCAGTGATCGGAGGTGAGGATCCGCTCGCCGTCGGGCTCGAGCCCGGGCAGGGACTTCGGCCGGCTGCCCGTGGCGACGATGACGTCGGTCGCCTCGAGGACGCGCTCTCCGCCGGCGCCGGGTGTGCCGTCCTCGCCGTGGAGGACGACCCGGACCCGGTTCGGGCCGTCGAGGCGACCGCGCCCGGCGACCCAGGTCACCTTGTACTTGCCGACGAGGGACTTCAGCCCCGTCCACATCCGCTTCACGACGGCGTCGCGGCGGGCGGCGATCTTCGGATAGTCGATCTCGAACTCGCCGCCGAGGGCGACCCCGAAGTCGGCGGCGTGGCGGAGGCGGTCGACGTACGTCGCCGATTCGAGGAGCGCCTTCGTCGGGATGCAACCGCGGTGGAGGCAGGTGCCGCCGATCTTGTCCTCGTCGACGAGGGCGACCTTCAGTCCCAACTGGCTGGCCCGAAAGGCGGCCGCGTAGCCGCCGGTCCCGGCGCCGAGGACGACGAGGTCGAAGGTGTTGGACGAGCCGACAGCCATGGTCAGGGCCTTCCTTCCGCTGTGTCAGACACTGGGGTCGTGGCGACGGCGCCGACGGCCGGTCGACGCACCCAACCTCGGCGATCGGGCCGGCGGCGGTGCCACCGCCGAGGCGTCGAGCGGGCGAACGGGATCATCGCGGCGATGGTAGGCCGGCCCGAGTCGGGCCGCAAGCTGGCCCGATTTGTGCTCCCGACACGGAAGCGCCCGCCCGGCAGAGCCGGGCGGGCGCAACGGATGCGAGATCGACCGCGGGCGATCAGCCCCGCATCGAGCGGAAGCAGTCGCTGCAGTAGACGGGCTTGCCGTTCGTCGGACGGAAGGGGACCTGGGCCGGCCGGCCGCAGTTCGAGCAGGTCGCGTCGAACATCTCCCGCGGGGCCCGCTCCCGGGAGCCGTAGCCGCCCCCGTAGCCCGAGCCGTAGCCGCCGGAGGACTGGCGGGCGGCCTTGCGGCTCGCCCGGCAGCTCGGACAGCGACGCGGCTCGGAGAAGCCGCGCTGGCCGTAGAAATCCTGCTCGCTCGAGGTGAAGGCGAAGGCCTGGCCGCAGTCGGCGCAGGTCAGCATCTTGTCGGCGTACACGAAACCAAAACTCCTCTCAGCTCGCCGCGATCCCGACCGTTCTCGCGGCAACCGTGAGAGGAGTCCGAGGTCTGTGGCCGAGCGTCTGAAACCTGTTCCGCCGCGGCCC
>JBHOQO010000091.1:0-18336 GCA_042408925.1 Chloroflexota bacterium | reverse complement strand
CTCGTCCCGGCACCGGCTACGATCCCCTGGAGCCCGCCGGCCGACCATCCGTGGAGACGGGTCCGGCGAGACAGCAAGCTCTACCAGCGACTGACAGAATCACGCGGCAGTTGAGCTGACAGATTCGCTCGGCTTCGACAGGGCGACGGCGAGGAGGTTCGCCTCCGGCGAGAGGACGTACGCCGGGTGGCCCCAGTAGGCGTTGGCGAAGAGGCCGAGCTGACCCGACTCGACGAGCGCCTGGAGTCGGTCGCGAACCTCCGCGAAGTAGGCGCGACCGCCCTTCGGCCAGTCGCTCACCGACTCGGCCAGGGC
The DNA here is from genome assembly GCA_042408925.1 of Chloroflexota bacterium. Taxonomy (GTDB): domain Bacteria; phylum Chloroflexota; class Limnocylindria; order Limnocylindrales; family CSP1-4; genus BPIH01. The sequence goes on along the minus strand of JBHOQO010000091.1, from coordinate 18,021 downwards.
CGCCGTCCGCCCGGGGTCGGCCCGGAGGGCGGCGACGAGGTCGACCCAGTCGAGGGCGTGGAGGTGGTAGAAGTGGACGACGTGGTCCTGGACGAACTGGCTCGCCGCGATGAGGTTGCGGATGATCCGGGCGTTCCGAGGGATCCGGATCCCGAGCGCCCGCTCGACGGCCCGGACCGAGGCGAGGGCGTGGACCGTCGTGCAGACGCCGCAGGCCCGCTGGGCGATGAGCCAGGCATCCCGCGGATCGCGACCGAGGAGGATCCGCTCGAGGCCGCGGAACATCGTCCCGGAGCTCCAGGCGTCGCGGACGCGACCGGCCTCGACCTCCGCCTCGATCCGGAGGTGGCCCTCGATCCGGGTCACCGGGTCGACGACGATGCGGGTCACGCTTCACCTCCTCCGGTTGCCGGCGGTCCCTCCGGCGGGGTCGCCTCAGGCGGGGTCCCCTCCGCCGGCGACGGCGAGGTGGCCGCCCGCTCGAGGCGCCGCTTCCGGACATAGCTCCCGACGGCGTGGGCGGCCGCCAGCCCGCCGACGACGCCGACGAGCCCGATCCCGATGTCGTCGACGGTGACGTCATTCGGGAACGGCGGCGGGGTCGGGAGGTGCCGGTAGAAGGGGCTCATCTGATCCCAGAACCCGGGCATCGTGCAGCCGATGCAGCCGTGGCCAACCTTGACCGGCCAGCTCGTCCGATCGTTGAAGCGGACGGTCGGGCAGTTGGCGAAGGTCGCCGGGCCCTTGCAGCCCATCCGATAGAGGCACCAGCCCTTCCGGTGGCCCTCGTCCCCCCAGGCGAGGACGAACTCGCCGTGCTCGAAGTGGGCCCGCCGCTCGCACTGATCGTGGATGAGCTGCCCGTAGGCGAAGAGGGGCCGGCCGCGGACGTCGAGGGCGGGCCAGGTCCCGAAGGTCAGGTAGTGGACGATCGTCGCCGTCAGGTTCTGGACGTTCATCGGGCAGCCGGGCAGGTTGATGATGGGGACGCCGCGGACGAGGTGGCCGATCCCGACGGCGCCGGTCGGGCCGCCGGCCGCCGCCGGGAGCCCGCCGTCGAAGGCGCAGCTCCCGACGGCGATGACGGCCAGCGCCCCCGAGCAGACCTCGGTCGCGATGTCGCGGAAGGTTCGGCCGCCGACGACGCAGTAGACGCCGTCGTCGGCGATCGGGATCGAGCCCTCGACGACGGCGACGTAGCCGTGCGGGAAGCGCTCCATCGTGGCGATCCGGGCCTCCTCGGCAGCGCTCCCGGCCGCCGCCATCAGCGTCTCGTGATAGTCGACCGAGAGGATCTCGAGGACGAGCTCGGTGATCGTCGGATGCGAGGCCCGCAAGAAGCCCTCGGTGTTGCCGGCGCAGTCCTGGCCTTCGAGCCAGATGACCGGGATCCGAGGACTGCTTTCGAGGGCTCTCGCGATCCGAGGGGCGTACGCGGCGGGGAGGGCGAGGGCGGCCGCCATCGCCGCCGCGAAGCGGAGGAACGCCCGACGCGAGATGCCGCGCCGCCACAGCAAGCTGCCGATGGTCGGGGCCGCGCCGGGCGACGGGGTCCGCCCGGGGGGACTGCCTGCCAGGTCGAGGCCGAGACGCAGGTGGCGCCGACCGCCGTCGGAGGTCGTCATCGCCGTTTCCTTCCCGCCGAGACCGGGCGCCGAGCGGCCGCCCGGAAGCTGCCTCGATGAAATCCCCCTCCGGTCCCGCCGGCAAGGGTCGAGGGTCGGGTCGCGGCGGGATGAACGGCCCGTCGCATCCGACCGGAATCGGGCGGGTGTCACCCGGCACCCCGTCCTCTCGACGGCGGCCGCGGCCGCGGGTGGGCCATCGGTCCCGAGCGAAGCGGTCCGAGGACCCTTGGCGCCCGACCTGGGCCACCCCATCCTGGTGGTCGCTCGGAGTGGCAACGCCGATGGAGGCAGTGCGATGAGGAACGCGGAAGCCACCCACACCGTGGGGCCGCACGAAGGACTCCTCGACTGGCTCGCCGGTCACAAGGTCGAGTACGAGCTCCACGAGCACCCCCTGACGTTCACGGCCCGCGAGACGGCCCAGGCCGAAGGCGTCGACCCGCGGCGGTTCGCCAAGACCGTCGCCGTCGAGACCGACAGCGGCCGGCGGGCGCTCCTCGTCGTCGACGCGACCGACCGGGTCGATCTCGACAAGGCTCGGCACGTGCTCGGCGCCCGCCGGGTCCGGCTGCTGACCGAGGCCGAGCTCGTCGCGTTCGCGCCCGAGTGCGAGGTCGGGACGATGCCGCCGGTCGGCGAGCTGTTCGGGGTCCCGGTCTACGCCGACTACGCGGTCCGCGAGGACCCGGAAATCTCGTTCCACGCCGGCAGCCACCACTTCACCGTCCACGTCGACCGGGCCGGTTGGGAGCGGGCGGCCGGGGTGGTCTACGCCGACCTCGCCGAGCGCGAGGCGCGCCCGGCCTGGGAGGCGTGAGCCGGCGAAGCGCCGACGGCGCGTTCGTGACCCGGCCACCCAACCGGCAGCTCGCGGGCCGAGCGGTCGCGCCGTGACGCCGCCGGGCGCAGGGCGGTCGTCGGAGGAGCTCGAGTTGGCTCGGCGACCGTGCCCGGAACCGACCTGCCTCGTCTGGATCGATACGGACCAGGCCATCGTCGCCCGCTGGGACGGCCGGGCCCACCTGACCCGCGTCGTCTCCGACGTGCCGGCCCGTCACCGCTCAACCGGTCACCTGCGCCACGATCCGCGCCTCCATCCGGGCGGCGGCGGTCCCCCGACCGACCGGATCGAGCGCGACCGGCTCGAGCATCTCCGCGAATACCTCGAACGGGTCGCCGCCCTCGTGCCGGTCGGCGAGTCGGTCCACATCAGCGGGCCCGGGACGGTCAAGGACGAGCTCGCCCGGATCCTTCGGACGGCGGACCGCCACCACGGCCGGGAGCGCTGCGTCGAGACGTCCGCGTCGGCGCCGCTCACGGACCGCCAGCTCGTCGCCCGCCTCCGGGAGCTGGCCGGCGAAGCGCCCCGACGTCGGATCGTCGGGCGCCGCTAGCAGGGGCACCCGCCGGCGGCGCGGCCGGCCGAATCGACCGACCGGAGGGCGCCCTTCGGCACTTCCCGAACCGCACCGCGTCGGTGATCCTGAACAGCGGAGGTGCGATGATGGTCCTCGCGCCGGCGCCACCGAGCAGCGCCGGGGCGGCCCGAGCGCCGCTCGTCATCGACACGGACCGCTGCAAGGGCTGCGGGCTCTGCGTGACGGTCTGCCCACCCGGCGTCCTCGCCCTCGAGCCGACCCTCGTCAATCGACTCGGCTACCACCCGGTCCGGCTCCTCGAACCCGATCGCTGCACGAGCTGCGCGCTCTGCTATCGGGTCTGTCCGGACACCGTCTTCACCGTCTTCGCTTCACGGAGGGTTCGTCGATGACCAGGCCCTCGGCGTCCGGCACCGCGCCACCCCGTCCCACCAAGGCCGTCCGGCCGGCACGGGTCCTCATGAAGGGGAACGAGGCGATCGCCGAGGCGGCGATCGCCGCCGGCGTCGACGCCTACTTCGGCTACCCGATCACCCCCCAGGCCGAGCTCCTCGAATGGATGGCCCGCCGGATGCCCGAGCTGGGGCGGGTCTTCGTCCAGGCCGAGAGCGAGCTCGCTGCCATCAACATGGCCCTCGGCGCGGCCGCCGCCGGGGCGCGGGTCCTCGTCAGCTCGTCGTCGCCGGGGATCAGCCTCATGGCCGAGGCGATGAGCTACCTCGCCGGCTCGGAGCTTCCGGTCGTGCTCGTCAACGTCATGCGGGGCGGCCCCGGGCTCGGCAGCATCGGGCCGTCCCAGAGCGACTACCTCCAGGCGGTCAAGGGCCACGGCCACGGCGACTACCGGGTCCCGGTCCTCGCCCCGGCCTCGATCGGCGAGGCGATCGAGCTCGTCGCCGACGCCTTCGAGATCGCCGAGCGCTACCGGACGCCGGTCGTGATCCTCGCCGACGGGATCCTCGGCCAGGCGATGGAGCCGGTGACGCTTCGCTTCCGGACACCCGAGCGGCGCCCCGCCGACTGGGCCCTGACCGGTGCCGCCGACCGCGCCCCACGGGTCGTCCGCTCCCTCCACCTGCGGCCGGAGGACCTGGAGGCCCACAACCGGCACCTCCGCGAGAAGGAAGCGGCGATCGCCGCCGCCGAAGTTCGCTGGGCCGGCGACCGGCTCGCCGACGCCGAGCTCGCGATCGTCGCCTACGGGACGGCGGCCCGCGTCGCCCGAACCGCCGTCGATCGCGCCCGGGCGGCCGGGATCCCCGTCGGCCTGTTCCGGCCGATCAGCCTCTGGCCGTTTCCGTCGAAACCGCTCGCCGATCTCGCCGAACGGCTCCGGGCGATCCTCGTCGTCGAGCTCTCGGCCGGGCAACTCGTCGAGGACGTCCGGCTGGCCGTCGCCGGACGGGTCCCGGTTCTCCTTCACGGAAGAACGGGCGGCATGGTCCCCTCCCCCGGCGAGCTCCTCGACGTCCTTCGGGTCATGGCCGGGGCCGAGGCGGCCCAGGGGGACCGCCTCGGCCAACCGGCCGCGCCGCTCCCGGAGCCCGATCCGCTCAGCTGCATCGAGGACGGGGCTTGGGCGGCCCGGGCCCGGCCGACGCCGGTCGGCGGCGCTCGACCCCCGGGAGGCAGCCGATGAGCGCGGTCGCCGGATTCGCCCCCGCTGGCGCCGACGAGCGGGTCGTCGTCGCCCGGCCCAAGCTCCTTGCCGAACGCCCGACCCACTACTGCCCGGGCTGCGGGCACGGCGTCGTCCATCGCCTCGTCGCCGAGGTCCTCGAAGAACTCCAGCTCGGGGCCCGGACCATCGGGGTCGCCCCGGTCGGCTGCGCGGTCTTCATCTACGACTACCTCCTCGTCGACTTCGTCGAGGCCCCCCACGGGCGGGCCCCGGCCGTGGCGACGGGGATCCGGCGGGTCCGGCCGGACGCCTTCGTCCTCGTCTACCAGGGCGACGGCGATCTCGCGGCCATCGGAACCGCCGAGATCGTCCACGCGGCCGCCCGCGGCGAGCGCCTGACCGTCGTCTTCGTGAACAACGGCGTCTACGGGATGACCGGCGGTCAGATGGCCCCGACCACGCTCCTCGGGCAGCGGACGACCTCGACACCGGGCGGACGCGACCCGCGGCTCTCGGGCTACCCGCTCCCGATCACCGAGATGCTCGCTCTCCTACCGGGCGTCGCCTACGCGGCCCGGGGCTCCCTCGCCGGCCCGGCAGCGATCGGCAAGCTCAAGGCCCTCGTCCGCCGGGCCTGCGAGGTCCAGCTCGAAGGGGCGGGGCTGGGAATCGTCGAGGTCCTCTCGACGTGCCCCGTCGGCTGGGGGCTGACCCCGGTCGAGGCCGTCGCCCGCCTCGCCGAGGTCGAGCGGACGTATCCGCTCGGCGTCTTCGCCGACCGGCCGCGTGGGATCGCCCCGGTCGTCACCCCGGTGAGCGGAGGTCGCGCGCGACCGGGGTCAAGGGCGGAGGCTGACCCGGGCTGAGGGAGACGACCGACGAAGGAGTCCACGATGGAGTTCGCCACGATCTTCGCCGGCTTCGGGGGCCAGGGGCTCCTCTTTGCCGGCCACGCCCTCGCCGAGGCGGCCCTCCTCGAGGGTCGTGAGGTCCTCTGGATCCCGTCGTACGGGCCCGAGATGCGGGGTGGGACCGCCTCCTGCACGGTCATCGTCGCCGACGGCCCGATCGGCTCGCCGATCGTCGACCGGGCCGATGCGGCGGTCGTCCTCAACCCGCCGTCCCTCGCCCGCTTCGAGCCGCTCGTCGCCCCGGGCGGCCTCCTCGTCCCCAACACTTCGCTCATCGAGGCCGAGCCGTCGCGCGCGGACCTCGAGGTCGTCCGGGTCCCCTGCACGGCCGTCGCCCGGGAGGCCGGCGACGACCGGCTCGTCTCGGTCGTGGGGCTCGGTGCCCTCCTCGCCCGGCGCCCGATCGTCGAGCTCGCCTCGGTCGAGACGGCGCTCCGGCGCCTCCTCGCCGACCGCCCCGAGGCGGTCCTCGCCGCCGATCTCGCCGCCGTCACGGCCGGGGCGCGGGCGGCCCGGGTCCTCCCGACTGCGACCTGACGTCTCAGCTCACGAAGGCGACGGCGGCGTAGCCGACGACCCGGTCGGGGTCTCCGATCGGGACGTCGGCCGAGGTCGCCTCGGCCAGGAGCCGTCCCGTTCGGGCGCCCATTTCCTCGACGGCGGCGAGGGTGAGGAGGACCGGCTCGAGGCCGCAGAGCCCGCAGACAAGCCCGGGCGCACCCCGGCTCCGGATCGCCTCCTCACGCCGCGCCACCTCGGCCGCGTCGAGCTCCAGGATCGGCTCGAGGATCTCCGCGTCCACGTCCCGGGCGAGGGCGTCGTCGGGGTAGTGGGCGAGGTCCGAGGTCCCGACGAGGGCGATCCGCTCCCCCGAAGCCCGCAGACCGGCGAGCAGGCGTCCCAGCCACTCGCCCGCCCGGATCGTGTCGGCCACGGTCCGAGGGCTGACGAGGAGCGGTACGATCCGCGCCTTCGGGGCGACCCGGATGACGAAGGGGAGCTGGACCTCGATCGAGTGCTCCGGGCGGTGGCCGGCGAACTCGCTCCGGAACGGCGGTCCGAGGGCCTCGATCCGGCGGGCGAGCCCGGCGTCGATCGGGACGTCGCCGAGGGGCGTCTGCCAGGTGCCCGACGACCAGACGCCGACGCCTCGGAAGGCCGGGGCCCAGTGGTTCGTGCCGGCGATGACGATGGTCGAGGGCGGCTCCTGGCCGACGACCGACCAGGCGACGGCGGCGACGGGGCCCGAGTAGACGAGCCCGGCATGGGGCACGAGGAGGCCCGCGAGGGCGCCGCGGACGAAGCGCGGGGCCCGGGTCGCTGCTGCAGCCAGCTGGTCGTCGACGAGGGCGCGGAGGGCGTCGGGCTCGGCGGGGTAGAAGGTTCCGGCGTGGGCCGGCGGCCGGATCGGTCCGGCCTCGGTCGCGTCGAGTCGGGGAGGCAATGCCGTCTGTCGCATCGTCTCCATGATCCTCCCAGGCGGCCGGCTCGACAACCCCGAGGACCGCCCCGCATCGGCGGGGCTCATCCTCGTTCGTCGAAGGCCGGCCACTCGCTTCGCGGCGGATGAATCTTGTAGACCTCATCTTCGGCCGCCCGTTCCGCGCTGTGAGCGTCGGGAGCCGCCCCGGCGCCGATCTCCCGACCGCACCGACACCGAACGCTCCAGCGCCAGGCGACCTCCCCGGCCCGGCGCTCGACCCGAAGGAAACGTCCGTGGAGCGTCGCCTCCAGGGCCGAGACGACGGGCGGTTCGTGGGCGACGGGATGCCAGGTTGCGATCATCGGGCGACCACAACGATCCTCGCCCGGGGCTCCGTCGCCCGGGGAGTGCCGAACGGCGCAAAGCCGACCGTCCGGCGACCCGCCGTCGGAGCCCGGGAACCCGCGACCGGGGTGACCGCCCCCGCCGCCGGGTCAGCCCTTGACGACCGCCAGCGGTCGGAGGCGGGCGACGCTGCGGGCGAGGCCCGCCCGTTCGGCCGTCTCGACGACGGCCTCGACGTCCTTGTAGGCGAGCGACGCCTCCTCGGCGAGGAGGTCGCGGCGCTCGGCCCGGACCTCGATCCCCCGAGCCGCCAGCTCCGCCGCAATGTCGACGCCCCGGAGGGCCCGGATCGCGGCGTGCCGGGAGAGGTTCCGGCCGGCCCCGTGGGCCGACGACCCGAAGGAGGCGACCATGGAACCCGGTGCTCCGACGCAGACGAAGGACTGGCGACCCATGTCGCCGGGGATGAGGACCGGCTGGCCGACGCCCCGGTACGGTTCGGGGACTGCCGGGTGGCCGGCCGGGAAGGCCCGGGTCGCCCCCTTGCGGTGGACGCAGACCCGGATCCGCCGTCCGTCGACCTCATGCTCCTCGAGCTTCGCGATGTTGTGGGAGAGGTCGTAGACCTGGCGGATCCCGAGCGCCTCGGCCGGTCGACCGAGGGTCCGGGCGAAGGCACCCCGAACCGCGTCCGCGATCATCTGGCGGTTCGCCCAGGCGAAGTTCGCCGCCGCCGCCATCGCCCGCAGGTAGGCCCGACCCTCGTCGGATTCGAGCGGCGCGCAGGCGAGCTGTCGGTCCGGGAGCCGGATCCCGTAGCGGTGGACGGCCCGATCCATGACCGCGAGCTGGTCGGTGCAGACCTGGTGCCCCAGACCGCGGGAGCCGCAGTGGATCATGATCGTCACCATCCCGACGGCGAGCCCGAAGACAGCCGCCGCTTCCGGGTGATCGATCCGGTCGACGACCTGGACCTCGAGGAAGTGGTTGCCCGATCCGAGGGTTCCGAGCTGGTCGGCGCCACGCTCGCGGGCCCGGGCCGAGACGAGGGCCGGCTCCGCACCGGCGAGCCGACCACCCTCCTCGGTCCGTTCGAGATCGTCGGGCGTGCCGCGGCCATGGCGGACGGCCCAGGCCGCGCCCTCGGTCATGACCGCATCGAGCTCGGCCGGGCGAAGCCGCCGACCGAGCCTCGCTCCGACCCCCGACGGAACCGCGGCGAAGAGGGCGTCGGCGAGGCGGGCGAGGTGGGGGCGGAGCTCCTCGGCAGTGAGGTCCGTCCGCAGGAGCCGAACCCCGCAGTTGATGTCGAAGCCGATTCCGCCCGGGCTCACGACCCCGTCTTCGACCCGGGTCGCCGCGACGCCGCCGACCGGGAAGCCGTAGCCCCAGTGGACGTCCGGCATGGCGAGGGACGCCCCGACGATCCCGGGGAGGGTCGCCACGTTCGCGACCTGGGTCAGCGCCGGATCGTCGCGGAGGGCGGCCATGAGCCGATCGTCGGCGAAGACGAGCCCGTCGACCCGCATCATGAGCGTCGGATCCCGCGGGATCCGCCAGCGGACCTCGTCGAGCCGCTCGAGGCGGACCGGCGCCGCCGCCGACGTCTCGGGCGGGGCGAGGGTCGCGGTCGTCGCGGCCGAGGCCGGGCGGCGGACCCGCGCCTGTCGCTTGCCCATCGAACACGTCCTCCGTCCGTTCTCGTCGCCCGCCGGGCAGGCCGCCGGTCGGCTCCCGGGGGCCGGCGGGCGAGACGCGAGCGATCTAGAGATCGAGATAGGCGGTCAGCCGCCAGCCGCCCGGGACCGGCTCGACCGCCAGGCCGTGGTACGTCGCCGACTTGACGTCGGCCCGCCGGCGGATCCGGACCCCGTCGAAGGGCGCGAGGTCGACCGACGCCCGCAACCGCGCCTCGCCGGACCGGACGTCGACGGCGAAGACCCGGCAGCCGACGATCGCCCCGACGACGTCGACGAGGCCGATGCACTCGTTCAGCCAGGCGAAGGCGAGGCCGACCAGGTCGGGGGCCGAGAGTTCGACGGAGCGGCGGACGTGGCGGCCCGGCGCCTCGCCCGCCTCCGACGGTTCCGGCGCCTCGACGTCCGCCGAGAGCTCGGCGATGGCGGCGGCCGCCTCCTCGAAGAGGGCCTCGAGGGTCGGGCCGTCGGCGGCGATCCCCGCGTCGGCGGTATGGGGGAGGATCCGATGCCCGCGGGGAACGGTCGTCCCGGTGAGCCCGCTGCCGGCCATCGGACCTAGTCGCCGGTCGGCGGGTCGATCGGCCAGGTCACCGTCAACCCGTCCGGCGATTCGAACGAGCCGTCGGAGCGCAGCCGCCAGTCGGGTCCCGGCTCCTGGTACTCGACCCGCTCCCAGCCCTCGGGCGTCAGGACGAACGAGGTACCCGGCTCGAGCTCATCGAGGGATTCGGGGGCGGCGTGTCCGTTCATCTCGTCACCTCCGTTCGTGTCGACGACTCGGCCTTCGAGCCGTAGGACCGGTCCACGACAGCCGACCGCTGCGGTCGGTCCGCCGGACCTCGGTAAGCATGCCCTGTCCGCCGCCGTTCGCCAAGTGCCACCCGGCCCGGGCGTCCGACGCCCCGAGCGACCTCGAGGACGCTGACCCCGGTGCCCATCACGGAGGCCGTTCGCGTCGCTACGGCGCTCGGCCCGTCGGTTCCGTGAACGAGGTGCACGCCGCCGCCAGGTCGCAGTCCGGTCACGAGCGCTCGCGTCGCCACGGTACCATGAACCGGGCAGCGGCCCGACCCTCGCCTCCACCCAGACCCGGTCGTCCCCCGGCTCTCGTCCCGGCGGGCCCGACGTCCCGCCACGGAGGATCCGCATGACCGACGTTCCGCTCATCGTCTGGCTCGCCCTCTTCGTCCTCTCGGGCCTCGTCGTCGTCGGGGCCGGGATCGAGCTGGCGCGGGACGGCGACGAGATCGCCGAGCGGACCGGCCTCGGCGGCCTGTTCGTCGGCAGCCTCCTCCTCGCCGGAGCGACTTCCCTCCCCGAGGTTGCGACCGACGTGAGCGCCGCGATCGCCGGGAACCCCGACATCGCCGTCGGCGACATGTTCGGGAGCAGCATGGCGAACATGGCGATCCTCGGGCTCCTCGACCTCGTCCACCGCCGCCGGGTCTGGCCACGGGTCGGCCTCGGCCACGCCCGGGTCGCCTCGATCGCCATTGGCCTGACGGCGATCGCCCTCCTCGGCATCCTGGTCCGGCCGAGCCTCGCGGTCGGCTGGATCGGCTCGGAGCCGCTCCTCATCGTCGCCCTCTACGTCGCGGCGATGGCCTGGATCCGGCGGACCCGGCCCGGACGGGCGAGCGAGCGACCGGAGCCGACGATCGAGCCGGCCACCCAGCGGAGCGCTTCGCGGGCTCCGACGCCGGCGACGGCCGAGGTCGCTCCCGGCGACGAGCTCCTCCTCCCGACGGGCTGGTCGGCAGGGGGCGGACGCCAACCCCTCGGCGCCATCGCCGCCCGCTTCGCCGGGGCCAGCCTCGTCGTCCTCGTCGCGGCACCGCTCCTCGCCGTCTCGGCGGGCGAGCTGGCGGCGGCGAGCGGCCTCGGGCAGACCTTCGTGGGGACGTTCCTCGTCGCCGCCACGACGTCGGCACCCGAGCTCGTCGCCTCGCTCGCCGCGGTCCGGATCGGAGCCCACGATCTCGCCGTCGGCAACCTCTTCGGGAGCAACGCCTTCAACATGCTCGCCCTCCTCGCCGCCGACGTAGCCTATACCCGGGGGCCGATCCTCGATGTCGTCAGCCCGGGTCAGGCGGTCGCCGGGGTCGGGGCGATCTTCCTCATGGCGCTCGCCCTCACCGCGATCGTCCACGGCGCCGAGACCCGCCTCCGACGCCTCGAGCCCGACGCGGTCCTCCTCCTCGTCTCGTACGGGGTCCTCGCCGGCTTCGTCTGGACGGCGACCCGGCCGGGGTGAGGCTCCGGGTCAGAGGCGGGCGAGCGACGCCAGGTCCGGGACGACGAGATCGGGCCTCGCCTCGGCCGGGGGCGTCGCGCCCCAGCCCGGCCGGTCGTGGCGGCGGTTCACCCAGACCGTCGCCAGGCCGAGCCGCTTCGCCGGGACGTGGTCGTGGTAGAGGCTCTGGGCGACGTGGAGGACGCGCTCGGCGGGGAGCCCGATCCGGGCCAGGGCCAGCTCGAAGGGGCGGAGGCTCGGCTTGTAGGCTCGGGCCTCCTCGGCGGTGACGATCCAGTCGAAGGGAGCGCCGAGCCTGGCGTTCGAGGCGGCGAAGAGGTCGGCGTCGCAGTTCGTCACGACGCCGAGGCGGAACCGCGTTCGGAGGGCGGCGAGGGCGGCGACCGAATCGGGGAACGGCGGCCAGTCGGCGACCGAGGCGCCGAAGGCCGCGCGCTCCCCCGGGTCGAGGGCGACCCCGAGGTCCGCCGCGACCGCCGCGAGGCTCGCCCCGAGGACCTCCCGGTAGGGCCGGTACGGTCCGGCCTCGAGCCCCGCTTCGGCCGCCGCGTACCGTTCGAGGAGCGCCTCGTCGGGGAGCGAGACGCCGTGCCGGGCGAGGATCGGTCGGGCGGCGGCGAGGATCCCCGCCTCCCAGTCGATGAGGGTTCCGTAGCAGTCGAAGGTCAGTGCCTCGTACCGTCGCAGGTCGAACCCCCGGGCAGACGCTCGGTCGGCGGCCTCGGTCGGGTCGGCCGCTCCTTCCGGGTGCGGCGCGGAGAGGGGTTCGTGTCGCTCCTGCATGTCCACGACCCGAAGGGTAGCTTGGCCGGCCGAGCGGACGCCCGCGTTCTCCATCTCGGATCGGCTCTTCTCGGCCCACAGCCGCCGCCCGGTCCTACTGATACGCTGGCGCTGTGACCACATCTGATCATGCTCCGGACCTCGACGAGCAGTTGCTCGGGGCAGCCGTCGAACGGGCCGCCTCCAGGCTCGGCGTCCCGATCGTCGCCGCCTACCTCTTCGGGAGTCGGGCCGAAGGCCGAGCCCACCGGGAGAGCGACATCGATCTTGCCGTCCTCCTCGACTGGGGGCGCGCCGGCTCGGATCGCGAACGCTTCGAGGCGCGCGTCCTGCTCACGTCGGCCCTCATCGCCGAGCTTCGAACGAACGCCGTCGACGTCGTCGTGCTGAACGACGCGCCGCCCGGGTTGGCCAGCCGGATCGTAACCCGCGGTCGACGGATCTACTGCTCCGATCCAGCCATCGAGCGCGCCTTTCGGCGCGACATCCAGCTTCGGGCTGCGGATCTGGAGCCCTTCCTCCGTCGAGCCCGGGCTGCGAAGCTTCGAGCGATGACGCGATGACGTACCTGACCGAGCGCCTCGCGGAGTTGCGGCGGCATCTCGATCATCTCGACGCCATCCGGCCCAGAGTCGCCAGCGCGGACGTGCTCGCCGCCGACCTCTCTCTCCACAACGACGTCCTGTTTTCGCTCCTCATGGTCTGTCAGCTCGTCATCGACATCGCCGGCGAACTGGCGGCCCGCCGGGGAGACCGGTTCGAGGACTATACCGAGGCGATCCGCAGCCTCGGTCGCGACCCCAGGTTTCCGAGCGATCTCGTAAGGAAACTCGAGCCCCTTCCCGGCTTTCGGAACGTCCTCGTCCACGAGTACGTCGCCCTCGACCTGCGTCGGGCGGCCGAGACCCTCGATGGACTCGGCCCCATCAAGCGGTTCGCCGCGATCGTGGCCGAGATCGAAACGACCGACGCCTGACGAAACAGCGCGTGTTCAAGGCGGGGCAGGCGACCCCACCGCCGCTACAGATCGATGTCCTCCAGGAGCCCGTCGGCGCGGAGCCGGTTCACGAGCTCGATCCGGGAGCTCACCTCGAACCGACGGTAGAGCCGGGTTAGGTACGTCTCGATCGTCCGGCGGCTGACCCCGAACGCCGCCGCGATCTCGTCGTTCGATTGCCCTGCTGCCAGCAGCCGAACGACACCCCGCTCGCGTGGACTGAGGTGCCGCTCGGCTGTTTCCCGGGCCGCAGCGAGCTGGCACGGGGTGAAGGCGGTCTCGCCACGGCTCGCCGTCCCGACGACGCGCGCGATCTCGTCGACCTCGGCCGAGGCGACGATGAGTCCCGCCGCGCCGCGCCGGAGCGCCTCGGCGACGAGGCCCCTGCCGCCGCTCGCAGAGAAGACGACCCAGATTGGAGCGTGTCCGCGACGATCGCGCATGCCGATGAGGTCGAGCCCCCAGCCGTCGGCGAGAACGGACGCAACCAGCACGACGTCGACTGGGTGGCCGGCGAGCCAGTCGCGGGTCTGCGCAGCCGTCGACGCCTCACCGACCGCCCCCGACCCCATCGCCGAGAGGATGCTCGCCAAGCCGCGGCGGACGACGGGAAGCGGATGAACGATCAGGTAGCGCAGGCTGGGGTGGGCAGGATCGCGCGCGATGTGTCGCGCGTGCTCGGGTTCGAGCCGCCCATACCGGGCGCGATGTCGTCCCCGCATCGCGATCAGAACCTCCAGGCCGCAACCGAACGGCCAGAGCCGGCGGCCCACTGGGCCCTTCGGGAAACTACGACTATTCAGCGCTGGTTTGTGTGACGCAGACTTGCCGAGGAGCAGAATCCCGAGCCTGCACGGCGCCGAGGTGATCGACGCCGTCACGGTCGAAGAGCGAGCCCCTCCAGGCGGTTCGGGCGCGATCCATGACGGGCGTTAGCCGGGATCGAACCCTCGTCGTCGCCGTTCTCGTCATCGCAACCGCCCTGGCTGCCACATCGCGGGCACGGCCTCCGGCACGATGTACGTAGGCTCGCGCCTCGGCCGCTTGCCCGAGCCGGCGTTTCCGATCGCGGTCGGGGTCCTGGCCGGACTCTGCCTCGTGGCAGGATCGATCGGTCCGGCCGTCGCTGCCGCGACGCGCGATCCGGTCCGGGTCCTCCGGATCCCGTAGCCGGCACCCAAGGGTCGGTGATCGTAGGTCGACGCTCCGGGCTGCGGGGCGCCACGGCGGCCGGCGCGGGCAACGCTTCGAGGTGTCCGAGCGGCCGGAGGATGCCGTGGAACTACGGACTTGTGGGCACCACACTCAGGGCGTAGGCTCAGCCAACACGTGAAGCGAGTCCTCGGTACGTTGACGATCCTGGCAATGCTTTGGTGGGCGGTCGTCGTGCCCGGGCCAGGAGCGGTCGTCGCCTGGAGTGGGCCATGCGACGGGATCGACAACATTCGTAGCGCCTTCGCGGGAATGATCGAGGGGCCCACGAGGATGACCGGCGCGCGGGGCAAGATCGAGTTCGCGAACCCGGTTCTCTGCACCCGGCCGGCGGCCGGAGAGCCGGTCTTCTCCTCGGTTTGGGTGGCCGTCGTGGGAAGCGACTCGAACGACCGGTACGGATACAACACCTACCAGGTCGGGATCGACAAGTGCTCGAATGGGGCAGCCAGCAGTTGCCCTTCTGGTCAAGACAACGTTCCCTATTACTTCTATGCGTACGGCCGCATGAGCGGCCCGAATTGCGGCGCTGAGGTGCCTCCGATCCCACAGAAGGCGCCGCTAGGGAATGCATACGACGCGAGCTACTGGTACGCCGTCCGAAAGAGCGGAGCGTATTACATCGCCTCGATCGCCGGAGTCGAGCAGAACCGCAAAGGGGCGTTCTACCTCGAGACCTGCTGGACCTCCGAGCCCCAGGCCGACGATGGCGTCGACGGCGCCCAGTACATGAACGAGGTCCAGGATCCGAACAGCCAATCCGGGGGCTCGGTAAGCGACAGCCAGTTCATCTCGAGTGTCACCTGGTACGACGCAGCTGGAGCGAGTCACTCCCTCTGGCGACCGTACAACCAGCTCTGCGACGTGCACGACCTCTCAACCCAGCGCTGCAAGGTCGCCTCCAACCTCCACGACTCCTGGTACAGCTGGGACTCGCGACAGCCATGAACGTCCACGCCAGACCCACCACCTTCGTCCTCGCGGCTGTCGTCTTCGTCGGCGGTTGTGTGGCCCCAGTCGCCGGCCGCCCCGCCTCGTCCGAGGCGAGCGCCGTCGGACCCGATGCGCCGGCGTCCCTCGCCACCGAGACCCCGCCTCCCTCCGGAACGCCGGCCCCGAGTCGACCCGTTGATCCGAGCCTGACACCGATCTCGCGGTCGAATCCGGGTCCCGAGGCCCAGGCCGTCCTCGAGCTCTGCGGTCTCGATCCGACCCTCGTCAGTGGTATGGCAAAGGTCTCGAAGGCTCGGGATCTGCCGAAGTACGTCCGTCTGACCGGAAAGGAGCCGGAGATTCAGGTGGACGAACCGGCCTGGGTCGTCACGTACAGCGGACGCTTCACGATTCGAACCATTTGGGCGGAGGACCCGACGTGCGTCGTCATCGACGGGGAGCCGCTCCTATTCATGACCGGGGACTACGGACGTGGAGACAGCGTGAGCCACCCGCTCACGTCGACGGACCCACCCCTCGCGCTGCCGACCCTGACCCCATAGTGCTCGGCCGGTCGGATCTTCCGGCAGGCTCCATGGCGGCCGGCGGCCGGAAGCCCGGCGCCAGGGCCGCGATCAGCGGGCTCCTCGCCGCCGCGGCCGTTCTCGCCGCCTGCGGGTTCCCCCAGCCGTCCCTTTCGCCGACGGCCTCCGGATCGCTCCCTCCGCCGACGGCCCCGTCGCCGAGCCCGAGCCCGAGCCCGACGCCGTTCCCGGTCCACTGCACCCCGTTGCCGCCCGACCTCTGCGACCGGATCCTGGCGGCCGCCCTCGAGGCTCTCGGCAGCCGCGAGCAGCCGGTGGCGGCCTGGTTCGGCCCGCCCATCGAGCAGCACTACCCGGTCGCGAGCCCGAACTTCCGGGGCACCGTCATCTTCCAGTTGCCAAGCGGCGAGTACCGCCTCGTCGCCGTCAACTACGTCGCCGGCGAGGGGATCGGCGCCTTCCGCTACGACGGCTCGATCCCGCCCGGGTACCCGCTCCCGACGTCGACGGCGAACGACTAAGAACGAACGGCCCCGAACCGACGAGCGGGCGCCGAGCGCGCGACGGTCGACGGCTTCCCCGGCGCCCCACTCCCTCAGCGGAGGCCGGCGAGCTCCTGGAGCGTCCGCCAGTTCGCCAGCCGCTCCTCCTGGGTGGCGAGGATCTCCGGCGTCGGCGTCCCGTCGGGGCCGAAGTGCTGGGCGAACCGACCCTCCGAGCGGGCGAAGGCGAGGAAGTCGACGACGGTCCCGTCGGGGAGCTTCGCCCAGTCCTCCTTGATCGCCGGGTTGCCGGTCAGCGACAGCCGCTCGGCGATGGAGGGGCCCCGCCGGGGGTCGTAGGTGAAGAGCGGGAAGGCCCGCGACTCGACCGCCAGCTTCGCCTGCCGGGCCGCGGCGTCGTCGGCGATCCCGTGCTCGGGCATGCAGGGCGTGTAGGCGATGACGACGGCCGGGCCGGGGAAGGTGTTCGCCTCCATGATCGCCCGGTAGAAGTGGTTGATGTGGGCCGGCGTCGTCTGGGCGACGTAGACGTTGCCGTGGGCCATGAGGATCCGACCGAGCTCCTTGCGCGGCTCCGGCCGCCCGTGGAGCTCCTTGCCGTAGAAGGAGAGCTTTGTGATCTGGCCCCCGAACGACGCCGTCGAGGCCTGGCCGCCGGTGTTCGAGTAGACCTGGGTATCGAGGACGAGGACGTTGATGTCGGCCCCCGAGGCGACCATCCGCGAGAGCGACTGGAAGCCGATGTCGTACATCGCCCCGTCGCCGCCCAGGACCCAAAGCTTCCGTTCGGGGTGGCCGGCCTGGTTCCAGCGCTCTCGGATGCCGAGGGCGACGGTCGGCGCGTTCTCGAAGAGCGAGTTCGTCCAGGGCACGAGGAAGGGGTTGAAGGGGTACGTGCTGCCGTAGACGGTGTTGCAACCGGTCGCCGCGACGATCCCCATCGAATCGGGGCCGTGGATCTGGCGGGTCGCCGCGACGAGCATCCGGATCGCCGTCGCCTCCCCGCAGCCGGCGCACGACCCCGCCCCGCCGACGTAGCCGAAGGCGTGTTCGCCGAGCATGAGGTCGGCGAGGGCCCGTTCGTTCCGATACTCGGGCGGAGTCGGCGGGAGCGACCGGAAGAAGGCGATGTCGCGCCGATAGCGATCGAGGGTCGCCTCGCCGGTCTCGGGCTCCGCCTCGACCTTGTCGATCATGACGAGGGCGTCGTAGCCGAGCTCGTGGCAGACGGCGACGCACTCGGCGCAGCCCTTGCAGTGGACCGGATCGACGAAGATCCCGAACTTTGCCGGCTCCTTGCCCTGCTTGCGGGGGACCTCGGCATACTTCGTCGTGTGGGCGAAGTGGCGTCGGAGGCCCGCCTCGGCGACGGCCGGCTCGGGCTGCTCGGCGGCGAAGGCGGTGATCCGCTCCTCGACCGTCGACTCGGGGAGGGCGATCCCGAGGATCGCCGTGTCCGGGCAGGCGTTCACGCAGGTCATGCAGCCGACGCAGCGCTCGGCGATGAAGTCCGGGATCTGGGGCGCGAGGGTGCTGAAGTCGCGGACCGCGGCCGTCCCCGGCGGGATGATGCTCCGGGCGATCCCGACGTCGGCCGGCCACTCGGCGTCGGCGACGCCGCGCCGGTAGGCGGGGATGATCGAGGTGTTGAAGTCCTCGACGTACGCCTCGATGTCGAAGAGCGGCCGGGCGGTCGTCGCCAGCTCCACCTCGTGGGCCTCTTTGAGCTCGCCGGGCGCCTTGGCGAGGACGTTCACGGCCGAACCGGCCGGGTTCTCGGGGCCCGT
>JBHOQO010000090.1:0-15384 GCA_042408925.1 Chloroflexota bacterium | reverse complement strand
GGCTCCGCCACCTGGGGCCGCCGCCCGTGACGCCCTGGCTGGACACCTCGCCTGCCCGCCCCTTGGATCGGCTGCCCGTGACGCCCTGGCTGGACACCTCGCGCCTCCGGGAGTCCGGCCGGCGCGAAGTGTCAAGCTACGCCGTCACGGCCGACATCCGGCCGGCCAGGGACGCGAAGTGTCAAGCTACGGCGTCACGACGAGCGTCGGGCGGGCCGGCCGGCTCGAAGTGTCAAGCTACGGCGTCACGGCCAGGAGCGCGGCGTGCGGTCGGGGGCGGCCGAACCCGTTCCGCGGTGCCGCCACCCCACGCCGGCCATCAGACGATCGTCACGACCGGATCGAGGGCCCGCCCAAGGACGCCAGCGAGCCGCTCGACGCCGACGCCGACAGCCCGCTTCGGCACATCCCCGGCCTCGGCGAACCATTCGACGATGAGCCGTCGACCGTCGAGCGCCCACGTGCCGGCAACAACCCCACCCCGGAGGACGACCGGCGCGATCCAGCCCGCCGGGCGGCTGACCCGATCTCGCCGGGCCGGTGGCACGACCCGCCCGTCGGCCGTGCCGGCTCCCAGGACGTACGGATCGAAGCCCGGCACGAACACGACGTCCCCGCTCGGCCCGGCGGTGGCGAGCTCGTCGAGGTCCTCGGCGAGGACGAAGCGCCGCTCCCCCTCGACCTCGACCACCACGAGCCGGTCGCCGAGCGCGGCGAACCAGTCCCGGACCCGCCGGAGCGAGAACCAGCCCCGGGCCAACCAATCGCCGAACCCGGCCTCCGTCGCCGGGCCGTAGGCGGCGAGATACGCGGCGACGACCGTCGGCCCGGCGACCTCGAGGGGCGGCAGCCCCGGCCACCCGGGGCAGGCCAAGTCCGGGCGAGTGAACGTCGTCCCGGTCCCGCGGCGCGGCCCGAGACAGAGCGTCCCCTGCCAGGCGAGCGGCTTGAGGAGCGTTCCCCAGTTCGAGGCGAGACCCTCGCCGAGACGCCGGAGTTCGGGGACGGTCGCGACCGCGGCGGCGAGCTCCCCGCGGGTCAGCGGCCCCCCGGGCGAGCGCCTCGTGGGCGACCTCGCGGAGCCGTTCGATCGCCGCAGACGAGGCGCCAAAGAAGCGCTCCCAGCTCGGGCGCTCCCAGCTCCGTCCCGCGGCCATGACGGCGAGGAGCGCCGGGCCGGTGGCCGGCATGAGGAGATGAAGCGTGCCTCGCATCGCCCAGGTCCGGACCACCTCGCCGGCGGCGAGCGCCCGCTCGACCAGCCCAGGCTCCGAGCGCTCGAGGCGGACGCGGACGGCGAGCTCGGCCGACGACGGCACCTGGGCCTGCACCCCGCAGAGCCGGTCGACCACGTCGCCCAGGCTCGAGGCCGGCCGACCGACGAGATAGTGGCGCCGGATCCGCCAGGCCAGGACCCGGTCCCAGCGCAGGCCGACCGAGGTGCGGGGGAGCGGGGCATCGTCGGGAGCATACCGGCCGGGGGCGAGCGCCCGTCCGGGCCGGTGCGCCTCCCCGCCGCCCTCGGGCCGAGGGGCCGCGATCGCCGTGACCCTCGGCCCTTGTTCGGGGCGGCGCCGGGCCCGAAACTCGCTCCGGAGGTCGCGGCCGGACCACCGGCCGCCCGGCGCCGTGGAGGTCGAGCCATGACCAACGTCCTCGTCGTCCATCACGACATCGACCTCGGCGATCAGGAGGCCGACGCCCTCCGGCGGGCGGGCTACGAGGTGGAGCGGTGTCTCGGTCCCATCGGCGGGCGCTGCCCGATCCTCGCCGGTCGTCCGTGCTCCATCGCCGAGCGCGCCGACGTCCTCGTCTACGACGCCTGGGCCACGGGCGAGCCCGACGGCGCGCGGCGGCTCATCGAGGGGCTCCGAGAGCTCCACCCCGAGGTGCCGGTCGTCCTCGTTGCTCCCGGGATGGAACCCGACTGGGTCGAGCTCGCCGGGCGCCACCGGATCAACCCCTCGTCGGCCCGCCGACGACCGAGCGGCTCGTCGAGGCGATCGAGGCGGCCCTGGCGGCAGTGCGCCCCGGCACCTGAGTCGGCTCGCTCGCCGGCGCAACCGGCGCCGGACCGTTGACTCACGGCACCGCCGGTGGGAGAATCACCTCGCGTCCGACAGCATCGAGGCGGGTCGATCGGATGTCGCAGATCGACGCCAGACCGGGGCCTGATTCCGGGGGTCGGCCGGCGACGTACGCCGAACGGGCCCTCCTCCTCTGGCCACGCCTCGACCGCGAGCGACTCCGACGGACGCACGACGACCCCGTCAAGATCGCCCGGCTCGTCGCCCGGCGGACGAGCCTGTCCGTCGACGAGGTCCTCGTCCTCCTGACCCGGCGTCCGAGGAGGTGATCCGATGGCGTCGCTGCCCCCGAACGCCGGCGGCCGCACCTCGAGCGACCTCTGCCGGCGCGCCCTCCGAGCGTACGAGCACCTCTACCGGCTCCTCGATTGCGACGACCCCGACCTCGCCGCCAACGTCACGTTCATGGCCGGCCGGATCCGGCTCCTGCGCTTGAGCGCGGCCGCGCCCTGGGAGGTCGCTGCGCCCGCCGCGCGGGAGGTCGTCGGGCTCATCGAGCGGGCGGAGCGAGCCCGCCGCCCGGCCGACGCGGAGCCCCTCTTCCCGACCTTCGTCGAGGACGTCTGTCGGTGCCTCGAGCGGCGCCGACCGCCGTCGATCGCACCGGCCTCGCCCCTCGGGCGGCGCGCCGCCGACCGCTTCCGGCACGGAGAACCGGTGGAGCCCGATCGCCCGGTTGCCCCGGCCGGTCGCGACGTCGCCACGCTGCGGCGCTGACGAGCCCTCGACCGAAGGACCCGCGCCCGGACCCGACGACACGGTCACCGCCCCAGCGGCCGCCCGACGCCGCGCCACGGAGCTCGGCGGCGCTATCCTTTCCCTGTCGCCGCGAGCGGGAGTAGCTCAGGTGGTAGAGCGTCAGCCTTCCAAGCTGAATGTCGCGGGTTCGAATCCCGTCTCCCGCTCCAGTCCCTCTACTCCACGACGAGTCGCGATTGGAGGCCCGGACCCCGCAGAGCCAACGCCGGTAGGCCGATCAAGGCGTCGCGGGGCGCGGCGTTCCGCGGGCCAGCCGTAAGATCCCGGCACGATTGTGTGTCCGGTCGCGCGGCCTACGACGAGCCGCGTGCCTGACGCTCACCCGTCGGGCCGGCCGCGAGCGCAAGTAAGCCTCGCTCGCGCGCGATCGCGATCGCTTCGGCTCTACTTCGTACGCCGAGACGCCGGTAGAGCCGCGCGACCGCGACCTTGACGCTCTCCGGGCTCAGGGCGGCCTCCTCGGCAATCTGCTTGTACGTGAGGCCTCTGGCCAGCCGACCCAAGAGATCCAGGTCCCCCGGCTCGAGCATGGCGGCCGCAGCAGCCAAAGCATCCGACGGTCGAGCGCTCGCCACCAGGACGAAGGCCAGGCTGGGGACAAGGATCAGCATGGCGAGGTCGCCAACGATGCGTCCGGGGTCGGCGGTGCGACCGTCGACCATGACGGCCGACCCGTAAATCCACGCGGCCGCGGCCATGATCACGGCCAGTTGCGTCCCCTGCCGCCGCATGGCGGGAGCGAGGACCGGAGCCGTCATGTAGAGAACAAATGCCGAGCGCAATCCGCCGGTTAGCCCGACGCACAGACCAGCGGCTACCAGGTCGACAAGTTCGAGCGGCAGAGACCGGTCGGACCAACTGGGCCGAGCGTACGTGACCGCCAGGAGGGCGGTCATGGCGACCGTTCCGATGACTCCGAGGGCGGACGGGGTCGTCAGTGGGATGCCCGCTAGAAGTGTGCCGAACAGTGCCGCCAACAGGGCCGCCGCACGATATCCGAGGAGGGCCATGGGCGGGCCGAGGGAGGGGAACGCGTGCCCCCTCATCGAAGAGGAGCGCTCCGCCCCCGAGCGGCGCGGACACTTCCTACCGGCTTCCTACCCATCTCCGACCGCTTCAACCACGCCCATGATAGCGCACGCTTCTCGCGGCTCAGTTGCTTGGCACGAGCCGAACCCGGCCGGCAGGTCGGTGGCGTGCACGACGGCAACGCTAGCTGGCCACGGGAAGCGAAGCGAGGTCTGCGGCGGAGCCGATCGGGTTGGTATCGGGTTGGTGAGGAGTGTTCTCAGATGAGGCGTGATCGGAGACGAGGAGTCACCAATCGGAGACGAGGAGTCACCATAGGAATCGGCGCGATCGTATTTCTCGCAACCGCTCTCACCGTATCCAACGTGGCATCCTCGGCGCAGGCACAGGGCGTCGGTGGCATGATCCTCCAGAGGCTTGAGGCCGCTGCCGACGCCGGAGACCCGCGAGCACAAGCCGCTCTCGCTGACCTCCACGGCTTCCTCGTAACAAACCACCTGGATCAGTCGGTGCTCGACCATCCGAGCGCCTACCTTGAGGACGCCAGGCATGGGGAGGTCCGGACAGTGGCTCGGGGACTCGTGCCCTTCTGGATCGATGTCGCGGCGTCTGCTGACTTGAGCAATGCGGCCGCCCTGGCCCGCTATATCGCCGAGCGCCGCGTCGTAGCTTCGGGGCTGGTCGCGGCGGGCTCGGCCATCGAGGGGCGATTGGCGTTCGCAGGCTTGGTCCCATTGGACAGACTGCTCTCGCTACGGGACCAACTTGGTCTCGAAGTGCGAGCTGTAGATATCGATGTCTGGCTTGACAACAAGTGGGTTAGTCGTGCCGGATTTGGCCCCGAGGCTACGGAGTTCTGGGCGCAGCCGGCAGCGGTCGCTGACAAAGCGCTGCGATCTCTCATCGCGGATGCCCATGCCGGAGAGCCGGTGGCCAGCCGCATCTCGGAGGCGCAGCTTACGGTCCATGGTGCGACCTTGGATGTCTCGGCTCAGGCGGCAGGGCGCCTCCTGGAGGCGCCCGACGTGCTTCTCTTCGATCCGTACACCGACCTGCTCGACGCGTACAGGGGCCTGGCCGTCCACGTACGCCTAGTCGCCCCGATCGATGTCTTCGACAGTTGGCTCCGAAGTCGCGCGTCACAAGGCGATCCGTACCTTC
The DNA here is from genome assembly GCA_042408925.1 of Chloroflexota bacterium. Classification (GTDB taxonomy): domain Bacteria; phylum Chloroflexota; class Limnocylindria; order Limnocylindrales; family CSP1-4; genus BPIH01. The sequence continues at coordinate 10,348 of JBHOQO010000090.1, read as the reverse complement.
TCGCCTCGCACTTGGACGACAGCAAGTGAGGCCCTCGATGAATTGGCGTTTCTTTCGCGCATTGCTGTTCAGCATCGCCATCGCCGTGAGCCGCGCGATCTGGTCGCCCCCCGAAGCCGTGGCCACGAACGTCACTTGTTCGGTGAACAACGGCGCGCGCAACGGCTCGGATTCTGCCTCTGCAAGTGGGTTCCCGGGGAACGACAACCCCGACGGTGTCACCGGCAGCTACTCCGTGGACAACGGCTGGCATGACTCGAACGAGTACGAATGGTGCGAGCCATCGCATGACTGGTTCAAGGAATCATACTTGCGCTGGAGCAGCTCCGCCGTGATGAAGTTGACCAACGAGCGATCGACCCACACCATCCAGGTGGAACAGCAGGTCTATCCCGAGACCTCGTACAACTACACAGGAGGCCACGACTCCGATCTGCCGTATTCCAGCATCTACGTAGCCGACATCTTTGAGCAGGCCCGGCAGCACTACGAGGAGGTCAGTTTCGTGGTCTACGATCCAGGTCTCATCGTCGCGAACTACAACTACCACGGCTACCTCCAATGGGACCAGGAGGCAGAGAACGCATTCAACAACACCAGCCCAGTGCTGGACCATGTTGTTGTGCAAATCGAGTACGGGGACAAGGGGTTGAACGTGCAGAACTATGACATCATCGGCAGCTGGTCCAAGAAGATCCGGGATAACGCATGAGAACTGCGCGTCTCGTTCTCATAGGTCTGTTGGCCGTTTCCGTCGTCTTCGGAGGCCCGACGCTGCTGGCCGCGACGGCGCCACCCGATGCTCTCGAACCGCCGGACGCGGCCGGGCTGGGCGAGGCGATCCGCTCGGGCTTCTGGTCGGCGATCGACGTACCGCTGCCGCCGATCAGGACGGCGATTCGCAGCTACGAGCGCTACCCAAACGGCTCGTTCATCGCGCATGTGCAGGTATTCGATGTCGTGTTCGGGCCGGCGCCCCGTGGAGCGCTCGTGATCGCAGTCTGCTGGCCGGTTACACACGCCTTCTCGGGCGGTTGGCTTGACGTGCCCGGGGCCGAGGCCGAACTCCGGCGTGAGTTCGCGGAGGGCATGCAGGCCGGATGCCGTACGCCGAACTAGGGCCCGAACGAACTAGGGCCGGCGCCGGAAGAGATGCCAGGTGGCCAGGACACCCGCCAGGGCGATCGCACCCCAGATCACGTAGCCTGTGAAGACGAGGGATCTCGCGAGTGGGCTGTCGTCCTCGCCCCGCGCAAGCAACTGGCCCAAGAGCGAGACGACGGCCAGCGCGACCACGAAGCCCACCAGTCCCGACACCGTCAACCCGAGGACGAGACCGATGGCGGTCGCCAGCCGCGCGCCCAGAGACGAGCGGCCGTCCCGGACGACCGACCTGACCGCGGTTCCTCTCGTCCCATGGTCGAGGCGCTGGAGTGGGATCGGTGCAACGGGAGCCCGCGACGACGAAGCGTCGCGCGCACTTCGGGGTGACGGCTCCTGAAGTGAGGCCACTTTGTCGATCGGTTGGCCGTGCCGGTGCGGTGCCGCCACGTCGGCGAGGCCCAGCCGTTCCAGCTCCGCGTCCGCCTCGAAGAGGTCGCGGACGATCAGCGACCCCGGACCGAAGCCGTGCTCCGAGCGCCCGTTCGTGATCCCGACGAAGCGGACACCGGCCGCCCGCGCGGCCGCCTCGTCGACCTCACTGTCGCCGACCATGACCGCCGCCGACGGCTCGGCGCCGAGCCCTGCGAGGGCGGCGAGGACCGGGTCCGGGGCGGGCTTCGGTCGAAGCCCGGCCCGCCGACCGACGAGGACCGCCGGCGACGGGACGCCGTGGAGCTCGAGGGCACGTCGGGCACCCCGCTCGGTGAGGAGCGTGACGACCGCGGTTCGGGCGGGGTCGATCCGGGCGACCAGCTCTGCCAGGCCCGGCATCGGGCGCGAGCCCTCGACCCCCTCGAGCTCGAACCGCTCGACGGCCGCGGACGCCGCCGGCCAGGCCGGGTCGGCGCTCCGGGCGGCGAGGATGGCCATCGCCGCCCGGGTGCAGCTCCCCCAGGCCCGATCGACCGAGTCGCCCCCGGCATCGGGGAAGATCCGCCGCAGCTCGGCGAGGGCGGCACAGTAGTCGACGAAGGGCTCGACGTCGACGAGGGTCCGGTCGAGGTCGAGGAGGAGGACCGGCCGCGCCGCTCGGACGGGCCGTTCTTCGCCCCTCACCGGCGGGCGATCCCGAGCTCGTCGAGGGAGGCGAGGAGCTCGGCCGGGTCGCGGTAGACCCGGTAGGCGCCGGCCCGGGTCAGCTCGTCCTCGCCGTAGCCGCCGGAGAGGAGGCCGACCGAGAGCATTCCCGCCCGCCGGGCGGCGAGGAGGTCCCAGACCGCGTCGCCGACGACGAAGCAGTCGGCCGGTCGCACCCCGAGGCGCTCGGCGCAGGCGAGGAAGAGATCCGGTTCCGGCTTCGCCCGGGCGACGTCGCCGCGGTCGACGACGACGACGTCCGGCGGGACCTCGAGGGCGGCGAGGGAGGCGTCGATGTCCGGGTGGCGGCCGGAGGTCGCGATCCCGAAGGGGACGCCGGTCGCCCGGAGCGTCGCCAGCAGCTCCTTTGCTCCGGGGAGCGGGCGGCGCTCGGGGCTGAGGGCCCGGAAGTGGGCGCCGTGGCGCTGCTGGATCCGCTCGGCCTCCTCGAGCGACAGCTCGCGGCCGATCTCGCGGGCGAGGGCCCGGACGAAGAGACCGCCGCTCATGCCGATCCGACGATGGATCCGCCAGCCGTCGACCGGGATCGCCTCCTCGGCGAGGGCCCGCTGCCAGGCGACGACGTGGGCGTAGACGGTGTCGACGAGGGTTCCGTCGAGGTCGAAGACGAGCGCAGTCACCCGTCCATTGTGGCGCCTCCGGCGTCCGGCGGCGCGTCGCCGTCTCGTAGGCGCGTCGCCGGTCATCGCGCTCCCGGTCGCCGCTTGGGCCGGCCGACACCGAATCGCACCCTTTCCGCACCCGTCCCTCCGTCGTTCGGCCGGCCCGGCCCCCGGTACCGTCGGGGCCATCGAGCTGCGCACCAGGTTGGTTTCTCGTTCGCACGGAGGGAGTCGACCTCAATGGATACGGGAGATACCGCCTGGCTTCTCGTTGCCACGGCCCTCGTCATGGTCATGCTGCCGGGGCTCGGCCTCTTCTACGGCGGCCTCGTCCGCCGCAAGAACGTCCTCTCGACGATCATGCACAGCTTCTTCGGGCTGGCGATCGTCAGCGTCGTCTGGGTCCTCTGGGGCTTCTCGCTCGCCTTCGGTCCCGACGCCGGTGGCCTCGGCCTCATCGGCGGCCTCGATTTCCTCGGCTTCGGGGCGGTCGGCACCGAGCCGAACCCCGACTACGCGGCGACGATCCCGCTCGTCCTCTTCGCCGCCTTCCAGCTCATGTTCGCCGCGATCACGCCGGCCCTCATCACCGGGGCGTACGCCGAGCGGAAGCGGTTCGGGGCCTTCGTCCTCTTCACCGTCCTCTGGTCGACCTTCGTCTACTCGCCGCTCGCCCACTGGGTCTGGGCGCCGGGCGGCTGGCTCCGGGAGCTCGGAGCGCTCGACTTCGCCGGCGGCACGGTCGTCCACATCAGCTCCGGGATCTCGGCCCTCGTGGTGGCCATGCTCATCGGCCGGCGGGCCATCAACGGCGAGCGCCTCGACCCCCACGACGTGCCGATGACGGTCCTCGGGGCCGGCCTCCTCTGGTTCGGGTGGTTCGGCTTCAACGCCGGCTCGGCCCTCGGGGCGAACGGCCAGGCGGCGAGCGCCCTCCTCGTCACGAACACCGCCGCCGGGGCGGCGACGATCACCTGGGTCCTCGCCGCGTACCTCCACAAGCGAAAGACGAGCGTCGTCGGCGCGGCCGCCGGAGCCGTCGCCGGGCTCGTCGCGATCACCCCGGCCTCGGGCTTCGTCACGGCGGGCGGGGCGGTCGTCATCGGCGCCCTCGCCGGCGGGATCTGCTACAGCGCGACGCTCCTCCGCGAGCGGCTCCGGGTCGACGACGCCCTCGACGTCTTCGCCGTCCACGGGGTCGGCGGGACGCTCGGGGCGATCCTGACCGGCGTCTTCGCGGTCTCGGCGATCGGCGGGGTCTCCGGCGCCATCGAGGGCAACCTCGGTCAGGTCGGGATCCAGATCGTCGCCGTCCTCGCGACGTACGCCTTCTCCGCCGTCGCCACGTTCGTCATCGTCAAGGTCGTCGACCTCGTCGTCGGGCTCCGGGTCGCGAGCCACGAGGAGGAGGTCGGCCTCGATCTCGCGCTCCACGGGGAGGTGGCGTACCAGGGCTGACCGACGCTGCCCGCCCCGCGGGCGTTTCCAGCAACCCGCACCTCGCCGGCCGCCGCCTCGCGCGGCGGCCGGCAGCGTCCCCTCCGGAGGCACGATCCATGCGCACCAGACCCAGCCCCCGGACCGGGCGACTTGTCCCGGACCGTCCACAGCGTCCCGTCGCGGCACCCTCGATCGGCGGTGCCGCGTCGCCGTCCTCGCCCCGCCGGGCCCCCTCGGCCCGGCGGTCGGGGCGACCCTCCCTCTACGACCCGCGGTTCGAGCACGACGCCTGCGGGGTCGGCTTCGTCGCCGACGTCGGCGGGCGGTCGCGGACCGCCGTCCTCCGCCTCGCCCTGGCCGGCCTCGCCTCCCTCGGCCACCGGGGCGCCTTCGCGGCGGACGGCGAATCGAGCGACGGGGCGGGGGTCGCCCTCCCCCTCGAACGGTCCGTCCTCGACCTCCTCGCCCCGGGCATGGTGCGTCCCGGAGTCGTCGTCGCCTTCCTGCCGCGGCGGAGCGCGGCCGCCCGCCGGGGCCGGGCCATCGTCGAGGCCGCCCTCGCCGCGGAGGATCTCGCCGTCGCCGCCTGGCGCCCGGTCCCCGTCGATCCGGGGGCGCTCGGCTCCGAGGCCGCCGCCTCCCGACCGACCATCGAGCAGGCCCTGGTCACCCGACCGAACGGGATCGCCGACGCCGCCTTCGAGGCCCGCCTCGCCCTCGCCCGCCGGCGGGCCGAAGCGACGGCCCGGGCGGAGGGGCTCGCCGGCTTCGCCGTCCCGTCGGCCTCGGGCCGGACGGTCGTCTACAAGGGCCTCGTTGCCGGATCGCGGCTCGCCGACTTCTACCGCGACCTCGCCGAGCCCCTCGAGGTGCGCTACGCGGTCTTCCACCAGCGCTACGCGACGAACACCCACCCCGTCTGGCGCCTCGCCCAGCCGTTCCAGTACCTGGCCCACAACGGCGAGATCAACACCGTTCGCGGGAACCGGGAGCAGGTCCGCGGCCGGATCGGCGACCGGCTCCCGACGAGCCTCGCCCGGCGGCTCGTCGAGGCCGGCCCGCTCCTCTCGCCCGACGGCTCGGATTCCCTCTCCCTCGACGAGGCGATCGAGCTCCTCGTCCTGACCGGCTGGCGGATCGAGACGGCGATGCTCGCCGCGATTCCCGAAGCCCAGGGCCTCCGGCGGACCGTCCACCCGGCAGCCGCCGCCTTCGCCCGCCGGGTCGCCGGCTTCCTCGCCCCCTGGGACGGGCCCGGTGCCTTCGTCTTCGCCGACGGCCGACGGGTCGGGGCCCTCGTCGACCGAAACGGGCTTCGCCCCGCCGCCTTCGCGGTGACCGCCGACGGCCTCGTCGCCGTCGCTTCGGAGGCCGGCGCCGTCCCACTCGACGAGTCACGGACGGTCCGGAGGGGCCGCCTCGGCCCCGGCGAGATGCTCCTCGTCGACCCGGCTCGGGGGCTCGTCCTCGAGGACGCCGAGGCGAAGGCCGAGGCGCTTCGGTCGGTCGCCGTCGTCGAGGACGACGGGCATGCGGCGGCCGACGTCGCCGCGCCCCGCCCGGTCGCGACGCGAACCCCGCTTCCGCTCCGCTACCTCGCCGGCCTCGACGCCGAGAAGGCCCGCCTCGACATCCGGACGATGGCCCTCGAGGGCAAGGAGCCGCTCTGGAGCATGGGCGACGACACGCCGCTCGCCGGGCTCGCCCGGGTCGACCGGCCCGCCTCGGACCACCTCCGCCAAGCGTTTGCCCAGGTCACGAACCCCGCCATCGACCCCGAACGCGAGCTCGTCGTCATGGATCTCTCGGTCGAGCTGGGCCGTCGGGCGCCGCTCCTTGGCGGTCCGCCCGACGACCGTCGCGCCGGGCGGCGACGGGACTGGTCGCGGACGGTCCACCTCGAGCGCCCGATCGCCACCGACCGCGAGACCCTCGTCGCCGCCGTCGAAGCGGCCGGGCGGTCGGTCCGCCTCCTCGATGCGACCTGGGACCCGAAGGCGGGCGAAGGCGGGCTGCGGTCGGCCCTCGAGCGGCTCGCCACGGCCGCCGTCGCCGCGGCTCGGGGCGGGGTCGAGGTCGTCGTCCTGAGCGACCGCCGCTTCGGCTTCGAGCGACTCCCGATCCCGTCGGTCCTCGCCGTCGGCGCCGTCCACACCGCCCTCACCGAGGCCGGCCTCCGCGGCCGGACCGACGTCGTCGCCGAGGCTGCCGACATCCTCGACGTCCACGGCCTCGCCATGGTCCTCGCCTCGGGGGCGACGGTCGTCTGCCCCTGGCTCGCCGTCGAGCTCGCCGCGGAGCTGGCGGGGGGCCGCGGCGCCGAAGCGCTCAGCCCCGAGCAAGCCGTTGCGAACCTCGTCGCCGCCTTCTCCGCCGGCCTCCGCAAGACCCTCGCCCGAATGGGGATCAGCACCGTCGCGTCGTACGTCGGTGGCGCCCTCTTCGAGGTCCTCGAGCTCAGCCCCGAGGTCCTCGCCCGCTGCTTCCCGAGCGCGCCGGCCTGGCCGGGAACGGTCGGCTTCGAGGACCTCGCCCGGCGACAGCTCCGGCGCCTCGAGGCGGCCCGGGCGATCCCGGCCGACGACCCGCGGGCCAAGCTCATCGATCCGGGCTTCGCCCGCTTCCGGGGCGACGGTGAGCTCCACCTCTACGCGCCGTCCGTCGTCGGCGAGCTTCAGGAGGTCGCCCGGACGAAGGACGAGATCGAGGCCGCCTTGGCCCGCCTTCGGGCCGTGAAGGAGCACCCGCCGGCGGTCGTCCGCGACGGTTTCCGCCTCCGGCGGGTCGGTCGGCCGGTCCCCCTCGAGGAGGTCGAGCCGGCCCGCGCCATCGTCCGCCGCTTCGTCGCCTCGGCGATGAGCGTCGGCGCCCTGTCGCCCGAAGCCCATCAGGCGATCACCATCGGGATCCAGCGAGCCGGCGGGGCGGCGAACACCGGCGAGGGCGGCGAGGACCCGGCCTGGTACGTCCCGGGCCCCGACGGCGAGCGGCACGACGCCCGGATCAAGCAGGTCGCCTCGGCCCGCTTCGGGGTGACCTCCCAGTACCTCGCCAGGGCCGACCAGATCGAGATCAAGATCGCCCAGGGAAGCAAGCCGGGCGAGGGTGGCCAGCTCCCCGGCAAGAAGGCGACGGCGTACATCGCTGCCCTCCGGCGGGCCCAGCCGGGCCAGTCCCTCATCAGCCCGCCGCCGCATCACGACATCTACTCGATCGAGGACCTCGCCCAGCTCATCGCCGACCTGCGCTCGATCAATCCCTGGGCCCGGATCGGGGTGAAGCTCGTCGCGACCCGCGGGGTCGGAACGATCGCGGCCGGGGTGGCGAAGGCGGGTGCCGATTACATCCACATCGCCGGTCACTCGGGCGGCACGGGGGCCTCGCCACTCTCGTCCATCAAGCACGTCGGGGCGCCCTGGGAGCTCGGTCTCGCCGAGACCCACGAGACGCTCCTGCGGAACGACCTCCGCGACCGGGTCGTCCTCCGGACCGACGGCGGCCTCCAGACCGGGCGGGATGTCCTCGTGGCCGCCCTCCTCGGGGCCGAGGAGTTCGGCTTCGGGACGGCGATGCTCGTCGCCATCGGTTGCGACATGGCCCGCCAGTGCCACCTCGACACCTGCCCGACGGGGATCGCGACCCAACGGGAGGACCTTCGGGCGAAGTTCACCGGGACCCCCGAGCAGGTCGAGCGCTTCGTCCTCGCCCTCGCCGAGGACGTGCGGCGCGAGCTGGCAGCCATCGGCGCCCGCTCGGTCGGGGAGGTCGTCGGCGAGGCGCGGCGGTTCCTCCGCCCGGCCGCCACGGGTCGGACCCTCGATCTGGCGCCGCTCCTGCGGCTGCCGCGCTGGCCGGCCGATGCCGCCCGGCGGGCCGACCCGGAGCGAGCCCGGGAGGTCGTCGACCGGCCGCCGGCCTCCCCCCTCGAGCGGCGCCTCGTCGAGGAGCTCCGGGCCGGCGGGCCGCGGATCCGCGACAGCCTCGCCGTCACGACGGCCGACCGCTCCTTCGGTGCCGAGCTGTCCGGGGCCATGGAGCGGGGTGAGATCGACGCCCGGGACGGCCTCATCCGGCTCGGCCTCCGGGGCTCGGCCGGCCAGAGCTTCGGCGCCTTCACGTGCGCCGGGGTGACGCTCACCCTCGTCGGCCAGGCCAACGACTACGTCGGCAAGGGCCTCGGCGGGGGGACGATCGTCCTCCGGCCGGCGGCGCTCGACGCGGGGGCGGGGGACGGCGGCGCTTCGGTGGTCGCGGATGCCGTCGCCCACCGTCCCGAGGCGCAGGCGATCGCCGGGAACGTCTGTCTCTACGGGGCGACGGCCGGCCGGCTCCACGTCGTGGGCCGGGCCGGGATGCGCTTCGCGATCCGGAACAGCGGGGCGGAGGCGGTCGTCGAGGGGATCGGTCCGCACGGCTGCGAGTACATGACCGGCGGGACGGTCGTCGTCCTCGGGCCGATCGGGGCGAACTTCGGGGCCGGGATGACCGGCGGCCGGGCCTTCCTCTACGACCCGGCCGGTCGGCACGCGGCGCTCCTGAACACGGCGAGCGTCGGGGCCGTCCGGCTCGCGACGGCCGTCCACGAGCGGAGCGACGGGGCGGCCCTCGTTGCCGATCTGCGGCGGCTCCTCGAAGCGCACGCCGAAGCCGGCTCGCCGACGGCCGCCCGGCTCCTCGCCGGGGGCGCCCTCCCCCTCGGTGACTTCTGGCTCGTCGAGCCGGTGGTGGCGGCGGCGGCTGCCGCGGCGGCTGGCGAGGCGGCACGGTCGGTGGCGGGGGGAAGCTGACCCCGTTCCGAAGCCGACCACCAGGCGCCGCAGCCGCGTGGAGGCTGGGGGCGGCGCGCTCGGCTGTGGCAGTGCAGCTCAACTGCCGCGTGATTCTGTCAGTCGCTCGTAGAGCTTGCTGTCCCGCCGGACCCGTCTGCAGGGGTGGTCGGCCGGCGGGCTCCAGTGGATCGTAGCCGGTGGCGGGACGAGACTCGGTCCGGCCCGGCGGGCGTCGAGGGCCCGGAGTTGGCCCGGATCGGGCGGGGCGGGTGCGGTGACGAGCTCCCGCTCGCCATCGAAGGCGACGATCGAGCCGTCGAGCCGGACGTGGACCTAGACTCGCTTGCCGGCATAGTTTGTGGGTCCGGTCCCTCTGGGGAGCTGGAGGACCTGTCCGGCGAGGTGGATCGTGTGGTCCTTGGCGACCGTGCGGTGGACGTGAAGACGAAGACCCGCTCGAGGTTGACGGCAGCCGGGACGGGTCGCGAGGCCGGGACCGGATCGGCGGCCGGGACGGCGAACCGCGCGTTGTGGCGGGCGAGGAACGACGGGAGGAAGGTGTTGGTCCTGAGACGTCCCCCACGGCCACTCGATCCGGCCCTTTGCCTGGGGTGAACGGGCAGGAGTCGAGCCGATCCCGAGCTCGACGAGGGCCCGGCCGACCTGGCTCAGCGACGCCGGATCGGGCGACCCATCGGCGCCGCCCCGGCGCCGGTTCGGCGGCTCGAAGGCGCCGTGGCGATCGCGATCGATGGCCTCGGGGATCCCCTTCGTCGTGACGACGTCGCGGAGGAGGCCGAGATAGCCCGCGCTGTCCTCCTCCTCGCGGAAGCACGCCGCCACGACCATCCCGGTTGCGTCGTCGATCGCGCCGAGGAGGCTGAGCACGGGTCCCCGGTCTTCGAGCCAGGGGTGGGGGCTGCCGTCGAGCTGGAGGAGGAGACCCTCGGCCGGCAGGCGGGGCTGGCGGCTGCGGTGCTCAGGTGGTCGTCGCCGGCGGGGGCTGCCGATCCCCTCGGCGCGGAGGATCGCCCGGACGCTCTCGCGGCTCATCGCGATCCCCTCTCGCTCGGCGAGGAGCTCCTGGTCGTGGGTGTCGTTGACCTCCCCGTACGTCGTCCGGCGCAGCTCGATGACCCGGGCCCGGACCGCCGCGTCGATCCGGTGGCCGGACGGCCGGCCGCGGTTGCCGTGGACGAGGCCGGCCGGGCCCCGCTGCTCATACGCGGCCCGCAGGCGCCAGAGCTGCCGCTCGGAGAGGCCGAGCCGCTCGGC
>JBHOQO010000079.1:0-43664 GCA_042408925.1 Chloroflexota bacterium | reverse complement strand
CCAGACCTCGGGCCCGGTCGGGCTGCCTTGATGGATCGCGACGTTGTGGGGGATCCCGGCGTCGTTGTTCGTGAAGCGGATCTGGAACGGGGTGTTCGCCGGGGCACTGAGCTCGGCTTTGTCGAAGGCGATGTTCTGGGCGGACAGCTCGAGGACGACCCCGGCCGGCGCCGACGGCGAGGCGCCGGGGGCGGCGGACGGAGCGGCCGACGCCGAGGGAGCGGGGGAGGCGCCGGCCGACGGCGAGGGTGAGGCGGCCGCCCGGTCGCGCTGCTCCGCATACCAGGCATCGAACTCGGCCGGCGTCACCGCCTTGACCGTGAACTGCATCGCCCAGTGCTGGGGCCCGCAGAGCTCGGCGCACTGGCCGCGGAACGTCTGCCCGGCGTCGGCCGCGTCGACCGTGAAGTCGAAGACGTTCTCCTTGCCGGGGATGACGTCGCGCTTGAAGAGGAAGCGGGGGACGTAGAAGGCGTGGATGACGTCCGGGCTCCGAAGCGAGACCTGGACCGTCCGCCCGGCCGGGACGACCATCTCCGGCGTGAGCTGGGTAAAGGCGACCTGCCCGCCGTCCGGGGTCAGGTACTCGAACGTCCACTGGAAGCGGGCGGCGACGGCTCGGATCTTCACCTCGGCCGAGGGCGACCGCGCATCGACCGAGTTCAAGGTCTGCCAGGAGAGGACGAAGAGGACGACGACGATGAGGGCCGGGACGGCGGTCCAGACGATCTCGAGGGCGTTGTGGCCGTGGATCTGCGGGGGCAGCTCGTCCTGGCCGGGGCGGCGCCGGTAGCGGATGACGGCAAAGACGATGAGGCCCTCGACGAAGAGAAAGATCGCGACGGCGATGTAGAAGACGATGTCGTAGAGCTGCCGGATCTCGGCACCTTGGGTCGTGCCCGGCAGCGGCGGGAAGAAGGACGCCCAGACGTTCCGAAGCTGCTCGACGACGTCGCCGCGGACGGCCAGAATGGCCAGGAAGAGGACCACGGCGACGGCCGCCGAACCGAAGATGATGGCGGCCGGACCGGGGCCGGATCGTCGGGGCATCGTCATCAGGTGTCCTCGATCAGGGCGTTGCGGCTGGGGGGCCGCGGCGGGGATCCGCCGCATGAAACGACGGCGCCCGGCGGGACGCGAGCCGGGACCCGGGGCCCAATGATAGCGGCCGACCTCGGAGCGCGTGGCGAGGGGCAGCCGGACGCCGCAAGGGCCCTTCGACCCGTTTCGAGGGCCGAAACGGTCGATCCGAACGGACCGCTCGGCGCCCGCCGGTTCGAAGATCGGCGAGAATGGACGAGCCATGCTCCGGAGCTGCCGACCGCGTCGCCTGCCCACCAGAGGGAACGCCGGCCCCGGTGCCTCCCTCGGGCGATCCGCGGCGACCGGCGCCGGCCTGGTCCTCGGGCTCGTCTCGACGCTGGTGAAGCCGGGGCTCGTGCTTGCCCACGGCGCCGTCCCGCCGGACCCGCCGACGCCCGTCAGCCTCGCCCTCGACTGGTCCTTCGATCCCTGGATCTGGATCCCGCTCCTCGGGGCAGGGCTCCTCTGGCGCTCGGCGGTCCGCCGGGTGAACGCCGCCCACCCGACGAATCCGGTGCCGCCGCATCGAACCTGGGCCTTCGTCGGCGGCCTCGTCGCCGTCGCGGTCGCCCTCCAGTCGGGCATCGAGCGGTACGACACGAGCCTCTTCTGGATCCACATGATCCAGCACCTCCTCCTGACGATGGTCGCCGCTCCGCTCTTTGCCCTCGCCGGACCGGTCACCCTCCTCCTTCGGGTCGCGAGCCCCGACGACCGACGACGCTGGATCCTCCCGGTCCTCCACAGCCGGGCCGTCCGGATCGTCGCCCACCCGGTCGTCGCCTGGCTCGTCTTCGCCGGCGTCGCCTGGGGGACCCACTTCTCGCCGCTCTACAACGCCGCCCTCGAGGACCGGCTCGTTCACGATCTCGAGCACGCCCTTCTCTTCGGCTCGGGGCTCCTCTTCTGGTGGCCGGCCGCAGGGGTCGACCCGACGCCCTGGCGGCTCTCGTATCCGGCCCGCCTCCTCTACGTCGGCCTCCAGATGCCGCAGAACACGTTCCTCTCCCTCGCCATCTACTCGGCGAGCGAGCCCCTCTACCCGCATTACGCGACGCTCGTCCGCCCCTGGGGCCCAACCCCGCTGGCCGACCAGCAGCTCGGCGGCGGGCTCATGTGGGTGGCCGGTGACCTCATGTTCCTCGTCGTGGCCCTCGTCCTGCTCTGGGCCTGGATGGAGCAGGAGGCGCGGGCCACGGCGCGCTCCGACGCCAGGGCCGAGGTGGAGCGGGCGGCGATCCGGGCGCGGGAGCTCGCCCTCGCCGAACGACGGGCCGGCGGTGACTGGGGTGTCGGGGCCGAGACGGAGCCGACGACGCGCGACGTCCGGCCGGGCGGGGAGGGGAGCTCGGCGTCCCTGCGGTGACCGGTCGCTTAGGCGGCCGGCGGCAGCGGGGAGGCGAGGAGTTCTCGGTAGCGGGCCGGGTCGACGTTGCCGCCCGAGACGACGGCAACGACGGTGCCGCTCAGGCGATCGATTCCGAGCTCGCGCGCCCGATAGCGCAGGGCGGCGATCGTGAGGGCCCCCGACGGCTCGACGACGAGCCGTGCCTCCTCGGCTGCGAGCCGAACCCCGGCGGCGATCTCGGCTTCGGTCACGGTGACGATCCCGTCGAGGAGGGCTGCCAGGTGGGCGAACGTCCGCTCCCCGAGCGACTGGGTCCGGGTCCCGTCGGCGATGGTCCGGCCGACGAGTTCGGCCGGCCAGCGGACGATCCGGCCCTGCTCGAGGGATTCGCGGGCGTCGGCGGCGAGCTCGGGCTCGACCCCGACGACCCGGGCGTTCGGTCGGAGGGCCCGGACGGCGGCCGCGACCCCGGAGGCGAGGCCGCCGCCGCCGACCGGAACGAGGACGAGCTCGAGGTCGGGGACGTCCTCGGCGATCTCGAGGCCGCACGTCCCTTGCCCGGCGATGATCCGGTCGTCGTCGTACGGCGGGATGATCGCCAGACCCTGCTCGGCGGCGAGGCGCTCGGCGACCGCCCGGCGCTCGTCGGAGGCGGGCCCGACGATGACGATCTTGGCTCCGTCGGCCGCGACCCGAGCCCGCTTGATCGCCGGCGCGTCGGTCGGCATCACGACGACGCAGCGGACGCCGAGGAGGCGAGCCGCCCGGGCGACGCCCTGGGCGTGGTTGCCCGAGGAGTACGTGACGACGCCGCGGGCCCGCTCCTCGGGGCCGAGGGCGGCGACGGCGACGTAGGCGCCGCGCAGCTTGAAGGCACCGATCGGCTGGAGGGACTCGGCCTTGAGGAACGTCCGGGACCCCGGGGGGCCGAAGGCGACGAGGGGCGTCCGGAGGGTGACGCCGGCCAGGCGGTCGGCCGCTCGGCGGATCGCCTCGAGGCCGACGAGCGGCGCCGACGAGGGCGACTGGATCGTCACGCCGGCCATCGTAGCGCCGCCGTCCCGGCCGGCGGGCCCGGGCTATACTCCCAGGGAGTACGTCCGGCCGGGCGGGGCCCGGCCGGCATCGGACAGCGACGATGGAGGCATCGATGGCCGTCGAGAAGGATCCCGTCTGCGGGATGGAGGTCGACACCGAGCTCTCGGATCTCTCGTACGAGTACGAGGGCAAGACCTACTGGTTCTGCGGCCGAGGCTGCCTGCTCGAGTTCAAGGACGACCCCGAGAAGTACCTCGACCCGAACTACGTTCCCTCGATGTAGCGGTCCGGCCCGATCCGGGGGCCCGGAGATAGCCCGATCGGGGGCCCGGAGATAAGCGGTCGGTAAGCGCCGCAGCCGACACTCTCCTCCGCCGGCGGGCACGCGCGGAGGCCGGCGAGACTCGATCGAGCGTGCCGGTGCCGGGACCCGGCGGGAGGTGTCGTCATGGGCCATCGTCTGCGCTTGGGCATCCGCCGTCAGGTCGCCGTCGTCGGGCCGGCGATCGGCATGCTGTTGCCGCTCGGCGTCCTGACGCTCGTCGCCCTCGTCCTCGAGGCCGGGAAGCGCTGGTCGTAGGGTCGGCCGTCCTTCGGGACGCCGAGGGGCACGCGCGACCGGGTTCAGGCGCCGCGGGCTGCGGGAACGGGCCCGGAGGGATCCGGCTCTCTGTCTTGCCGACCCGCCGATCCACCCACTCGGAGGGATTTCCACATATCTTGACAAGCGCGCGGCCGAGATACAGCATTGGAGTCGGCTCTCATCCGTGGTTGGCCATCATACGTGCGCATGGAGCCTTCCGCGATGGACCGTCGCGCCGCGGGGCATGGGCGGCTTCTGACCCGATTTGGGTGGCTTCTCCTCGCTGCGCTCGTTGTAACAGCCATCTCGGTCGCGATGCCCAACGCTCGTGGCAGCACGAGCTCGAACCTCCGCGCCGACTCACCAGGCATCGTTGGTTCGCAGATGCCAGACGAAGCGCCCGCCGCTCGCTATCAGACGCCCGACGAGGCGCTCGCCACCGACCTCGCGCTCATAGCCCAGGCCGCCGGGTGGACCGCGGCCGAGGCGGCAGCATACGCCCGCACCGAAGAGACGATCGACCGGATCGCGGTCCGGCTCGCCACCGATCGACCAGACGTCTTCGTCGGCTCGGCCCTGGCGTCGGATCCCGGCGGCGCGCCCCGGCTCTTCGTCAAAGGCCCGGCCGACCCGGAGCTCATCGCGGCGATTCGGAGCGCGGACCTCCCGATCGAGGTCGTCGACGGGCAGCCGTACTCCTTGAGTGAGCTGGAGGCCAGGAAGACGGCCGTCCACGCCATGCTCCTGGCGGCAGGTTACCGAGAGGTCGTGACGACCTTTGATCTGACCCGCTCCGGGCTCATCGAGGTCACCGTTCGTCGCCAATCCAATCTGCCCGGCGACCCGCTCTCTGTTCTCGCCCTCCTGCCAACGGATCTTCGCTCGGGTGTCGAGGTCACGGTCGGCGACGTGCCCATCGTCACCCCGACCGGTGCATTCGGCGGGATGTGGCTTCGCCGCGACGACGGGTCGAGGTATTGCACCAGTGGCTGGTCGGTGCGCCATCCAGATGGCCGGACCGGCGTGACCGGCGCCGGTCATTGCAGCCGCATCACGAGCATCGAGCACCCTGGTCATGGCATACACACGGTGAACTGGCAAGCACAGCACGTGGGGGAGTGGGGAGACGTCGAGTGGTACACGAGTGCCGAGCTGGAGCCGCCGTACTTCTACGCCGACGCAGCCACGGTGCGAGACGTCAGGGCAGTCGAGCAGCGAGCGGCGATTTCGGTGGGCGAGTACGTCTGCGTGTACGGGAGAGCGAGCAACGCCCGGAATTGCTCCATGAAGGTGCGCGACGTGGCGCTCGCCTGCGGGCAGCTCAATCGGCTTGTGCGTATGGACGGCGGCTTCGTCATCGGCGGAGACAGCGGCGGTGGCTGGTCATATGGCAACGTAGCCTACGGGGCCACCTTCGGTTCGTGCGACGGGCTGGACTCGTGGTCGGTCGCCGATCTCTTCGACGAAGCTCTCGGCGCCCGCGTTGTGACGGTCGACCCAACGAAGTAGGTTCCCGGCACCCGAGCCGCCTGTGTCGAGATCGCAGCGTCAGTTGAGCCCGCCGCCGGAGTCTCTTCGTCGTCGCTCGCGGTTCGTGGTCCTCACTGTGGTCCTCACTGTGGTCCTCCTGGTGATCGGCCTCGGTCTTTGGGCCGGTGCCACGGCGCTCCGGCCGCCGTCGCCGGCCGCCTGGGGTCCGCTTGCCGTAGCGAGGACGCCTGAGCAGCCGGCTGCGCGAGTTGCGGGAATCGTTCGGATCACCGATACGTGCGCCGGCCTCGTTGCTCCTGACGGAAGCGAAACGCTCCTCGTCTGGCCTGCGGACCGCGTCGAATGGCTGGGGTCCGATCGAGTCGTCCGCTTCCGGAACCTCGACGGTACCGTCCACCTCCTCCGGGACGGGGCCGCCGTCGTCTTGCGAGGCGGTGGCGGCGCGGTTGGCGCGGACGGACGACCGGTCGAGCGGAGCTTCGACTGGGTGGCCCCGCCCAATCCTGTCTGCCCCTTTGGAGCGTACTTCCTCGTCGCCGACGTCATGGGCAGCTGACGGTCCCGAACGACGGGTTCATCGGGTTCCGTGGGCCAGGAGACCCGAGCGCCCACCCCGAGTCAGGATGACGACTCGGAGTCAGGACTCCAGCCACGGCCCCGAGCCCGAGGGGCCGGCGCCTGGATGCCGGAGCCCATCGGGGATGGGCGGGCCACCGGTCGGGGCGGACCGCGGTCCTCCTACCCGCGGGCGCCGGTGATCTCGCCGGTGTCGGCGGTGATCCGGGAGGCGAGGTAGACCGGCAGGACCGAGAGGAGGATGGCGACGACCCCGGCGACGTTCACGAGCGGGACCTGGTTCGCCAGACGGAAGCTCTGGAAGATCCAGATCGGGAGCGTCTTCACGCCGCCGGCGGTGAAGATCGTGACGATGACCTCGTCGAACGACAAGGCGAAGGCGAGGAGGCCGCCGGCCAGGATCGCCGACCGCATCGCCGGGAGCGTGACGCGGCGGAACGTCGTCCACGAGTCGGCGCCGAGGTCGGCCGACGCTTCCTCGAGGGAGCGGGACGTCCGGCGCAGGCGCGCCAGGGCGTTGTTGTAGACGAGGACGATGCAGAACGTCGCGTGGCCGACGACGATGGTCGCGAAGCCCAGCGGCACGCCGATCTGGGCGAACGTCGTCGAGAGCGCCATTCCGGTCACGATCCCCGGCAGGGCGATCGGGAAGATAACGACGAAGGAGACGGCCTCGCGCCCGAAGAACCGGTAGCGGGCGACGGCGATCGCGGCGAGCGTCCCGAGGACGAGGGCGATCGCCGTGGCGAGGAGCGCCGCGCCGACCGACGTGGCGAAGGCCTGCTGGAGGCCCGTGTTCCGGAGCGCCTCGCCGAACCAGGTGAGGGTGAACCCGACCGGCGGCCACGACGGGGTCGTCCCGGCGTTGAAGGCGTAGACGAAGATGAGCCCGATCGGGAGGTAGATGAAGGCGAGGATCGCTGCCGTCGCGAGCCGAAGCCCGATCCGGGCGAGCCGGGCGACCATGGCTAGAGCGCCTCGAAGGCGCCGAGGCGCCGGGCGACGAGGAGGTAGAGGAGGACGATGACGAGCGGCACGAGCGACAGGGCGGCCGCGAGCGGGAAGTTTCCCGCCCCGAAGTTCGAGAAGATCGCGTTGCCGATGAAGATCGTCGTCGAGACGGTCGCCGGGGCGATGTAGTCGCCGAGGGTCAGCGAGAACGTGAAGATCGAACCGGCGACGATCGCCGGCAGGGCGAGGGGAAGGACGATCCGCCGGATCGTCATCCAGGGCCGTGCCCCGAGGTCGGCCGACGCCTCGAAGAGGGACGGGGGGATCCGGCTCAGGCCCGCGTAGACGGGGAGGATCATGTACGGCAGCCAGAGGTACGTGAAGACGAGCCAGACGGCGACGTCGCCGAAGCCCGGGCCGCGAAGCCCGAACGGTGCGAGGGCCCAGTTGAGGATCCCCTGCTCGGCGAGGATGAGCCGCCAGGAGTAGACCTTGATGAGGTAGCTCGCCCAGAGGGGGACGATGACGGCGACGACGAGGGCGTTCCGGACCCGGGGCGAGGCGACCCGGGCCATGTAGTAGGCGACCGGCAGCGCCAGGACGGCGCAGGTCAGCGTCACCAGGCTCGCCATAACGACGGTCCGGAGCGTGATCCCGGGATACGGGTCGCCGAGGAGCTCGACAAAGTTCCGGAGCGTCGGCTCGTAGATCGTCGCCCCGGTGAAGGCGTCCCGCGACCAGAAGGCGTTGAGGAAGAGGATGAGGAGCGAGCCGACGTAGACGCCGACGAGCCAGGCGACGGGCCCGGCGAGGAGCCCGGTCGCTCGGACCGCCGGTCGGCGATGGAGCCAGGCGGCGAGCCGGCGCCCGAGGGACGGAGCAACGGGATGGTGGACGGTCGTCGTCATGGGTGCGTGGCGGGCCGGATCGACGGCGGGTCAACCGGGCGCCCCGGCTTCGGCACGGGAACGGCCGGGGCCCAGGCGGCCCCGGCCGTCATGATGCCAGGTCCGGAGGCGGTTAGCCGCTCCGAATCTCCGTCCAGGCCTTCACCCACTCGTCGAAGCCCTTGCACTTCACGTCGGTCCGGCCGTCGAGGCAGCGCTCGGTCGGGGTCGTCCAGTACCAGACGTTCGTCCAGAAGGCGTCCTCCTCGGCGTGGAAGATCGCGCAGTGGTCGGGGTTCTGGGCGAGGGCACAGGAGTTCCGGTTCGCCGGCGCTTCGCCGAAGTACTCGGCAACCTGGATGTTCACCTTGGCCGAGGTGATGTAGTCGAGCCAGCGGTAGGCGCAGTTGAGGTGCTTCGTCTTCGAGTTGATCATCCAGGTGTCCGACCAGCCCGTCGCGCCCTCGTCGGGCTTGCGGGTCTCGACCGACACCCCCGAGTCCTGGAGGATGTTGGCGATGACCTGCCAGGTCGTCCCGATGACGGTGTTGCCGTTCGTGAACGAATCGATCTGCTTCGTGTAGTCGACCCAGTACTCCCCGACGGCCGGCTTCTGCTGCTTGAGGAGCTCGACGGCGGCGGCAAACTGGGCATCGTCGAGGGCATAGGGATTCTTGATCCCGAGGTCGGGCCGCGTCTTCATGAGGACGACGGCCGCGTCGGCGATGTAGATCGGGGCGTCGTAGACCGAGAACTTCCCGGCGTACGGCGAGTTCGGGTCGAACATCGCCTGCCAGGAGGTGGGGGCCGGGTTCACGATGTCGGTCCGCCACATGATCTGGTTCGCGCCCCGACCGTGCGGGATCCCGTAGTGGACGCCGTCGACGGTGTTCCAGGCGCGATCCTTCAGCGAATCAAAGATCTCCTTGTAGCTCGGGACGAGGTCGACGTTCACCGGCTGGACGAAGCCGCCGGCGACGAGCCGGAGGCTGGCATCGCCCGAGGCCGAGATGACGTCGAACTGTTCGGGGTTCGTCTGGAAGAGCGTGAAGGCTTCGTCCGACGTCCCGAAGACCTGGACGGTGACCTGGCAGCCGGTCTCCTGCTCGAAGGGGGTGACCCAGTCGACGGACGGGTCGGTGGAGCCGTCCTCGGCATAGCCCGGCCAGGCGAGGACGGTGAGGGCACCTTCGCCGGGACCGAGGCTCGTTGGGAGGCTCGGGGCCGGGGTCCCGGACGAGCCGCCGCCGCAGGCCGCGGCGACGAGGGCGAGGACCGCCCCCAGACTGACGAGGGAACGTGGTCTCATGAACGCTGCTCCTCCTCTCGGGCCGGATCGCCGGCCCCGCCGGCCTCCCGATCGGCGATCGGGAGGCAATGATCCCGGTTCCAGACGAGCCGGACGGCTCGCCCGCGCGCCGCGAGCGCCTCGCTCGACGAGCCGCGCAGGCTCTGTTCGGTGACGACGAGCTCGCCCCCGTCCTCGAGGGCGACGATGTACCGGATCTCGGACCCGGCGTAGACGACGGTCTCGATCCGGCCGAGGGCCGAGACCTCCGCCGGGCCGGGTGCCGCCTCGGGGTCGAGGAGGCGGATCTTCTCCGGACGGACGCCGAACGTTCCATCCCGGCCCACGATCCGCCGCGCCGTCGGGCCGGACAGGAGGTTCGAGGTCCCGACGAAGCCGGCGACGAACCGCGTGGCCGGCCGCTCGTAGATCTCGGCCGGGGTCCCGATCTGCTCGATCCGGCCGTGATTGAAGACGGCCAGGCGGTCGCTCATCGTGAGCGCCTCCTCCTGGTCGTGGGTGACGTAGATGAAGGTGATCCCGACCTGCTGCTGGATCCGCTTCAGCTCGATCTGCATCTCCTCCCGGAGCTTCTGGTCGAGGGCGCCGAGGGGCTCGTCGAGGAGGAGGACGCGCGGCCGGTTCACGAGGGCCCGGGCGAGGGCGACCCGCTGCCGCTGACCGCCCGAGAGCTGCGAGGGGCGGCGTCGCTCGAAGCCCTCGAGGCGGACCATCCGGAGCGCCTCGGCGACCCGGGCCTCCCGCTCGGCCCGGGGGACGTTTCGAACGACGAGGCCGTAGGCGACGTTGTCGCCGACCGAGAGGTGCGGAAAGAGGGCGTAGTCTTGGAAGACGGTGTTGACGTCGCGCTCGAAGGGCGCCAGCTCCGTGACGTCGTCGCCGTGGAGGAAGACCCGGCCGGCGGTCGGGATCTCGAAGCCGGCGATCATCCGGAGCGTCGTCGTCTTGCCCGAGCCCGACGGCCCGAGCATCGAGAAGAACTCGCCGTCGCGGACCTCGAGATCGATGCCGGCGACGGCGTCGATGTCCCCGTAGCGCTTCCGGACCCCGACGAGGCGGACGGCGGGGACGCCGTCGGGCGGCGTTCGACCCGTCTCCCCTGCCGCGATCGGCGTCTCGGTCACCCTTCGTTCCTCCGACCTTGCACCATTCCTGGAACCTCCGGCCCCGGGAGCGCACCCGACGGAACGGGACGCGGAGATCGACGGCGCACGGGGGACCGGCTGGCCGGGAACTTTGCCCGGTCGAGCCCGTCGCTGTCAAGACCCGAAGCCCGTCGCCCCGCCCGGTGTTGCGGATCGCTCAACGACGACCGAGGGAGCACGGTCGATCGGCGGGACGATTCGGCCTACACTTCCGGCTTCGTGACGTCCGTCCTTGCCGCCCGCCCCCGAGCCGGTCGGCGGCGATCCGACGGCCTTGGGGCCGGCGCCGTTCTCGCCCTGACCCTCGGCCTCGTCGCCGGCCTCGCTGCCGGCTGCGGAGCCGGCGGCCCGCTCGAGACCCCGGTCCCGACGGCCGGGCGGCCCGACGCCCCCCGGGAGGTCAACGTCATCGCCAAGGACTACCTCTTCGTGCCCGACCCGATCGACCTCATCCCCGGCGAGACGGTCCTCATCCACTTCGTGAACGGCGGTCTCGAGCCGCACGAGCTCGTCATCGGCGACGCCGCCGTCCAGGAGGCCTGGGAACGGGCCTGGGCGGCGACGGTCGGCGGGCCGCCGGGGGCGTCGCCGGTCCCGCCTCCGCCGGAGGTTCGGGGGTTGCGGATCTATGCCGCGTCCGGAGCGCGGGTCGACCTCCTCTGGACCGTCCCCGAGGACCCGGCGGTCGTCGCCCGGACGCTGTTCGGCTGCCACCTCCCCGGTCACTGGCAGCGTGGGATGCGGGCGAGCCTTCGGATCGCCTCGCCCGCCGGCTGAGGCGCCGAGGCCTGTCTGCGCCGTCGACTCGTTCCGGAGGACCGAACCGGCTCGCCCGCCGGCGCTCCCGAATCGCGTCGCCGGAGCAAGGCTGGTGGTACCCTGTGAGCCGCCCGCGGCGGCGTCGGGTCCCACCGCCGCCCGCGAGCAGCGTCCGCTCCGCCTCCAGCGTGGCAGTCCAGGAGAGAATCGAATGGCCTACGTCATCGCCGAGCCGTGCATCGACGTGCTCGACCAGTCGTGCGTCGCGGTCTGCCCGGTCGACTGCATCCACTTCGAGGAGGGCGTCGATCGGAAGCTCTACATCGATCCGAACGAGTGCATCGACTGCGGCGCCTGCGAGCCCGAGTGCCCGGTGAACGCCATCTTCCCGGAGGAGTCGCTGCCGGCCGAGTGGGCGGAGTACGCCCAGATCGATGCCCTTTGGTACTCGGACCGGGCCGCGGCCCGGGCCAAAGTCGACGCGCTCAAGGCCCCGGCCTGAGCCGGTTCCCGGACGCCGGCCCCGCTGCGGGCCGGGGCGGCCGACGGCCGCGGGCACGCCCGGAGGAGCCACCGCCGGCGGGCGTCCGGACGGACGCTGAGCAGAGCCGACCGTGCGGATCGTTTCCCTCCTCCCCTCGGCGACCGAGATCGTCTTCGCCCTCGGGCTCGGCGACGAGCTCGTCGGCGTCAGCCACGAGTGCGATTACCCGCCCGAGGCGCGCTCGAAGCGGGTCGTCACCCGGGCGACCCACGACGTCTCGAAGCTCGGCTCGCGGGCGATCCATGAGCGGGTTCGCCACGCCCTCCACGGCGGAGGCTCGCTCTATGCCCTCGACGAGGTCGCCCTCGCCGAGCTCCGCCCGGACCTCATCCTGACCCAGGAGCTCTGCGAGGTCTGCGCCGTCGGCTACCGGGAGGTCCAGGCGGCCGTCCGAGCCCTCGACGGGCCGCCGGCGATCCTGTCGCTCGAGCCGACCTCGATCGAGGGGATCTTCAACACCATCATCGCCGTCGGCTCGATGGCCGGCGTCGAGTCGCGGGCGCTCGGCCTCGTCCGAGACCTTCGGGAGCGCCTCGCCGAGATCGATCGGACCGTCGCAGCCCGGCGGGCGGAGGGCTTCGTGCCGCCGCGGGTCGTCGCCCTCGAGTGGCTCGATCCGCCCTTCGCCGCCGGCCACTGGGTGCCCGAGCAGGTGCGCCGGGCCGGGGGCTGGGAGGTCCTCGGCGAGGAGGGCGGGCGCTCGGTTCGGACGACGTGGCGAGCGGTCCGCAAGGTCCAACCCGACATGCTCGTCCTCATGCCGTGCGGCTACCACCTCCGGGATGCCCTCGCGGTCTGGCGGCGACTGCGGCGCCCCCCGTTCTGGGAGGAGATCCTCGCGGTTCGGCGCCGCCAGGTCTTCGTCGTCGACGGGTCGGCGTACTTCTCGCGACCCGGACCGCGGGTCATCGACGGGATCGCCATGCTGGCCGAGATCTTCGACCCGGACGGCTTCGTCGACGTCGCGCCGCCCCAGGGCTGGACGCCGGTCGACGACTGGATCACCGACGTCCCGCCGCCGCCTTCGACGGGGTGGTAGCGGCGATGGTCTTCCGAGCCAGCTTCGACTGCCTGTGGTGCGGCCGTCGGCACGCCGCCGCCGACGAGGACGACCTGGCCGGCTGGGCGCACCTCTGTCCCGCCTGTCTCGAACGCGCCGGCACGAATCCGTTCCTCCGCTACCGGCTCCGGCGGGCGATCGCCGACCGACGGGCGGCCCGGGGCGGCCCGCCGGCGGAGACCGAGGCGGCCCGGGGGGCGACGAGCGGGCCGGGGAGCCGGGACGACGAGGCCCGCCAGTCCGGGGACGAGGCCGGCTGACGCTCCCGCGTCCACGCCAACCCGTCGTTCGGCTGCCCCTTCCACTCGCGGGCGCCGTCGAACGTCGAATATCGCGGGACCCCGCCCGGCCCGACCCGCCGTCCCGGGCCGTTTCGGCCGGACTATACTCGGCGCCGATGTCCCCCCTGGCAAATCGAACGATCGCGACGGTCGGCTCCGGCGTCATGGCCGAGGCGATGATCGCCGGCCTCCTCCGCGGCCGGCTCGTCGAGCCCGACCAGGTCGTCGCCAGCCACCCCCGCGCCGAACGACGGGAGCAGCTCGCCCGCGAGTACGGGATCCGGGTCGTAGCCGGGAACCGCGAGGCGGTGGAGGCGGCCGACATCGTCCTCCTCGCCGTCAAGCCCCAGATGCTCATCCGCGTCGGCCGCGAGATCGCCCCGGCCCTCCGGCCCGGGCAGCTCGTGTTGTCGATCCTCGCCGGGGCGACGACGGCGGCGCTCATCGCCGTCCTCGGCCACGACCAGGTCGTACGGGCGATGCCGAACACCCCGGCCCGGCTCGGGAAGGGGATGACGGTCTGGTACGCGACGCCGGCGACGACCCCGGACCAGCGGGCCCAGGCGTCGGCACTCCTCGGGGCCCTGGGCGCCGAGCTCGAGGTCGACGACGAGAAGATGGTCGCCATGGCGACGGCCGTCTCGGGGACCGGCCCGACCTACGTCTTCCTCGTCATGGAAGCGCTCATCGACGCCGCCGTCCACCTCGGGTTCCCACGCCACATCGCCCACGACCTCGTCATCGAGACCCTCGAGGGGAGCACGATCTTCGCCCGCCAGTCGGGGCTCCACCCAGCCGAGCTCCGGAACATGGTGACCTCGCCGGGCGGGACGAGCGCCGCGGCGCTCCACGAGCTCGAATCGGGCCGCCTCCGGACCGTCCTCTCCGAAGCGGTCTGGGCCGCCTATCGCCGGACCGTCGAGCTCGGCGAGCAGCTCGAGCTGGCGGCCGGGCTGACGCCCTCCGATCCGCCGCTCGGAGGTCGAGGTCGTGGCCGCGGCGCCTGAGCCAACGAGCCGAGGCGAGCGGACGGCCGCTCGCCCGAAGAAGGAGGGGTAACCGTGGCCGTGTCGGCAAGCACCCGATCGGCGAGCCCGTCGCGCCGTCCCGAGCGGGAGTCGGCGGCGCCGGCTCCCGCCGCCCGGCGTCCCGCCCAGCCCCGCCGTCGCGCCGAGCTGAGCGTCGAACAGATCGTCGCCGTCGAGTCGCCCCGCGACGTCCGGCTCGCGCCGACGGGTCGGCTCCTCTGCTACACGGCCGAAGCCGCCGGCGCCCGCCAGCTCTTCATCCTCCCCCTCCGCGGCGGCCCCGCCCGGCAGCTCACGGCCTCGGAGCACGACGTCTCCGATCCGGCCTGGTCGCCCGACGGTCGGCGGCTCGCCTTCGTTCGCGAGCGGACCGTCTGGGTCATCGGCGCCGACGGGAGTCGGCCGACCGAGGTCAGCCCCCACCCGGCCGGGTCGTCGATGCCGCGCTGGTCGCCCGACGGCCGGCGCCTCGCCTTCCTGTCCCGGCGCCGCGGCTGGTCGCAGATCTGGGTCGTCGAGGCGCCCGTCCCCCGGCGGGGGCGGCCGCCCCGGAACCCCCGGCCCCTGGAGCCGCGGGCGGTGACACCGTCCGGGATCGACGTCGAGGACTACGCGTGGGCGCCCGACGGCCGCCGGATCGCCTACGTCGCCGGGCGGCTCCCCGACCTGGCGACCTCCCAGGTCACGGTCGTCGACGTCGACGCGGGGAGCGAGGCGATCGTCGGCGGCGAACGGTCGTGGGACACCGCGCCGCGGTGGGCGCCGGACGGAAGCCTCCTCTGGCTCAGCGATGCGGACGGCTGGTTCCAGGTCGTCCGGCTCGGCCCGGAGGGCGGGGAACCGACCTTCCTCACGACCGAGCCGCGGGAGCACGGCGAGCCCTCCGGCGGTGACGCGAACGCGCCCCTCGTCTCGCCCGACGGCGCCCGCCTCGCCCACGTCACGATCCACGACGGCCTCGTCGACCTCGTCGTCCGGCCGCTGGCGGTCGGGCCGGCACCCCGCCGGCGCGGCCGGCCGCCGAAGCAGCCTCGCCCCGCCCCGAGCGCCGAGCCCGGCGTGCCGCTCAATCCCTGGCCGGGGGTCTGGCGACCGGTCGGCTGGCTCCCCGACGGCTCGGCCGTCGTGGCGGTCGGGGAGAGCGAGCGGCGGCCGCCCGACGTCTGGCTCCTCCCGGTTCCCGGCGCCGCGCCGGCGAACGCACGTCCCCGACCGCTCACCGAATCGCTCCCGGTTGCCCTCGCCCCGGCCTTTAGCGAACCCGTCTTCGTCCCCGGCGAGCGGGTGGCGTTGACCGCGCGCGACGGACTCCGGCTCGAGGGGACGCTCTGGCGGCCGCCCGAGGCGACCGGCCGGCGGGGCGGTCGGCGAGTCCCGGCGGTCGTCTTCCCCCACGGCGGGCCGACCTGGCAGGCGTACCGCGGCTGGCAGCCGTTCAAGCAGCTCCTCGTCCAGGAGGGCTTCGCGCTCCTCGACATCGACTTCCGCGGCTCCACCGGCTACGGGCGCGAGTTCCGGCTCGCGAACCGCGGGGAATGGGGCCATGCCGACGCCCACGACGTTATCGACGCCGCCCGCTGGCTCCGCGACCAGCCGTGGTGCGACGGCCGACTCGCCGCCTGGGGCGGCTCGTACGGCGGCTACCTCGTCCTCTGCGTCCTCACCGAGGAGCCGTCGCTCTGGCGGGCCGGGGTCGACCTCTACGGAGATTCGGAGATCGCCGAGTCCTACCGCCACGGCGATCGGGTCGGCCGCCTCGACCTCGAGCGCCAGATGGGGCGACCCGACGATCCCGAGCGGGCCGAGCTCTATCGGCGCGGCTCCCCGGTCTACCGGGCCGAGCGGATCGAGGCCCCGCTCCTCCTCCTCCATGGCCGGAAGGACAAGCGGGTCGTCCCGCTCATGACCGAGAAGATGGTCGAGGCCCTCGAGATCGAAGGCAAGCACTACGAGGTCCACTGGTACGACGACGAGGGGCACGGCTGGGAGAAGCGGGCGACCCGCCGGGACGCCTTCGGCCGGATCCTCGCCTTCCTCCGACGGCACGTCCTCGACGAGCCGCCCTCGGCGGCCTGATCCGGGTCGGCAGCCGTGGAGGGCGTCCGCGAGCTCCCGGAGCGGGCGCTCCGGAGCGCCCTCCTCACCCTCTCGCGGCGCCGGGCCCTCGGCCGTCTGGCGACCCGGCTGCCGATCACCCGGCCGATGGTCGCCCGCTTCGTCGCCGGCGCCGACCTCCCCGAGGCGCTGACCGCCATCGAGGCGCTCCGGGCCCGGGGGCTCCGCTGGACCGTCGACGTCCTCGGCGAGGCGGTCACCTCGGTCGAGCTCGCCCGCGCCGCCGCCGACCGCTACGTCGCAACGATCGAGGCGCTCGCCGGGCGGGGCCTCGAGGTCAACGTCTCGTGCAAGCTGAGCCAGATGGGGCTCCTCGTCGATCCGGCGGCCTGTCGGGCGAACGTCGAGCGGATCTTCGCCGCCGCGGCGGCCCGGTCGGGCTTCGTCCGGATCGACATGGAGGAGCACACCATGGTCGACGCGACCCTCGCCCTCTGGCGGGAGGTCCGGGCCGTGAACCCGGCGAGCGGCGTCGTCATCCAGGCCGCCCTCCGACGGAGCGCCGCCGACGTCGAGGCGCTCATCGCCGAGGGGGCCCGAGTCCGGCTGTGCAAGGGCGCGTACAAGGAGCCGCCGCAGGTCGCCTTCGTCACCAAGGCGGAGGTCGACCGCTCGTTCGCGCAACTCATGGAGCGGCTCCTCCTCGGCGGCACGTACCCGGCGATCGCGACCCACGACGGGCGGCTCATCCGCCGGGCGATCGGGATCGCCCGGACCCACGGGATCGGTCCCGAACGCTTCGAGTTCCAGATGCTCTACGGAGTCCGGCGCGACCTCCAGGAGCGGCTCGTGGCCGAAGGTTGGCGGGTTCGGGTCTACGTTCCCTACGGGACGGAGTGGTACCCGTACTTCATGCGCCGGCTCGCCGAGCGGCCGGCGAACGTGCTCTTCCTCCTGCGAAGCGTCGTCGGCGAGGCGCGGTCGGGGCGCGGCGGGACCGCGGCGGAATAGGGGGACGGCCGGAGCCGGTCGAAGGAGTCCGGGGACGAGCGTTCCGACAACCGCGGAGAAGCGACGAGCCGCCGGTGGGCCCCGGCGGCTCGGTCGATCGATCGGCGGCTCGGGCCGCCGCTCATCTGGTCAGGCGGCGAGCCCCCCTTCGCTCGCCGCGCATCGGTTTCGGCGCGGCTAGAACCAGCGCTTGCCTGCTTCGAGGACGAGGGCGGCCCCGGCGAGGGTCGAGAGCGCCATGAGGACGCGGAAGGTATGGAGCTTGAGGAGCTTCATCGTCGTGTCTCCGGTACGGCCGTCTGCTTGCTTGGTCCCGCTCATTCGCCCGGCGGTTTCGGCCCTTCGCACCCTACGCGCGAGGGCGCCCCACGGGTATGGCTCGGTCGTACGGGTCGGGGACAGGACGATCGGGCTGTGCGGCGGTGCACCGGCGCCGTCCGGGTCCCTCGCAGCCGCCCTCGGGTCAGCCGTCCTCGGGCGCCGATCCCGGCGCCTGGCCGTCGGCGAGCCGACGCCGCATCCCGGCGGCGATGGCGACGGCGACCCCGAGCCCGATCGCGACGTCGCCGATCGAGAAGACGTTCGCCAGCGGGAGCCAGGCCGGCAGGGCGAAGATGTCGGTGAGGGGCCGAAGCGCCGGGTCGGCGAGGACGATGCTATTCGAGTAGCCCGCCCCGTCGCGCCCGCCGAGGGCGGCGACGGCCCCCGGGTCGGCCGGCATGTAGCCGCCGTTCGCGACGATGGCGGCCAGGTTCGAGGCGGCGCCGAGGGCGACGAGGGGAAGGCCGGGCACGGCGAGGTTCCGGAGGACGACGAGGAAGACGAGGGCCGACGAGGCGACGTAGACGGCCGGTGCCGCCGGGCCGGCAAGGGCTGCTCCGGGCTCGCTGAAGAGGAGGAGCTGGACGACGAGTCCGACGACGGCGGCTGGCGCCCAGCGGATCCGGAGCGAGCCGAGGTTCGCGAGCCGGCCGCCGAGGAGCCGACCGCCGAGGAGCCCGGCGAGGACGGCGTAGAGGATGAACATCGGCTCCATGATGCCGTCCCGACGGGGTTCCCGTCGGCGACCCCGACCCGCCTCCGGCGGCGGCCCGAACGGCTGCCCGAATCCCGTCGCCCGCGTACACTTGGAGCGATGAGCGGATCACCCTCCCGCCTCGACGAGCGGACCGAGCACCCCGTCCTCGCCCGGATCCCGTCGCTCCTCGACGCCGAGCTGAGTGTCGTCAGTCGGCGCGAGCCGCTGACGGTCCCCCCGGGGACGAGTCTGGCCGAGTGCCTCCGGCTCATCCGCCGCTCGGGGGTCGGCGATTCCGTTCTCGTCGCCGACGAGTCCGGCCGCCTCGTCGGCGTCCTCACCGAGCGCGACATCTTCGGCCGACTCATCGGCACCGGGGCGGATCTCGCGGCCCCGGTCGAGACGCTCCTGACGACCGAGCCGCACACGCTCCGCCTCACCGACAGCGTCCGCGACGCCATGGAGCTCATGCAGACCGGTCGCTACCGGAACATCCCGATCGTCGACGACGAGCGCCGCCTCGTCGGGATCGTCCGACCCCAGGACATCCTCCGCTACCTCGCCGAGTCGTTCCCCGAGACGCTCCTCAACCTCCCGCCGCGGCCGCACCAGACGATCGACGAATCGGAGGGCGCGTGACCGACACGAAGGGCCGGCCGGTGCCGGCCCACGAGCTCGAGCGGGTCACGATCCGCTTTGCCGGCGATTCCGGCGACGGCATGCAGCTCGCCGGAATGCAGTTCACCCGGACGACCGCCGTCTACGGGAACGACCTCAGCACCTACCCCGACTTCCCGGCCGAGATCCGGGCCCCGGCCGGGTCGCTCCCGGGCGTCTCCGGCTTCCAGATCAGCTTCGCCGCCTCCGACATCTACACCCCCGGCGACGAACCCGACGTCCTCGTGGCGATGAACCCGGCGGCGCTCAAGGCGAACCTCCCCGACCTCCCGCCGGGCGCCGCGATCATCGTCAACTCCGACGCCTTCACGCCCCAGAACCTGACGAAGGCGGCCTACACGAGCAACCCCCTCACCGACGGCTCGCTCAAGGCGTACCGGGTCTTCGAGATCCCGATCAGCACGATGAACGCCCGGGCCGTCGAGGGGCTCGGCCTCACGGCCAAGCAGGTCGACCTGACGAAGAACTTCTTCGCCCTGGGGCTCATGTTCTGGCTCTACGACCGGAGCCTGGAGCCCACGCTTCAGTGGATCGACCGCAAGTTCGGCCATCGGCCCGAGATCGCCGAGGCGAACAAGCGGGCCTTGCGGGCCGGCTACAACTTCGGCGAGACGGCCGAGCTCTTCCACACCCGCTACCACGTCCCGCCGGCCCGCCTCGCCCCCGGTCGCTACCGGAACATCACCGGCAACGAGGCGACGGCCCTCGGGTTCCTGACGGCCTCGAAGCTCGCCCGACGGGATCTCTTCTACGCCTCCTACCCGATTACCCCCGCCTCGGACATCCTCCACGAGCTCTCGACGTACAAGCGCTTCGGGGTCCGGACCTTCCAGGCCGAGGACGAGATCGCGGCGATGAGCGCGGCGATCGGGGCGGCGTACGGTGGGGCGCTCGGGCTGACCGGGACGTCGGGCCCGGGGATGGCCCTCAAGAGCGAGGCCCTCAACCTCGCCGTCATGACCGAGCTCCCGGTCGTCGTCATCGACGTCCAGCGGGCCGGGCCGTCGACGGGGATGCCGACGAAGACCGAGCAGTCCGACCTCCTCTTCGCCCTCTTCGGCCGGAATGCCGAATCGCCGATGCCGGTCGTCGCCCCGGCGACGCCGGCCGAGTGCTTCGACTACGCGATCGAGGCGGTCCGGATCGCCCTCAAGTACATGACCCCCGTCGTCTACCTCTCCGACGCCTTCCTGGCGACGGGGGCCGAGCCGTGGCGGATCCCCGACCTGGCCGACCTCCCGACCATCGGCCGCCCGAACCACACCGATCCCTCGACCTTTGCCCCGTACGCCCGCGACCCGGAGACCCTGGCTCGACCGTGGGCCGTCCCCGGGACGCCCGGCCTCGAGCATCGGATCGGCGGCCTCGAGAAGGCCGACGTCATCGGCACGGTCAGCTACGACCCCCAGAACCACCACCGGATGACGCTCCTCCGGGCCGAAAAGGTCGCCCGGATCGCCAACGACATCCCCGATCTCCAGGTCTACGGTCCCCCCGACGGCGATCTCCTCATCGTCGGCTGGGGCTCGACGTACGGGGCGATCCGGACCGCCGTCGACCGCCTGAACGCGGCCGGGCAACGGGTCGCCCACGCTCACCTTCGCCACCTCAACCCGTTCCCCCGGAACACCGGCGACGTCCTCCGGAGCTACCGGCGGATCCTCGTCCCCGAGATCAACCTCGGTCAGCTGCGGCTCCTCTTGCGGGCCCACTTCCTCGTCGACGCCGAGGGCTTCAACCTCGTGCGCGGCAAGCCCTTCAAGATCGCCGAGATCGAGGCCCGGGCCCTCGAGCTCCTCGGCCAGGCCCGACCGTCCCGCCGCTGACGCCCCAGGAAGACCGACCATGACGACCGAGACGACGACCGACGCGACCCCGACGCCGCCCCGCCCGACCCTGACCCGGAAGGATTTCGTCTCCGACCAGGAGGTTCGCTGGTGCCCGGGCTGCGGCGACTACTCGATCCTCGCCCAGACCCAGAAGGTCATGCCCGACTTCGGGGTCCCGCGCGAGAAGATCGTCTTCATCAGCGGGATCGGCTGTTCGGGCCGCTTCCCGTACTACATGAACACGTACGGCTTTCACGGCATCCACGGCCGGGCGCCGGCGATCGCGACCGGCCTGAAGTCCGTCCGCCCCGACCTCATGGTCTGGGTCATCACCGGTGACGGCGACGCCCTCTCGATCGGCGGGAACCACATCCTCCACTCGATGCGGCGGAACGTCGACATCAAGGTCGTCATGCACAACAACCGGATCTACGGGCTGACGAAGGGCCAGGCGAGCCCGACGTCGGAGTTCGGGAAGCGGACGAAGTCGTCGCCCTTCGGGACCATCGATCGGCCGATTCAGCCGCTGACCGTCGTCCTCGCCGCCGAGGCGACCTTCGTCGCCCGCTCCGTCGACACCCACACCGAGCACCTCCAGGCGACCCTCGAGCGGGCCGGCCGCCACCGCGGCTCGGCCTTCGTCGAGGTCCTCCAGAACTGCAACATCTTCAACGACGGCGCCTTCCGGGAGTTCACCGACCGCGAGGTCCGCGACGACCGGATGCTCGTGCTCGAACACGGCAAGCCGATGATCTTCGGCCGAGAGCGGAACAAGGGGATCCGGCTCCGGGGCCTCCATCCCGAGGTCGTCACGATCGGCGAGGACGGGGTCACCGAGGCCGACCTCCTCGTCCACGACGAGCGGGCCGAAGACCCGTACCTCGCCCTCATGCTCTCGCGGATGTGGTGGCCGGACTACCCGGTCCCGGTCGGCGTCTTTCGGGCCGTCGAGCGCCCGACCTACGACGCCCTCCTCCAGGCCCAGATCGACGAAGCGATCGCCCGCTCGGGCGAGGGGGATCTCGCCGCCCTCTTCAGTGCCGGCGACACCTGGACGGTGGGGTGAGGGCGATGCGCTGCCCGGCCTGCGGAACCGAGAACCTACCCGGCGAGGACGTCTGCGCGAACTGCGGGGCCCCGCTCTGGGGCGTCGACACGCCCGAGCCGGTCTCGATCCAGGATCGGCTCCTCGGCGAGCGGCTCGACGCCATCGGCCTCGCCGAGCCGATCGTCGTCCCCGCCGACACGCCCCTCGACCGGGCGATCGAGCAGATGAAGACGACCGGGACCGACTGTCTCCTCGTCGTCCACGAGGACCGGCTCGTCGGGATCTTCACCGAGCGCGACGCCGTCCTGAAAGCCGCCGGGCGGCAGCTCGAAGCCTTCGACGTCCGGGACCTCATGACCCGCGATCCGGTGACCCTCCGGCCCGACGACCCGCTCGCCCTCGCCATCCACAAGATGGCGGTCGGCGGCTTCCGGCACATTCCGGTCGTCGCCGACGGCCGCCCGATCGGCGTCGTCGCGGCAAAGGACGTCTTCCGGCGGGTTCTCTCCTTCACCTCCTGAGGTGGCCGGAGCGGGCGCCGGGGGTGCCGGCCAGGGGCCGATCGTCGTCGTCGCCGACGATCTCATCTGGGCCGAGCGGCTCACCCGGCTCGTCCGCGGGATCGGCGGCCGGCCGACGGTCGTCCGCAGCGTGGCGGCGCTCCGGGCGGCGGCGGCCGATGGGGTGCCGGTGATCGTCGACCTGACGGCGCGGGCCTACGACGGGCTTGCCGCCATCGCCGAGGCCCGGCAGGCCGGGTGCCGGGTCCTCGCCGTCGCCCAGCACGACGATCTCGAGCTCCACCGGCAGGCGCGAGCGGCCGGTGCCGACCGGGTCGTCGCCTACCGGCTCCTCCACGAGCGGGGCCTCGAGGTCGTCCGGGCCTGGCTCGGCGGGGGTGCCGCGGCGTCGCCCGCAGCCGGGTCCGCGCCGAGTCGATGACCGGCGGCCCCGCCGAGGGCGTGGCGATCCCGCCGGTCCGCTACCGCGAGCGCCTCGAACGGGCCGCCGCGGCAGCCGCCGAGGAGGGCTTCAACGCCCTCCTCGTCGGGACCGGGCCGGACCTCCGCTACCTGACCGGGTACGAGGCGCTGCCCCTCGAGCGCCTCACCCTCCTCGTCCTCCCCGCCGACGGAGAACCGTTCCTCCTCGTTCCCCGTCTCGAGCGGGCCGCGGCCGAGGCCGGCCTGCGGGTCGAGCTGCCGATCGTGGCCTGGGAGGAGACCGAGGACCCGTACGCGATCGTCGCCGGGCGGGTCGGCGGCGGCTTCGGGACCCCGCCGAGGCTCGCCGTCTCCGACCGGCTCTGGGCGCTCCATCTCCTCCGGCTCGAGGCGGCGATCCCGACCGCCGAGTTCCATCCGGCCTCGCTCGTCCTCCGCCGCCTCAGGGCGCGGAAGGATCCCGACGAGATCCGCCTGCTCGCCGCCGCTGCGACGGCGGCCGACCGGGTCGTCGAGGCGATTGCGCGGGGGCGGCTCGTCGGCCGGAGCGAGGCCGACGTCGCCCGGGAGGTCCGCGAGCGGCTCGTCGCCGAGGGGCACGAGCGGGCGGAGTTCGCCATCGTCGGGTCGGGGCCGAACTCGGCCTCCCCCCACCACGAAGCGGGCGAGCGCCGGATCGGGCCCGGCGAGCCGATCGTCCTCGACATCGGGGGAACGCTCGGCGGCTACGGGTCGGACGTGACCCGGACGATCTGGGTGACCGGCGGCGACCCCGGTCGGGGCCCGGACGAGACCTTCCGGACGATCTACCGGGCCGTCCAGGAGGCGCAGGCGGCCGCCGTCGCCGCCGTCCGTCCCGGCGCCCCGGCCGAGGCGATCGATGCCGTCGCCCGATCGGTCATCGAGGGCGCGGGCTACGGGTCGGCGTTCATCCATCGGACCGGCCACGGGATCGGCCTCGAGGGTCACGAGGACCCGTACCTCGTCGCCGGCAACCCCGAGCCGCTCGAGGTCGGGATGGCCTTCAGCGTCGAGCCGGGGATCTACCTCGAGGGCCGGTACGGCGTCCGGATCGAGGACATCGTCGTCTGCGGGGCCGACGGGCCGCTCGTCCTCAACGGGGTGACCCGGGAGCTCCTCGTCGTCGACGGCTGACGGCCGCGGGCGGCCGCCCGGGCTCGCCGGGCCCCGCCGACCGGGCCGTCGGCGATCCTGGGGTATGATCGGATCGACGCGGGCCCACCAGGGGCACGCCCAGCCCAGCGGCCTGTTCGATGATCGTTGCTTCTCCGCGACGCCCAGGCGTCGCCCAACCGACCCGGATCGGAGCCCGGGCGGACCGTCGTTACCGCTGATGGCCCGTCGAGGACGCGGGCGCCATCGGCATCCCCGCCCGTCGAGGGCGGCTGCCCGCCGCTTCGCGATCGCCGACGAACCGTCGACCCTCGGGCCGATGGAGGCCGGCCGTCCCGCCGGCTGGTCGGGGCCGTCGCGACTCGAGGCCGATCGGCTTGCGCCGGCGACCGGATCGGCGGGCCACGACGGGGACGGCGTCGTCGACCCCGGTCGCCTGTCGGGTGCCTCGTCGGCGGTGCCGCAGGAGCGTGAGCCGTCCGCCGCGGCGGATCGCCCGAGCCGCCGCCGGACTGACGGCGAAGCGGCGTCGGGCGAGGGATCTCCGAGCCGGAACGAACGCCCGTCGTGCACCCAGTCCCAGCTCCGGCGCTTCATCAAGAGCCGCCCCTACGTCCCCCTCCACGAGCTCCGCCGCCGGTTCGCCATCGACGGCGCCGAGGACGACGTCGTCCGGATCGAGGTCGAGGGGCGGGGTCTCTTTGTCGGGCTACCGCGGGCCGAGGCGGAGATGCTCCGTGACTTGGTCCGGAGCGGCGAGGTCGGGGTCGAGCTCCTCGTCGATCCGGAGACGCCGGTCGTCGTCGGTGTCTACCCGATGCGGCCGGTCCCGCGCGCCTGAGGGAGGGACCTGCCGGTCGGCGTCGAGCCCGACTGGTCGTCGTCGACGGCGAGCTCCGGTTATCCCGAGGACCGTCCCAGATCCGGGTGCGTGTGTTTGCGGCACGATTCGAACGGGGCCTAGCCGGACGGCGACGACGACCGCGACATCGAGCACCGTCGCTCGGTCAGCGGCTGCGATGCCCGAGCTCGCTCGAGATCGCTGCGGCAGCCTCGACGAGGATCGGCGCCAGCCGACGGATGTTGTCCTCGGTCATCCGAGCCGCAGGCACGTTGATGCCGATGGCTGCCACCGTCCGTCCGTTGCCATCGCGAATTGGGACGGCCATGCCGCCCGCCTCCGGGTTGTGCTCGCCGAGGTTGACCGCGTAGCCGGCCTGGCGAACGGCATCGGCGCGGGCGTTGAACTCTTCGAGGGTGCCCGCGGTCAGCGGCGTGAAGCGACGGAGCGTGGGCGGCAGGATGCGGGCTCTCTCCTCGTGGGAGAGGTCGGCCAGGAGGGCCTTCCCCATCGCCACGGCATGGGCCGGAACGCGTTCGCCGAGCTGGGTCGCCGCCCGAACTTCGTGGGTGCCCTCGATGACCTCGATGTAGACGATGTCGCTCCCGTCCAGGACCGCCAAGTCGCAACTCTCGCCCGTCCGACTGACGACCTCTCGCATGTACGGGCGGGCGATCTGGCGGACGTCGAGATCGGCAATCGCCCGGGCGCCAAGCTCCCAGAGTCGCATCCCGAGCCGATAGCGTTTCGTCCGCGTGTCGTACCGCAGCCAGCCCATCCGCCAGAGCGCCTGGGCCAGCCGATAGGCGGTGCTCCGATCGATCCCGAGGCCGGTTGCAATCTCGGATGCGGTTCGCGGGCCCTCGCGCTCAAGCAGGCCGAGGACGCGGTCGACCTTCACGAGCGCGCCCGTATACCGCAGGGCCTCACGATCGAGCACCGCCGGACCTCGATCCCCGTCCATGTCCCTCCTTATGTTCTCATCGGCACAGCCGCCACCTCAATGATGCCCCATGGCAACCGAGGCGGCGTGCGTCGGTACCAGATCGGGCTTGACAGACACGACCCGGGGGCCATAATGGCGGCGTTGTTGCCATCATGCCACTAGAGTTGGCAGAACGGCAATACAACGAGGTTGAGGAGACGGAGCGAGAGAGGAGGGCGCGGTGTACCGAACGCGAGTCATCTCCGGCATCGTCTGGGCCAGCGTGGCTGCGCTGTTGGTCGGCTGTAGCGGAGGAGCCGCAAGCGGCGACTGGAGCGCCCCACCGGACCCGAATCGGGCGAAGGAGCAGGGCGAGACGATCACAACGTATGGCATGCCCGACGACTGGGCGAACTACGGCGAGCAGATCAAGACCTTCTGTGCCGACTACCAGATCAAAGGCTGCAACCACGTCGACACTGACATGACGTCGGCCGAGGAGATCCAGCGCTACGACGCCGAAAAGAACAACCCGGTCGCCGTCTTCTCTGACATCGGGCTGGCGTATGGGCCGATCGCCTCGGCGAAGGGCGTCGTCCCGCCGTACCTGCCGCCCAGCGCCGACAAGCTGCCGGCCGAGCTCAAGGCCAAGCCCGGCCAGGGCGGCTGGATCGCCACGTTTGTCGGTGTGCCATCCATCCTCGTCAACGTGGATGCGCTCAAGGCCAAGGGCCTCACGCCGCCCCGTGACTGGGTCGACCTAGCCAAGCCCGAGTACAAGGGGCTGATCGGCGTCCGCCCTCCGGGCAAGGCGGGCGAAGGCGACGCCTTCTTTATGGCCCTCGTCGTAACGACCGGTGGCTCGTGGGGAAACTTCGATTCCGGGATCGCGCTGGCGAAGCAGATCGCCCCGAACCTGGCTGGTCAGGCCGGGAACGCCGAGCTGGCCGAGAAGGGTGAGATCCCGATCCAGATCAAGTACGACTTCAACAACATCGCGAACGCCAAAGCGCTTCGCGACAAGGGGATCGACGTCGAGGTCTTCATTCCGGCTTCCGGCTCCATCTATGCACCTTCGGGCATGATGGTGAACAAGTACAACACCAAGCAGATGGACTTGGCCAAGCTCTACATGGAGTACCTCTTGTCGGACAAGGGGCAGACGATCTTTGCCAAGTTCGGCGCACGGCCGATCCTCTACGTCTTGGGCAAGGTCGACATCCCGGCCGACGCCCGGGCAAACTGGTTGCCTGACGAGCAGTACGCGAACGTCAAGCAAATCGACTTCACCCAGGTCCAGCCCTCAGAGATCGGCACGATCTGGGAGGAGCAGGTCCTCGCCCCGTAGAGACGTTCTCGAGGAGTGTGATCAGGGATGGTACGGGTCGGGCTGACGGCGACGATACGTTCGGCAGCCCGACCCGGCCGCCTTCAACGGATCGCCTATGGCTGGCTCCCGGCGATTCCGCTCATCACCGTCCTCATGGCCTTCATCCTGGCTCCCACGCTTGGCCTCGTCGTCTCCAGCTTTCTTCGTGACGGGCAACTCACGTTGCAGAATTGGGCTGACGTGCTCAGCGGTCGCCGGGATCAACAAGCGATCGTCAACACGCTCGTGTTGGCGAGCTGGTCGGCGACCCTCTCGACCCTGGCTGGGGCTCCGCTGGCCTGGCTCATCAGTCGCATGCTGCCTGTAGCCCGCGCCGCCTGGTTGAGCCTCCTGAACGTGGCGGCGAACATCGGCGGCATCGCCCTCGGGTTTGGCTTCTTGGCCGCCTTCGGCACCTTCGGGATGGTTACCCTCGTCCTTCGCGGCCTCGGGATCGCCTGGCAGCCGCCCGACACGACATCGTTCGAAGGGCTCCTGCTTGGCTACCTGTACACCAACGTCCCGCTCTACGTGCTCTTGACCCTGCCCGCCATGGGCATTCTGCGGGACGACTGGTGGGAGGCTGCCCAGGTGGCTGCGGCGACCCGCTGGACCTTCTGGCGACGGGTCGGTCTTCCCGTCCTCATGCCGTTCATCACGGCGGGATGGCTCCTCATCTTCACCTGGTCCATTGGGATCTACGCCCTTGCCTATGCCCTTGCCGGCACGGGCGGAGCCGATCGCTTCCCGCTCGTTACTTTGCGGATTGGCCGCATCATCCAGGGCGACGTCTTCACCCCATGGCGCGGGCACGTCCTGGCGGTTGTCCTGATGGTCATTGCCATCGTCGCGCTCGGGACCTACCGCCGGCTTCTCCGCCGCGCGTTGCGCTGGTTCTGACCGATGGCGCTGGTCGGTCGGCTCCTCCGTTTCTGCTTCTTCGCCGGCCTGGTGGCCTACTTCGTCGTCCCGATTCTCGCGTTGCTTCTCTTCTCCCTCGCCAGCCGCTGGACGACGACGATCCTCCCCGACGGCTACACCCTCGCCCACTGGAGCGGCGCCTTTGGCGATCCGCGCCTCGTCAGCGCCTTCGGACGCTCGTTCGTCTTGGCCGCGGCAGCCGTCGTCCTCGACATCTTCCTGGTCGTTCCGGCGACGTACTGGGCGCGGGTTCGTAACCCCCGGATCCGGACCGTCATCGAGGTGGCGGCGGCGATCCCGTTCGCGCTGCCCTACGTCGTCATCGCCTTCGGGATCCTCGGTCTCTATGGGGCGACGCCGATCACGGCGCAGTTCGTCAACACTCCCGCGCTGCTCGCCCTCGCCCACGCGGCGATCCTGTTCCCATTCATGTACTGGGCCGTGGACGGAGCCATGGCCGCGGCCGGCGTGGAGCGGTTGTCGGAGGCCGCCGAGACCTGTGGAGCGTCCATGCCGACGATCATCCGCCGGATCATCCTCCCCAACATCCGACCGGGTCTGGTCAGCGGCTCGATCCTCGTTTTCGCCACGAGCTTCGGGGAGTTCGCGCTCGTCCAGGTCCTCATCGGCGGGAACTTCGAGACGGTGCCCCTGTGGCAAGCTGATGCCCTTTACTCGGCCACCCCTCGGTTCGCTCAGCTGGCGGCGAGCAGCTTCGCCACGTTTGCGATCCTCTTTGCTCTCTCGAGTGCAGTCTCCTTTGCCAACCGCGGACGGGTCACCCGCATCGTGCCCGCGGCTCCCGTCACCGAACAGAGGTCCGAATGAGCGGCGTCAGCCTCCAGCAGATCAGCAAGCGGTTCGGTCAGGTCGTCGCCCTCGACGGCGTTTCGCTCGACGTCGCTCCGGGCGAGATGGTCTGCCTCCTCGGGCCCTCGGGTTGTGGGAAGACGACGCTGCTGCGTAGCGTCGCCGGGTTGGAGCGACCAGACGCCGGTCGAATCCTCATCGGGGGTCGGGACGTCACCGAGGTCCCGCCTCGCGGCCGCCCGATCGGCATGGTCTTCCAAAGCTACGCTCTCTTTCCGAACCTGACCGTCCGTCAGAACATCGCCTTTCCGCTCGAGGTTCGGCGGCGACCGGCATCGCAGATCCGGTCCCGGGTCGACGAGCTCCTCGAGCTCGTTCACCTCACCGCCCAGGCCGATCGCTACCCGAACCAGATCAGCGGTGGCCAAGCCCAGCGCGCGGCCTTGGCCCGAGCGCTCGCGCCAGGCCCGGATGTTCTCCTCCTCGACGAGCCCCTGTCGGCGCTCGATGCCCTAGTCCGGACGCGGTTGCGCGACGAGATCCGACGCATCCAGCAGGCCGTGCGGACGACGGCTCTCTACGTCACTCACGACCAGAGCGAGGCGATGGCCGTGGCGGATCGGGTGGCGGTCATGAACCACGGCCGGATCGAACAGATCGCCCGACCGCACGACCTCTACGAGGCGCCGACGACGCGGTTCTCGGCCACCTTCGTCGGGAGCCGGAACGCCCTGGAGCTGCCGATCGTCGACGGCTGGGTTCGCCTCGGCGATGCCTTTGCGGCCCCGGCACCCGCCGGCGCCACGAACCGAGCCGTCGTCTTCTTTCGGCCCGAAGACGTTCGGGTCAGCGAGCGCGGGCCCGGTCAGCCGGCCCGCCTGGAGGTCAAGATCTTCCTCGGGCCCCAAACCCGCCTGCATCTTGCAGCCGACGTGAATGGCTTGGTGGTGCGCCTGCACGCCGATCTTCCGTCGCGGGAGGCCCTCGGGCACGAGCCGGGGACGACGCTCCACGTTCGCGTCGACCCTGGGCATCTCCGGATCTTTCCCCTCGACGACTAGCCCCTCGCCGCCCACGGCGCACCTTTCGCCTTGACACGGAGCCGGCGGCGGGGTACTGTGTCCCTTGTTGTCATATCGACACTAGTGTTGGCACATTGCCAACATGGAGGCAAGGGCGATGACCGTCATCGAAGCCCCGAACCCGGAGCGGGTGAGTGCCGGGCCGACCCGGATGACGACGAGCGAGGCGTTCGTCGAGACGCTCGTCGCCGAAGGCGTCAGGGTGGTGCCCGGGATCGTCGGCTCGGCGTACATGGACGCCCTCGACCTGTTTCCTAGGGCAGGCATCCGGTTCGTGTCCGTGGCCCACGAGCAGAATGCGGCGCACATGGCCGACGGTTATGGGCGGGTGACCGGTCAGCCCACGATCTGCATCGGCCAGAACGGTCCGGGGATCACGAACTTCGTGACCGCGGTTGCCGCCGCGTACTGGGCACACACGCCGATGGTCGTCATCACGCCCTCCGTGGGCTCGATGGGAGTGGGGCTCGGCGGGTTCCAGGAAACCGATCAGCTGCCGATCTTCTCGAAGATCACGAAGTGGCAGGTCCAGGTCAATCGCCCGGAGCGGATGGCGGAGCTCCTCCGGCGGGCCTTCTATATCGCCCGGACCGAGAACGGCCCGGTTCAGGTCGACATCCCGCGTGACTACTTCTACGGGGAGCTCGAGACCGAGATCTACTCGCTTCCCCCGGTTCGTCACGGGCCCGGTCCGGCCGACGCGCTCGACGCGGCCGCCGACCGGCTCGCCGCAGCCCGACACCCCGTGATCCTGGCTGGGGGCGGGGTCATCCGGGCGGAGGCAGGCGATGCCGTCCTGCGCCTCGCCGAGCTCCTGACGGCACCGGTGGCGACGACGTACCTCCACAACGACGCCTTTCCGTACCGTCACCCCCTGGGAGTGGGCCCCCTCGGCTACATGGGGTCGAAGGCAGCGATGCGGCTCGTCAGCCGGGCCGACGTCGTGCTCGCCTTGGGGACGCGTCTCGGACCCTTCGGCACGCTGCCCCAGTACGGCTTCGACTACTGGCCGCGTGAAGCCGAGATCATCCAGGTCGACGTGGATCAGCGCGTCATCGGCCTGACGAAGCGGATCTCGCTCGGCATCGTCGGCGACGCGCGCGAGTTCGCCGAGGCGCTCCTGGAGCGGCTCGCCGCCCGGCTGCCCGACCGGATCCCCGACACGGCCCGGCTGGCCGAAGTCGCCGCCGAGAAGGCGGCCTGGGACGCCGAGTTGGAGCAGCTGAGCTCGAGGACCGGCGAGCCGATCAGCCCGCGGCGGGGGCTCAAACTCGTCACCGAGGCGCTGCCCGAGGACGCGATCGTAACGACCGACATCGGCAACATCAGCTCGGTCGCCAACAGCTACATCCGCCCGGCCGGGCCTCGCCAATTCCTTGCCGCAATGATGTTCGGCAACTGCGGCTACAGCTATCCGACCGCGCTCGGCGCGAAGCTCGGACGGCCGGACCGCCCGGTCGTCGCCTTCGTCGGCGACGGCGCCTGGGGGATGAGCCTCGCCGAGGTCATGACCGCGGTTCGGGAGAACATCCCGGTCGTCGCCATCGTCTGGGACAACGGTCAGTGGGGGGCCGAGAAGAAGAACCAGATCGACTACTACGGCGACCGCTTCGTCGGCACGAACCTCCGCAACCCCGACTTCGCAGCCGTCGCCAGGGCGATGGGCGCCGACGGCTATCGAGTCGAGCGCGAGGCGGACATCGTCGACGCCGTCCGGACGGCGATCGCCGCCGATCGGCCGGCCGTCATCGATCTCGTCGTCGACTCGGCCGAGCTCGGCGAGCCGTTCCGGCGCGATGCCTTGCGCAAGCCGGTCCGGCTCCTGCCGAAGTACGCCGACCTGCTCGGCTAAGCCGGTTCGATTTGTCACAGTCGCCCGAGAGCGAGGAGATCGATGGCCCAGCCCAGCGTCGTGGACGCCCCGGCGACGGAGCTCGACCGGACCCACGTCATCGTCCCCTGGAAGCGGCAGGATGCGCCACGAGGGGCGCCGATCAGGCGCGCCGAGGGCGTCTACTTCTGGGACGCCGACGGCCGCCGATACCTCGACTTCACGAGCCAGTTCGTCTTCGCGAATCTTGGCTACGGCGAACAGCGGGTCGTCCAGGCGATCGCCGAGCAGGCGGCGAAGCTGCCCGTTATGGCCTCCAGCTTCGTGACCGAGGCGCGGGCACGGGCAGCTGCCCGGATCGCCGCGGTCACGCCTGGTGATTTGAGCCGGGTCTTCTTTTCGACCTCGGGGGCCGAGGCGAACGAGGCGGCGATGAAGATGGCCCGCGACCTCACGGGCAGGCCGCTCCTCCTGTCGCGCTACCGCTCCTACCACGGAAGCACGATGGGGGCGATGACCCTCTCGCGCGATCCCCGGAGCTGGCCGTTCGAGCCTGGCGTGCCCGGGGTCATCTACGCTCCGGGCTGTGACCCGTACCGGTGCCCCTTCGCGCCCCCGGAACGCGCCTGCGCCGACTGTGCGGAGCATTGTGTCGCCGCCGTGGAGGCCGTCGTGCTCGCCCACGGCCCGACGCGGGTTGCGGCGATCTTCGTCGAGCCCATCGTCGGCGCCAACGGTGTCATCGTTCCGGCCGACGGCTACCTCGAGGGTCTCCGCTCGCTCTGCGACCGGTGGGGGATCCTCCTCGTGGCCGACGAGGTCATGACCGGCTGGGGCCGGACGGGACGCTGGTTCGCGGTCGACCACTGGGGTGTCGTGCCCGACATCCTCACGACCGCCAAGGGCCTGACCTCAGGGTATGTCCCCCTGGCCGCCACGGTCGTCCGCGAGGCCTTTGCGCGGTCGTGGGACGAGCGGCCGTTCGTCCACGGCCATACCTACTCGGGTCAC
The DNA here is from genome assembly GCA_042408925.1 of Chloroflexota bacterium. Taxonomy (GTDB): domain Bacteria; phylum Chloroflexota; class Limnocylindria; order Limnocylindrales; family CSP1-4; genus BPIH01. The sequence continues at coordinate 11,074 of JBHOQO010000079.1, read as the reverse complement.
GCCCTCGGCTGCGCTGCCGCCGTCGCCGCCATCGACGTCTACGAAGCCGATCGGCTCGTGGAGCGTTCGGCCGAACTCGGCCGCGTTCTCCTCGATGGGGCCGCGGACCTCATGGAGCGCCACCCGTCCGTCGGTCACGTCAGGGGCAAGGGGCTCTTCGTCGGGGTCGAGCTCGTCCGCGATCGGCGAACGAAGGAACCGATCGTCGACCCGATTCGGTCGGGGCCCGGCCCATCGCCGAAGGATGCGGTCTTACGCCGGTGCTGGGAGGAGGGCCTCTACATCATGCCGGGCCAGGGGAACACGATCATCCTCGCGCCGCCGTTGACGATCGACCGGGGAACGCTCGAGGAGGGCCTGGAGATCTTGGATCGGGCGCTCGCCCTCGCCGACGCCGCCGTCGTGAGCTGACGCTCTCGGTGCTCGAAGGCGATGATCGACGCGGCGGGTCCCCACGGCGCGCTCTTTCGGCGCTGGGAAGCGATGGCCCGGCCGGGGCGGGTCGTCCTGGCCGAAGGGCACGACGCCCGCGTCGTCGAGGCGGCCGGACGGCTCCTCGACCGTGGCCTCGCGGCCGTTCACCTCATCGTGCCGAGCGAGAACACGGACGCGAGCAGGCTCCGCGACCGATACGGTGAGCGCCTCGTAATCGCACACCCGGAGGAGCTCGGCGAGGATCCTCGCCTCGGGGGCATCATCGAGGCGTCCCTGTCGGGGCGCGGGCTGGATCGGGCAGCGATCGCCGGCCTGCGGCGGGATCCGGTGGTCCTTGCTGCGGCCATGGTTCGGGCGCGCGTCGTCGACGCCGCCGTGGCCGGCGCAGCAACCGAGTCGGCCTCCGTCGCCCGGGCCGCCATCCGGATCGTCGGTCGGGCCGAGGGGCGGTCGACCGTCTCAGGCGCCTTTCTCATGCTCCTTCCGGACGGTACGCCGCTCACCTTCAGCGACTGCGCTGTCGTGCCGACGCCGACAGCGAGCCAACTCGTCGAGATCGCGGCCGAGGCAGCGGTCCTCCACGAGCAGCTGACGGGCGAAGCCCCTGCCGTCGCGTTCCTGTCGTTCTCGACCCTCGGCAGCGCCAAGCACCCGAGCGTCGACCTCGTCCGGGAGGCCGTGGCGGAGTTTCGGGCCCGCCTGCCGCACGTGGCCGCCGATGGCGAGCTCCAGTTCGACGCAGCCTTCGTCCCCGCCGTGGCGGCCCGCAAGGCTCCCCGCTCTGCCGTCGCCGGACGGGCCAACGTCTTCATCTTCCCAAACCTCGATGCCGGGAACCTCGCCTACAAGATCGCCGAGCGGATCGGAGGGGCCACGGCGATCGGGCCGCTTCTGCGGGGGCTGGCTCGCCCCATGAACGACCTGTCGCGTGGCTGCAGCGTCGACGACATCGTCTCCGTCGCGCTCGCGTCGATCGTCCTCGGCCAGTCGAGTGGCGTTCCTGCCCAGCCGGCCTCTGTGGCCGGGCCAGTGGGGAGTGGCGGATGACGCAGTTCGCCTGGGTCATCGATCAAACGAGCTGCATCGGCTGCCACGCCTGCACGACCGCCTGCAAGTCGGAGAACGACGTCCCGCTCGGGGTCAACCGGACGTGGGTGAAGTACGTCGAGACCGGGACCTTCCCGACGATCCGCCGCCAGATGGCGGTCCTGCGGTGCAACCATTGCAGCGAGCCGCCGTGCGTCGAGATCTGCCCGACCGGGGCGATGTTCCGACGACCCGACGGTATCGTCGATTTCGACACGAGTCGGTGCATCGCCTGCAAGGCGTGCCTTCAGGCCTGTCCGTACGATGCCATCTACCTCGATCCCGAGGACCACGTTGCCGAGAAGTGCAACTTCTGCTCCCACCGGGTCGACCGTGGCCTCCTCCCGGCCTGCGTCGTCGTCTGCCCGACCGAATCCCTCGTCTTCGGGGATCTCGACGATCCGCGAAGCCGGGTGAGCCAGCTCGCCGCAACCCGTCCGACCTCGGTGCGGCGGCCCGAGCAAGGAACCCGCCCCAATGCCTTCTATATCGGTGCAGCAGAGGCGGTCCTCGATCCGCTCGCAGCGCCGCGCGAGGACCGGTACCTCTGGTCGGATCGGCGCCCGGGTGCCATCGCCGATGAGGTCCACGCCCTGACCCGCTGGCGAGCGCCGGGGTCGGACGGTGCGCACCGCCGGGTGCTGCCGGTCGTGGGGAACCAAACAGCCGGGGGCCCCGCGCCCCTCAACGCCGTGCGGCGTCCTGGCCCTGGGCAAGGAACCCCGCGGCCAGCCGGCGCCGGAGCGCCGGAGGCCACGCCTGGCGGCCCTCCGAATCCGGCCCCGAGCCCGGCCGACCGAGACAGCCGGCCCGTGGCCCGAGTTGCCTACGACACCGATCATCCGCGGCCCTGGGGGTCGACCGTCGCCGCCTATCTCTGGACGAAGGGGATCGGTGCCGGGCCGTTCGGGGTTCTCGTCCTGACCGGACTCGCCGGCCCGGAAGGCGGTGCCCTGGAGCGACTGGCGATCGCGATCGTCTCGCTCGTCGGGATCGGGGTGACCGCCCTGCTCCTAATCGCCGACCTGGGTCGACCCGAGCGCTTCTGGCGGATCCTCTTGGCGCCCCAGCTCCGGAGCTGGTTGGCGATCGGGGCCTACATCCTCGTCGCCTACAGCGTCCTCCTCGGGCTCTGGACCGTCGGCCTCGCAGCCGGCCTCGGCGAACCGATCCTGCGGGCGCTTGCTTGGCTCGGCCTGATCGGCGCCGTGGGCGCCGCCGTGTATACCGCGTTCCTCTTCGGTCAGTGCGAGGCCCGAGATCTCTGGCAGACCCCGGTTCTGGGGCTCGTCCTCCTGGCGCAGGCCGGTCTTCTCGGCGGCGTGGCGCTCGTCGGGGTCGGCACTCTTCTCGGCAGCGACGCCTTTCTGGGGCCGGGGCGGATCGCCATGCTGATCGGTGGCGGTGGCCATCTTGTGGCGCTCGTTGCCGGTGAGGTCCTGGTCCGCCATCCGACGCCGAACGCACGGGCCGCCGCCCATCTCCTCGTCCGAGGACCGTACCGATGGGCCTTCTGGCTCGGCGGGGTTGTCGGCGGAGGCGTTCTGCCGATGGCCGCGGCCGTCGGACTCGGCGGAGCGCCGGTTCTCCTCGCCGCCGCCGGCCTCGTCGCCGCAGCGGCGGTCCTTTGGTACGAGCACGGTTTCGTCGCCGCCGGCCAGGCCGTGCCGATCAGCTGAGGGAGGATCCGACGGTGATCGTTCGGAAGCCAACCCAACGAGGATCCAGCCGTCACCCGGCCGACGCCGGGGCGATGCAGCCGGGACTCGCCGCCTTCCCGGATCCGGCGGCCTGGGACGACTGGCGGGAGACGGATCCGCGCGACGGCCGCGAGCACCGCTACCGGCTCGTCCCGACGACCTGCTTCAACTGCGAGGCGGCCTGCGGCCTCCTCGCCTACGTCGACCGAGCGACGGGAGAGGTCCGCAAGTTCGAGGGCAACCCCCTCCATCCGGGAAGCCGCGGTCGCAACTGTGCAAAGGGTCCGGCGACGCTCAACCAGATCAGCGACCCAGAACGGATCCTGCAGCCGCTGCGGCGCGTGGGGCGGCGGGGCGAGGGGCGGTGGGCTCCCTGCAGCTGGGACGAGGCGCTCGACGACATCGCGGGTCGGATCCGGGCGGCGATCGTCCGCGGCGAGCCGAACAAGGTCATGTACCACGTTGGCCGACCCGGCGAAGACGGGTTCACCGAGCGGGTCCTCGCCGCCTGGGGGGTCGACGGCCACAACTCCCACACGAACGTCTGCTCGTCGGGTGGTCGAGCCGGCTATGCCTTCTGGATGGGCTTCGACCGGCCGTCTCCCGACTACGAGCGGGCGAAGGTCATCCTGCTCATCTCGGCGCATCTCGAGAGCGGCCACTACTTCAATCCCCACGCCCAGCGGATCATCGAGGGCAAGCGCCGGGGTGCGAAGCTCATCGTCCTCGACCCGCGGCTCTCGAACACCGCCTCGGTCGCCGACCACTGGCTGCCGGTCTGGCCTGGGTCGGAACCGGCGGTGCTCCTCGCCATCGCCCGCTTCCTCATCGCCACCGGACGCTACGACCGGACGTTTGTCCGCCGCTGGGTGAACTGGGAGACGTACCTGCGAGCGGAACGGCCCGACCTCCCGGTGACCTTCGAGGCCTTCGAGGCGGCGCTCCTCGACCTCTACGGAGGCTTCACCTTCGAGTACGCCGCTGCGGAGAGCGACGTGGCTCCCGAGGCGATCGCCGCCGTGGCCGAGACCGTCGCCTTGGCCGGGAGCGCCCTGGCGGCCCACAACTGGCGAGCCTCGTCGGCCGGGGTCGTCGGCGGCTGGCAGACGGCCCGTTGTCTCTTCTTCCTCAACGTCCTGACCGGCTCCATCGGCACGCCCGGCGGGACGAACCCCAACGCCTGGAACAAGTGGGTGCCGCGGCCGCCGTACATCCCGCCCCATCCGAAGAGCTGGAACGAGCTGACCTGGCCGCCCGAGTACCCGCTCGCCTTCTTCGAGATGAGCTACCTGTTGCCCCACCTCCTCCTCGACGGGCGCGGCACCATCGACGTCTACTTCACCCGGGTGTACAACCCGGTCTGGACGAACCCGGACGGCATGGTCTGGATCGAGGCCCTCCGGGACGAGCGACTCATCGGGCTCCATGTCGCCTTGACTCCGGTGTGGAGCGAGACCGCCTGGTACGCCGACTACGTCCTGCCGATGGGCCTCGGTTCGGAGCGCCACGATCTCCACAGCTATGAGACGCACGCCGGGTCGTGGCTCGGCTTCCGACAGCCCGTGCGGCGGGTCGCCGCGGAGCGCGACGGCCGCTCCCTGGCCGACACCCGAGCGGCGAACCCTGGCGAGGTCTGGGAGGAGAACGAGTTCTGGGTCGAGCTGTCGTGGCGCATCGACCCCGACGGAACGCTCGGTATCCGCCGCTGGTTCGAGGCGCCCGGTCGGCCGGGTCAGAAGATGACCGTCGACGACTATTACGGCTGGATCTTCGAGCACTCGGTTCCCGGGCTGCCCGAGGCCGCGCGCGAGGCTGGCGAGTCGCCCCTCGAGTACATGCGCCGGGTCGGCGCCTTCGAGGTGGAGCGCGACGTCTATGCCCGCTACGACGATCCGGTTGACCTCACGGCCCCCGGCGTCGTCGTCGACCCGGCGAGCGGCCTCGTCTACGGTCCTCGACCGGCCGAGCCGCCCCTGAACATCGTGCCGACCCCCGCGCTGCCGACAGACCCGGAGGGGAGGGTGCGGCTCGGCGTCCTCATCGAGGGCGAGGGCCGGCGAGGCTTTCCGACGCCGTCGGGCCGCCTCGAGTTCTATTCCCCGACCCTCCGAGACTGGGGCTGGCCGGAGCTCGCCGTCCCGACGTACCTCACGAGCCAGGTCGCTCGGGAGCTCATGACCGGTCCGAATGACTTCTGCCTCGTCCCGACCTTTCGCCTCCCCGTCCTCATCCATACCCGCTCGGCCAACGCGAAGTGGCTGACCGAGATCGCCCACGCCAACCCGGTCTGGATCCACCCGTCCGACGCGTCCCGCCTCGGAATCAGGACCGGCGATCTCGTCCGAGTGGAGACCGAGACCGGCTACCTCGTCAACCGGGCCTGGGTCACCGAGGGGATCCGGCCGGGTGTCGTGGCGATGAGCCATCACATGGGGCGCTGGCGCCTCTCGCCCGACGCCGGGACCGACCGCTGGGCGAGCGCCCACGTGGAGCTGCGGGAACTCGGCCCCGGCCGGTACCGGATGCGACGCCTTGCCGGCGTCCGCCCCTTCGCGTCGGAGGACCCGGACTCGTCCCGGGTCTGGTGGCGAGACGCCGGCGTCCACCAGAATCTCATCTTCCCGGTCCACCCGGATCCCGTCTCGGGCCAGCATGCCTGGCACCAAAAGGTCGTGGTCAGGCCCGCCGAGGCCGGCGACCGTGAGGGCGACATCGTCGTGGACACGTCGGCGTCCCGGGCCGTTTACCGACGTTGGTTGTCCCTGTGCCGACCCGCCCCGGGGCCGGGCGGGCTCCGACGCCCGGAGTGGCTCCTCCGGCCGCTCCGGCCGGCTCCCGAGGCGTACCGCTTCCCCGCTCATTCCCACCGAGGCTAACGGACGACACGGCGGTGGTACCCGCGGACCGGGTCGAGCCGGCAGGCCCCTGGGTCGAGGCCCCTCCTCTCCTGGGCCAGCCCTGGCTGCCGGTCGCCGCGGCCTGGCTCGTCGCCGTCCTCCTGGCGGCCTCCCTGTCGCCGATCGTGGGGCTCCTGGTCGTCCTCGGCTTCGGAGGCGCCTTCGTCGCCGGCCTCGTCGGGGTGGGCGGGGCGATCGTCATGATCCCGCTGCTCCTCTACGTGCCCCCGCTGTTCGGCCTGGGGACCCTCGACATCCACACCGTCGCCGGGATCACCATCGTCCAAGTGGCGGCGGCGGCCGTCTCCGCGGTCGCAGGCCATCGGTCTCACGTCGACCGGCGCCTCTTCGTCGCCGTCGGCGGCCCGATGATCGGCGGTTCGTTTCTCGGCGGCACCGTGTCGGCGGGACTCGACCCCATCGTGCTTCGCGGGGTCTTCGCGACCCTCGCCTGCCTCGCGGCGACCGTCATGCTCGGGTTGCGCGACCGGCTGCCCGAGACGTCGACGGCGAGGACGCCCCACCTCACGCTCGCCGCGCTGATCGGCGGGGGCGTGGGCGTTCTTGCCGGACTCGTCGGTGCGGGCGGCGCCTTCGTTCTCGTGCCGCTCCTCGTCCATGGGCTTCGGGTGCCGCTCCGGACGGTCATCGGGACCTCCCTGACGGTCGTCGCCGCGGCGGCCGTTGCCGGTCTGGTGGGCAAGGCGCTGACAGGCCAGGTCGATTGGCCGCTGGCAGCCGCCCTCGTCGCCGGCGCCCTCCCCGCCGGTCGCTTCGGCGCTTGGGTGTCGCATCGAACCCGATCGGGCTGGCTGGCGACCGGCTTGGGCCTCCTCACCGGTGCCGTTGCGATCCGGATGTGGCTCGAGCTCGGGGGGTTCGGCTGAGCCGGGTCGACGTCCGAGGCGACGTCTCGAACGCGGTGGTGCTCCTTACGCCCCGTCGAGGCGGCGGAAGATGGCGACCGCGTTCTGGCCGCCGAAGCCGAAGCCGTTCACCATGACCGTGTCGACCCGGGCCCGCCGGGCGACGTTCGGGACGTAGTCGAGGTCGCACTCGGGGTCCGGGTTCTCGAGGTTGATCGTCGGCGGGATGATCTGGTCGCGGATCGCCCCGAGGGCGGCGAGGGCCGAGGCGATCCCGGCTGCGCCCACGAGGTGGCCGACCATCGACTTCGGGGAGCTGATCGCAACCCGGCGGGCATGGTCCCCGAAGGCCGCCTTGATCGCCCGGGTCTCGGTCACGTCGTTCAGGGGCGTCGAGGTCCCGTGGGCGACGATGTAGTCCACCTCGTCGGGGGCGATCCCGGCGTTCGCCATGGCGAGCGTCATCGCCCGAGCCGCGCCCCGTCCCGACGGCTCGGGGGCACTGATGTGGTAGGCGTCGGCGGTCAGCGCCGCACCGATGATCTCGGCGATGGGGCGGGCGCCGCGTTCGAGGGCGTGGGCGAGGGACTCGACGACGACGACCCCGCCGCCCTCGCCGAGGACGAAGCCGTCCCGGTCGCGGTCGAAGGGTCGCGAGGCCCGCTCGGGCTCGTCGTTCCGCTTCGAGAGGGCGCCCATGTTCGCCAGGGCGGCGACCCCCATCGGCACGATCGGCGCCTCGGACCCGCCGGCCAGGACGACGTCGCACTCGCCCGAGGCGATGAGCCGGAGGGCGTCGCCGAAGCAGATGACCGAGGTCGCGCAGGCGGCGACCTGGGTCATGACCGGCCCGGTCAGGCCGTACTTCATCGAGAGCATGCAGGCCGCCATCGAGCCCGAGAGGGCCGGGATGGCGAAGGCGGAGACGAAGCGGGGGCCCTTCGTGTCGTGGACGTGGGTCCCGTCGATGATCTGCTCGATCCCGCCGCCGCCCGTGTTGACGACGACCCCGACCCGGTCGCGCTCCTCCTCGGTCTTCGCGGCGAAGTCGATCCCGGCGTCGGCGACCGCCTCTTGGCCCGCGGCCATGGCGAAGTGGATGAAGCGGCTCATCCGGCGGGCCATCCGCGGCTCCATGGCGACGGTCGGGTCGAAGTCGATGACCTCGGCCGCGATCCGGACCTCGAAGCCGCTCGTGTCGAAGCTCCGGATCGGGCGGACGCCGCTCACCCCGGCAAGGAGGTTGCGCCAGTAGGTCGGGAAGTCGTTCCCGATCGGCATGACCGCCCCGAGGCCGGTCACGACCGCCCGGCGGGTCGGGTCAGGGCTCGGCGGCATGGATCAGCAGGGACGGCGGCGGACCGACGGCGCGTCGGTCGCGGGAAGCGTCAGCGGGCGCATCGGCGGCGATCATACCAGCGCCGATCCGGCGGGCGTCGCCAAGCGCCCGGCGGCGGCCCATCGCCGCCGGAGCCGCTCAATCGCCGTCGTAGCGGGCGAAGACGACCGCCCCGTTGTGGCCCCCGAGGCCGATGTTGTTCGAGAGGGCGTAGCGGATCCGCATCGGCGTCGCCTCGGTGACGACCCAGAGGTCGCACTCGGGGTCGACGTCCCGGTAGTTGATCGTCGGCGGGGCGCACTGCTCGGCGACGGACATGACCGTCGCGAAGGCCTCGAAGGCCCCGGCGGCGCCCATCATGTGACCGGTCATCGACTTCGTCGCGGAGATGGCGATCTCCCGCCGGGCGGCGCTCGCCCGCTCGCCGAAGACGCTCCAGATCGCTTCGGCCTCCCGCTTGTCGCCGAGGGGCGTCGAGGTGCCGTGGGGATTGATGAGGTCGACCTCGTCCGCCGGCACGCCGCGGCGCTCGAGAGCCCAGCGCATCGCCCGGGCCGACCCGGCGCCGCCCTCGACGGGCTGGATCATGTCCCAGCCGTCGGCCGCGGAGGCATAGCCGACGACCTCGGCGTAGATCCGGGCGCCCCGGGCCTTGGCGACCTCCAGGTCTTCCAGGAAGAGGGCGGCCGCCCCCTCGCCGAGGACGAAGCCGTCCCGGGTCCGGTCGAAGGGTCGCGAGACCGTCGTGATCGGCTCCCCGGGGCGGGGATTCCCGAGGCCACGCATGTTCGCGAAGCCGGCATGGGCGACTTCCAGGAGCGGCATCTCCGTGGAACCGGCGATGATCGCGACGGCGTCGCCGCGCCGGATCGCCTCGGCCGCCTCGCCGACGCAGGCGGTCCCGGTGGAGCAGGCGGTCACGACGCAGATGTTGAAGCCGATCGCCCCGGTCTCGATGGCGATCATCCCCGAGGGGGAATCGACGAGGCTGTTGGCGATGAACGTCGGGGCAACCCGGGCGGGGCCCTTCTCGCGGAGCGTCACCCAGTTCTCGATCATGAGCGTCTGGCCGCCGGCCCCCGAGCCGAAGACGACGCCGACCTCGGTCCGGTTCGCGTCGGTGATCTCGAAGCCGCTGTCGGCGAGGGCCTGCTTCGCCGCGGCGACCCCGAACTGGAGGCTCCGCTCGCTCCGGCGGACCGCCTTCGGGTCGAGCCAGGCGGTGGGATCGAAGTCCTTGACCTCGCCGGCCGCCCGCTGCTCGTAGCGGGAGGCGTCGAAGCGGGTGATCTCCCCGATCCCGGACACGCCGTTCACGAGGTTCGACCAGGCGGTGTCCTTGTCGTTGCCGACGGGGCTGATGACCCCGAGGCCGGTGACGACGACGCGGCGAGCATAGTCGGGTGGGCGCACGGCGGGTCGCTCCTCTCTCAGGTCGCGACGGGGACGAAGGGGACGGCGAGGCCGTCGGGGGCGGTCGGGTCGTCGGTGGCGAGGACCGTCGCCTCGGGGACGATCCGCCGGATGAGGCCGGAGAGGACCCGGCCGGGGCCGATCTCGACGAAGGTCGTGACGCCGTCGGCGGCCATCCGCTCGACGACGGCGATCCAGTCGACGCCGGTCGTGAGGTGGCCGACGAGCTCGGTCCGGGCGTCGGCGCCGGTGGCGATGACCCGAGCGTCGGCGTTGGCGAGGAGGGGCGGCTGCGGATCGCGGAGTTCGACCGCGGCGAGGGCCCGGCGCATCCCCTCGGCGGCCTCGGCCATGAGCGGGGAGTGGGCGGCGACCGACACCGGCAGCTCGACCGCCCGCCTGGCCCCGAGGTCCTTGGCGATCCGCGCTGCCACCGCCACGGCCGCGGCCTCGCCGGAGATGACGACCTGGCCGGGCGCGTTCCGGTTGGCGACCCCGATGACGCCCTGCTCGGCGGCTCGGGCGAGGAGCTCGGGGAGGCGGGCCTCGTCGAGGCCGATGATCGCCGCCATCCGGCCGGGACGGCCGCCGGCGGAGCGCTGCATGAGGCGGCCGCGCTCGCGGACGAGGCGGACGGCGTCGGCGAGGTCGAGGCTGCCGGCCGCGACGAGGGCGCTGTACTGACCCATCGAGTGGCCGGCGACGTAGGCGGGTGCCGGCGGCTCGAGGCCGAGGCCGGCCCAGCGTTCCCGAAGGGCTTCCAGGAAGGCGATGGAGCAGGCGAGGAGGGCCGGCTGGGCGTATTCGGTCTGGTTCAGGAGGTCTTCCGGCCCCTCGTGGGCGATCCGGCTGATCGGCTCGCCGAGGGCCGCGTCGGCGGCGGCGAAGACGGCGGCGGCGGCCGGGGAGGCGGCGGCGAGGCGGGCGCCCATGCCGACGGCCTGGGAGCCCTGGCCAGGGAAGACGAAGGCGATCCGGGACATCGCTCGAAGGGTACGGAGCGATACCGGCGCCACGCTCGGATTGCGTGCACCCGTGCAGGGATCCGTGTTCCACCTCCCTGTCGGCCGTGCCGATCGAGCTGGACGAACTGGTCGCTGGGGGCTTGACGAAATGTCGGGGGGTGCTAGCCTGCTTCTGGCGCAACCGCCCGTCGGATCATGGGGAGGATGCGATGGACAGCACCGAACGGCGGCGGCGGAACGCTCATTACCAGCCCTTCGGGGGCCAATCGCTCGGTCAGTAGGGAGGACCTCCGGATGCGCGTCGCCGTCGCTGCCGGGCGTCCGCTCGGCCTCCGCCGGCTCCTCGGCCGGCGGTCCCTCATCCTCCTCGCCC
>JBHOQO010000078.1:0-58945 GCA_042408925.1 Chloroflexota bacterium | reverse complement strand
GGCGGCGTCGGAAAGGGCCGGCTCGAACCGGGCGCGAACCGGGTTCGCCCGCCGGATCGCCTCGACGCCGAGGAGCCCGGCCCCGAGGCCGGCGAGCCCGGCGATCCCGAGGGCCGTCGATTCCTCGGCCGCGGCGACCTCGACGGGGAGCCCGAGGACGTCGGCCTGGCGGCTGACCAGGTAGCCGTTCGCGGTGAGCCCGCCGTCGACCCGCAGACGGTCGGGGCCGGTCCCGAGGGCCGGGATCATCGCCTCGACGAGATCGGCGACGAGGTGGGCGAGACCGTCGAGGCTGGCCCGGACCAGGTGGGCGCGGCCCGTCCCGGCCGACAGGCCCCGGACGACGGCCCGGGCGTCGGGCCGCCACCACGGCGGACCCAGGCCGGCGAGGGCGGGCAGGACGGCGACGCCGCCGGTGTCGGGGACGCTCCGGGCCAGGGTCTCGGTCTCCCTCGGATCGGCGATGCAGCCGAGATCGTCGCGGAGCCAGTCGATGAATGCCCCGGCCGTGAAGACGCCGCCCTGGAGGATCGTGGCCAGGCTGCCGTCGGCGAGGCGCCAGCCGACCGACGTCTCGAGGGTGGGGTCGGCGCGGCGGCGGTCGCCGGCGTTGCCGACGACGAAGACGCCGGTCCCGTACGTCGCCTTGAGCGCTCCCGGCTCGAAGCCGCCGTGTCCTGCCAGGGCGGCCTGCTGGTCGCAGGCGAGGGCCCGGAGCGGGAGCGGGCCGCCCCAGCGCGGATGGCGGAGCTCGCCGAGGTCACCGGCCGTCGGGACGATGGCCGGCAGGGCGGCCTCGGGGACGCCGAAGAGCCGGCCGAGCTCGGGGTCCCAGTCGAGCTCATTCAGGGAGAACAGTTGCGTCCGCGAGGCGGTCGAGGGGTCGGTCCGGGCCCGTCCCTCGTCGAGGCGGGCGGTCAGCCAGGCGTCGACGGTCCCGACCCGGAGGGTCCCCTGCCGGGCGGCCGCGCCGACGGCGGGGACGTGCTCGAGGAGCCAGGTGAGTTTGCCGGCCGAGTAGTAGGGGTCGAGGGGGAGGCCCGTCCGCTCCCGAACGGCCGGTTCGGCGCCGGCGGCCCGGAGCCGTTCGACGATCGGCAGCGAGCGGCGACAATGCCAGACGACGACCGGGGAGAGCGGGACGAGGGTGTCGGCCTCCCAGGCGACGACGCTCTCGCCCTGGTTGTCGAGCCCCGCAGCCGCGATCCGCGCCCGCCCGCCGACGGCGTCGAGGACCCGGGTGACGGTCTCGACGACGGAATCGAGGATCTCGAGCGGGTCCTGCTCGGCCCAGTCCGGTCGGGGGTGGCGGGTCTCGAGCGGCACGGCCGCCTGGGCCACGACCGAGAGTGCCCGGTCGTAGGCGATCGCCCGAGTCGAGGTCGTCCCCTGGTCGACGGCGAGGATGAGATCGGCGCTCATTGGGGGTCCGGGGCGGCCTGCCCGGCCGGCGTCTCGTGGGTTTCGCGGCGGTGCTCGGCCTCGACGTTCGCGACGAGGATCGCGACCTGGCGCCGGAAGGTGTCGCGCAGGAGCGGGGCGCCGAACGCCGCGAGGCGGCCCCCGACGGCCAGGTCGACGGCGTATTCGACCTCGCTTGCCTCCGAACCGCCCACCGGGTCGGCCGCCGCCCGAACCTCGAAGGGGATCTCGGCCGTGAACGTCCCGACGAGGCCCCGCGGCCGGCCGGCGAGCCGGAGTCGCGCCCGACTCGGCGCCGTCCGCTCGAGGGTCGCCTCCACGTCGGCGCGGATCGTCAGGAACTGGATCTTCGCCGCGAGCGTGGCCGCAAACGCCCCCGGCCCGCGGGCTTCGATGGTCTCGACACCCGGGAGGACGCGGCCGAGGGCGCCGGCGTCGTCGACGATCGCCCAGATCGCCGCGGGCGGCACCGCGACCCGGATCCGATCCCGAAGGAGCTCGCTCACCGGCGATCGGGATGGGCGCCCGCGGGGCCGACCGCCGGCCGGAGGGCGGCCGCCAGCCGCCGCCCGACGGCCGTCCCGTCCGCCGCGCATCGCTGGTGGGTCGGGTCGGGGCGGACGCAGCAGCCGGCCGCCCAGAGCCCCTCGAGCGGCAGGCGGCCGAGCTCGTCGACCGGGGCCGGGACGCCGGGCCGTCCGTCGGCGAGGCCGACCGTCCGGAGGAGAAACGTCTGGGGCACGAGCCGGTCGGCGAGGATGAGGGTGTCGAGGGCGACCCAGGAGCCGGCGACCCGGACGGCCGTCAGACGCGCCTCGCCGGCGACGGCGTCGGGGGCCTCGGGGAGTCGGACGACCCGGACCCCGGCCGCCTCGAGGCGCTCGACGAGCCCCTCGGCGTGGGCGGTCCCGACGAGCCCGACCGTCTCGCCGGGCAGGAGCCCGGCATCGAGGATCCGCCGGGCGAGGTCACTCGTCATGACGCCGGCCGGGCGGGGGCCGGCGATCGAGCGGTGCTCGCGCGGAGCCACGTAGGCGCCGCTGGCGAGGACGACCGCTCGGGCCCCGATCGACCGCGGCCCGGATGCCAGCTGGATCGCGAGCCGCCAGCCGTCGGATGCGGGTTCGAGCCCGACGACCGTGGCCCCGAAGCAAGCGGCGACCCCGACCTCCGGCCCGACCCGGGTCGACAGCCGTTCGCGGTCGACGAGGAGGACGTCGAGGCCCGCCTCGGCGGCCGCCCCCGCTGCCCCGCTCCCGGCGGCGCCGGCCCCGACGACGACGACGTCCCAGGACGGTCCGGGGGGCTCAAGCCGGTTGTCGGAGGCCGGTCGCCGGGCGGTCGCCTCGCGCTCGACGGACGGCGCCCGTCCCGGGTCGGGTTCGCGCCACAACCACGAGCCGCGGCGGTGCTTCTCGATGGCGGCGAGCGGGACGTGACGCTCCCGGGCCAGGATCCGGGCGACCTCGACGGCACAGAGGTTGCCCTGGCAGTCCCCGAAGGTGGCGCCGCCGCGCCGCTTCAGCGCATCGAGGGTCCGGGGCGCCGTCGGGCGTCGGGCGGCGGCGACGATCTCGCCCTCGGCGATCGACCGACAGAGGCAGACGACGGGACCGGGCGCCTCGGGCAGCTCGAGGGGCGGCGGGGCGAGTCTGCGGCGCGTCCGCGGCCGCCAGCCGCGGAGGGCGACGACGGCGTCGGCGACGAACTCCGCGATCCCCGGCGAGGTCGAGATCCCCGTCGAGCGGACCCCGGCGGCGAGGAAGAGCCGGTCCGACACCCGCGCCGGCCGGAGGATGAAGTCGCCCTCGGAGCTGACGTGGCGGAGCCCGGCGAACTGCCGGATCGGGACCGCGTCGGCGAGGGCCGGCACCATCGCCCGGCAGGCGGCGAGGATCCGCTCCCGGTCGGTGGCGTCGACGCCGAGATCGCGCTTGTCGTCGACGTCGACGGCTGTCGGGCCGAGGAGGAGCCCGCCGAAGACGATCGGGGTGACGAGCATCCCCTTGCCCATCGGGCCGGGCACCGGGAGGACGATCCGATCGACGCCAAAGGTCTCCTCGGAGACGAGGAACTGGCCCTTCCGCGGCCGGATCGAGAAGCTCCGCTCGCCGGCCAGGGCGGCCACCGCATCGGCGTCGATCCCGGCCGCATCGACGACCTGGTCGGCCACGATGACGCCGCCATCGTCGAGGCGGATACGGACCCGGCGCGGCTCGACCTCGAGACCGACCACGGTCCGTCCGAGGCGGACGACCGCCCCGCCGGCGATCGCCGCCTCGGCGTAGGCACGGGTCAGCCAGAACGGATCGATCACGGCCTCGTCGGAGATCGAGAGGGCGCCGAGGACGTCGTCGGCGACGTAGGGGGCCAGGGCCCGGACCTCGTCCCGGTCGAGGAGCGCGACGTCGACCCCGAGGGCCCGGCCGTTCGGCTCGACGACCCGCCGGAGGTGGGCGAGGGCGTCGGGCGTCCGGGCGAGCATGATCGCCCCGACGGGGAGGAAGGGGACGCCGAGCTGCTCGACCAGCGACGGCCAGCGGGCCGCCGACCGGCGGAGCATCGCCGCTTCGACCGTCCCGGGTCGGGCGTCGAAGCCGGTGTGGACGATCGCACTGTTCGCCTTCGAGGTCCCCTCGCAGAGATCCGGCTCCCTCTCGACGAGGAGCGCCGGGATGCCGCGCTCGGCGAGCTCCCAGAGGATCGCGCAGCCGACGACGCCGCCGCCGATGACGACGACGGCCGCCCGCTCGGAGCGAGGCGAAGAAACCGGCTCGTCGGCGCGGAGCGTCGAGGCGCGTCCGCGCGGCATCAGAGCACCTCCTCGACGACCCGGTACCAGCGGACCCGGCGACCGATCCGGTCGCGAGCCCGCCAGCGGAGCGACTTTGGAGCGGCGTCGATCGCCGTCGCCAGCTGGCGGAGCCGGTCGCCGATCCGGGCCTGGGCGTCCCCCGCGAAGCCCAGCCCGGGCAGGCTCGCCTCGAGGATGTCGAGGAAGTCGCGAGCGGTCGTGTGGAAGCCCCAGTCGTCGGCGGTGATCGCCAGGATCCGGTCGAGCTCGATCGCCGTCGGGTCGCCGGGCACGAGATCGAAGTTCAGGAGCAGGAGTGCGGCGTCGACGAGGTCCTTTCGATTCCGCTCGACGATCTGGAGCTTGGCGAGGAGGAGGTCGGCCGGGGCGAGGGTCGCCGGGTGGAGCTCGAGGCGCCCCTCGAGGTCGATCCGGTGGCAGAACTCCAGGCGATCGAGGAAGAGGTCGACGTGGAAGCCGTCGGGGTGGTGGTAGACGCGGCGAACGGTCCCGAATTGGGTGTTCACGGCCCGGTCCGCCTCGTAGCCGAGATCGGCAAAGAGCCCGTCGTGGCGGCGGACGTCGCGGAGTCGGCCGACGAGGTCGATGTCGTGGAAGGGGCGCCCCGCCAGATCGAGGCCGCCGAGATCTCGGCTACGGGCGAGGACGCCGAGCCCGCCGGTGAGTCGGAGGAGGACGCCGGCGGCGGCTGCCGCCTCGATGACCCGGCGGGCGTGGCCGCCGAGGATATCGGCCGGGTAGCTGGTCTCGCCGCTCACGCGCGCGCCTCCCGTCGGTCGCCCATCGACGCTCCTATCCGCTGATGAGGATGTAGCCCTTGACCCGGGTCGGCTCGAGGTTCACGATCGACGCCTTCATGATCCCCTCGGCGTATTCGGAGCCCGGATTGAGGCACAGCGTCCGGCCGATCCGATGGACGCCCCGGGCCTCGTGGATGTGGCCGTGGAGCGAGAGGACCGGCTGGAGCCGTTCGAGGCCCTGTCGGATCGCGGCCGACCCGGCCGAAGTCATGAGGACCTGGCCGGCCTCGTACTCGATCCGGAGGTCCTTCGTCAGGGCCGGGCACTGGTCGATCTTCGTGTCGCGCGGCGGACAGTGCATGTTCACGACCGCGCCGGCGGGGTTGCGGACCCGGCCGAAGAGGTCGGCGACGACCCGCTCCATGTGCTCCTCGGGGTAGTCGCGCGGGCAGGCCCAGGGGGTCATCGAGGTGTCGCCCATACTGACGAGCTCGTGCCGCTCGTCGAGCTCGACGACCTGATGATCGACGTTCCGGGCGTACTCGCTCTCGGCGAGGACGGGGTCGACCGAGGGATCGTCGTCGTTGCCGGGAATGACCCAGAGGGGGATGCCGGCCGGGGCGAGGACCTCGGCGGCCCGAGTCAGCCACTCCCGGAGTCGGCCGTTCATCTTCTCGACGAAGAGGGCGTGGAGCCGTTCGGGGTCGGCCGCTAGGGCCCGTGCCTCGTCGGGGTCGCAGACGTGGTCGTACATCCCGACGTCGCCGACCCGGGTCCGGAAGCGCTCGAGCTCGGCCTCGGTTTCCATGACCTCGCGGTTGTCGAAGAGCCACGCCTCGTATCGGCCGTTCTGGCGGATGATCGGGACGATCGCCTTGCCGGTCAGATCGCCGGTGATGATCGCGTGGTTCGCCCCGTGCTGCCGGGCGGCGGCGAGGAACTTCCGGAAGGCGGCGTTCGAGCCGTGGAGGTCGGCGGTCTGGATGATCCGGATGTGGCCGGTGGGTCCGGGTCGGTCGGCGCGGCGGAAGAGGGACGGCATCGGTGGGCGGGCTCCGTTCGCTTGGGGGGTCGGGGGGCGGCGGGCCGGCGGGGGCGCCTCGGGGAGGGTCCCACCGGCCCGCCGCAACAGTTCAGGCCGGCGGAATCTCCTGGAAGGTGGCCATGATGTCGATCCCCTCGCGGCTCTGCCGGTACCAGCGGGCCGCGGCGAAGATGAGGACCCCGGCCAGGACGATGACGCCGAAGATGGCGAGGGCCTGGCCCTGCTGGTCGCCGAAGCCGACGGCCGGCCAGAGGAACGGCGAGGCGACGAGGAGGAGGATGAAGGCGAGGGTCCCGATCCCGACGACGGTCATCGACGGGAGGCCGAAGAGCATCGCCTTCACGTGCCCGGCACCCTGCTCCCAGAGGTGGCGCTTGCGGTACGGATAGACGATCGCCGCGACGATCGGGACGATCATCGTGATCGCGGCGTAGAAGACGAAGTTCAGCTGGACGAAGAGGGCCGAATAGAAGGCCGAGGCGAGGACGCCGAGCTCGGCGAGGACGGCGATGAGGAGGACGGCGTTCCGGGGGCTGCCGGTCTCGGCGTGGACGTTCGAGATCCACTCGGGGACGATCCGGTCGAAGGACCAGGCGAACATGATCCGGCTGGCGTAGAAGAAGTACGTCTGGGCGAGGTTGATGAGCGTGTAGATGAAGCCGACCGCCATGATGAGGAAGAAGATGACGTTCGGCTGGAGGACGGAGGCGTAGAAGGTCACGAACGGATTCGAGTCGAAGTTCTCGACCCCGTTGATGAAGAGGTAGCCCTCGGCCGCCATCCAGTCCTGGGGCACGAAGCGGGTGAAGAGGAGGACGCCGCCGGCGAAGATCGCCCAGGTCACGGCGAGCGAGCCCCAGGCCCCCCAGAGGAGCGTTCGCGGCGCCTCCTTCACCTCCCCGGCGAAGAAGGTCGGGATGTAGTAGCCGTAGAAGATCCAGAAGCCCATGATGAGGCCGGCGATCGCCGTGTTCGCAAAGCTCCGGTCGAAGACGAGCCCGTTCGCCTCGGCGGTCGGGATGACCTGGGCGTACGGCCCGCCCGGGACGTACTTGTCCCAGTTCGTCTGGAACGTCTCTGCCGAGCCGGTCGCGAAGGCGAAGAGGATGACGGCCCAGGCGGCGAGGCCGAGGACGAAGCCGATCCCCATGACCCGGACGACGGTCCGGGTCGGGAAGAAGAGGCTGATCAGGGTGATGAGAACCCCGGCCGTCCCGAAGACGAGGATCCCGGCCTGGCTCTGGGAGAACGTCGCCAGGTCCGTCGCCCACGACTGGGCGTAGAGGATCCCCGTGGCCCGGAGGAAGGCCGGCAGGGCGACGGTCGGGATCCAGGCGATGAGGCTCCCGGCCACGAGGCCGCTGAAGAGGACGAGGGCGAAGCTCGCCGGGAAGGCGAGCCAGGGACTCAGGGTCCGGCTCGCCAGCGTGTAGTCGGCGCCGGCTCTCGGGGCGGCGGCTCCGATCTGGCTGAACGTGTAGCCGTGCATCGCGCAGAGGATCGCCGAGAGCGTGAGCACGACGAGGATGTTCGCGCCGGGCCAGAGGCCGGGGACCGAGTAGAAGGTGAGGATCCCCGACGACGAGAGGCTGATGCAGTGGACGCCGAAGACGATGGCGCCGCCGACGCCGATGGTCCGGATGAGACCGGACGTCTTTCGGACGAAGAGACGGGGAGTCGGGGTGGCGATGGCAGTCACGTGTTCTCCCTCCTCGAACCCTCATGGGAGGACGCCGGCGGATCGGTCCGCCGACAGGACGCGGTCGCTGCCCTAGCTCGTCATCGCACCTCCCGTCCGCTTCCGGATCACAGCGTCAGCTCGCCGACGAAGCGGCTCCGGTCGCCGCGATAGAGGTCGCGGGCGTGTTCGACGGCCCGGCCGCCGGCATCCCAGGCGGTCCGCTCGACGAGCATGAGGGGGCTACCGGCGGCGACCCCGAGGAGCTCGGCCTCGAGAGTCCCGGCGGCGATGGGTTCGAGCGCCTGACGGGCGCGAACGGGGCGGGCGCCGTAGCGCTGCTCCATGAGCCGGTAGATGGAGGACCCCTCGAGATCGAGGTCAAGGAGGCCGGGCACGATCCGGGCGGGGAAGAACGACGTCTCGAGGACGACCGGGACGCCGGCGACCGAGCGGACCCGAACGACCTTGTAGACGGGCTCGCCGACCCGGAGGTCGAGCTCCTGGGCGAGGTGCCGGGTGGCGAGGATCTCGGCCCGTTCGATGAGACGGCTGGCCGGCACCAGGCCCTGGCCGAGGGAGGCCTCGAAGAAGGATCGCAGGTGGCTCGTGTCCTGGCGGAGCTTCGGTTCGGCGACGAAGGTGCCGCTCCCCTGGAGGCGCCGGATCAGGCCCCGCTGCTCGAGGCGGGCGAGGGCTGCCCGGACCGTCATCCGGCTGACGCCGAGGGCTCCGGAGAGCTCGCGTTCCGTCGGCAGTCGGGAGCCGGGGGCGAGCTCCCCGGCCTCGATCCGCTCGGCGAGCTCCTCCTCGATCTGGAGGTAGACGGGGAGGGTTCGGGCGGGACGGGCAGGCGCGCGCGGCGGGGCGACGGGGCGGCCCCGGGCGACCGACGCTCGTGTTGGGCGGCTGTGCACCTTCCCTCTCCTCGTTGTCGGGACGCCGTCGCCTCGGGCGACGGCCAGAATTGGCGCGATTGTATAGACCAATCCCGAAACGTCAAGGGGTCCGCGCCCACGGCGCTCGACCTGTGGCAGGCGCCGGCGCAAGGCCGCCGGCCGGACGCTCCGGCCGCCATCGCGCCGACGAGGACGCGTGACACCCGTTGGGCGGCCGGCTCGGCGAGCAGGGCCCCGCGGCGTCGTCCGTGCCGAGGCGTACGCCCCCGGCGGCGAGGGGATGAGCGCGAGCGAGGGGAGCCGGAACTGCGTGGGGCTCGGTCGCCCCGTCGCGGACCGCCGACCGCCGGAGCCGGCCGGAATTCTCGGTTACTCGTGGTGGTAGTACGCCGCCCGCCGGAGCCGGCCGGAATTCTCGGATACTCGCCGGGGTAGTAGACCGGGAGTCGGTTCTTCCACGGTACTCACCCCGCGAGTAATTCGGAACTCCAGAGCCCCGGATCGCTGCCCCGCCGAGGGCGCCCGAGCACGATCACCGCTCCGAGGACGTGAAAATCTCGGGGCCCGTCGCGCGCTTCACTACCACCGCGAGTAATTCGGAACTCCAGAGCCCCGGATCGCTGCCCCGCCGAGGGCGCCCGAGCACGATCACCGCTCCGAGGACGTGGAAATCTCGGGGCCCGTCGCGCGCTCTACCACCACCGCGAGTAACCAGGAGAATCGCCGGGCGAACCGACCAGCTGGGCGGCCGTGCGGCTGCCATGCGGGTGAGGCCGGGACCGGGACGAGCTTCGGTCGAACGGAACAGCGGGCGGCCGTCGCGAGGGACGGGTATGCCGGACTGGAGGCAGCGGTCCACCGCTTGCCGTGCTGCGCAGGAGTCGCGAGCATCGTGCGTCTTCTCGATGGCGCGCCGCCACTCGACGGTACGGTCTGGACACGTCGCCCCCGGCGGCGGCGTTCGCCGGGGACGAAGCTGGCGACCGACGCTGCGCACGCCGCCCTTCGCGAGGTCGTTGACCGGGCCGGCTCGGGGCGCGGCGGACCGGGTGGGAGCGTGCCCGTCGGGGTCCGCTCCGTCGCCGGCCCTCCGACAAGGACTCCGACGTCATCGCCGCTCTGACGGGGCAGCCGACTCGCTGGGCCGCGCCTCGCGGTTCGCTCGGATTCGGCGCGCGATGCGGCGGCGTGGGGTGGCCTAGGGGGATCGAACCCCTAACCTTCGGAGCCACAATCCGATGCTCTGCCGGTTGAGCTAAGGCCACCGCCGAGGGTGCCGGCGCGGCGGTCGATCGGCACTCGGGACGGCCCCCTGTGGCGGGGGGCGACCGGGACCCGCGCGGCGTCCGACAGTCTACCCGGAAGGGCCGCGGGCCTGCAGCGGCCGGCGATCGCGCCCCGCCGGCAGGCCCGCCACGAACATCCCGGGGCGTTTGCCGGTATTGTGCGGTGGACACGGTCCGTGGGTCGCGACCGCACCCTCGACCGTGGCGCGACTTCCGCCGGCTGCGCGTTCCGAGCGAGCGGCGCGCGGCCGGGGCGGGAGCGGAGGTGAGCGCCTTGATCGGCCCCAGCGGCTTGCTCCGGATCGCCCTTCGCCGGATCGAGGCCGGTCCCACGACCGCCCTCGTCTCGGCGATCCTCGTCCTCACGGCGGCGGGCTCCCTCGCCGCCGGCGTCCTCTATGCCGACACCGTCGCCGACGGCGGCCTGCGGCGGGCACTCCTCGCCAGGCCCGCCGACGAACGGGCGATCCGCGCCCGGCTTCTGGCTCCGGGCGAGGCCCTCGAATCCCTCGACGCCGTCGTCCGAGGCGAGCTCGAGCGGGCGATCGCCCGGGCGGGCGGTGGCGTGGGCTTGGCGGCCCGGACCGTCGTCGGTCTTCGCGACCGGTCGGATGCGACGGCCCTCTCGATCGTCGCCGGCGACGCCACGCTCTCGAGCCGGGCGAGTCTCGCGGCGGGGCGCTGGCCGGCGGGCCTGGGAGCGGGTCAGGGAGCGGGTCGGAGCGGCGCCGCCGGCAGTGGGGCGAACGCCGCGGTGGTCGAGGTCGCCCTCCCGGTCGAGGTCGCCGCCCGGCTCGGCCTCGGACCGGGCGATCGCCTCGCGGCGACCGCGGGTCCGGCGACGCCCGTCACCCTCGTCGTCACCGGCCTCTGGCGTCCCGAAGCGAGCGACCCGCGCTGGGCCGCCGCGCCGCTGGTGGTCGACGCCGGCGCGAGTCCCGGGGCAGCGGTCGGGCCGGCCCTCGCGGCCCTCGGCGACGTCTCGAGGCTGGCGGAGACCCTCGATCTCGAGTGGACGGCGGTCCCGGACCTCGACACGATCCGAGCCGCCGACGCCGCCGCCGTCGCGGACGACGTCGCGGCCCTCGCGACGAGGCTGCCGGCGGCCCTGCCGCGCGACCGGGCACCGACCCTCACCCTGGGCCTCGCCGACGCCCTCCGGACCGAGGCACGGATCGCCCTCGTCGGCCGGGCCGGTGTCCTCATCGTGACGATCGAGCTCGCCGTCCTCGCCCTCTACGGCGTCCTCCTCCTCTCGGCCCTCCTCGCCGACCGGCGGGTTGGCGAGGCGGTCCTCCTCCGGGCGCGGGGCGCCGGCGCCTGGCACGTCGCCCGCCTCGCCCTCCTCGAGGCGACGGTCGTCGCCCTGCCCGTCGTCGTCCTCGGGCCGCTCGCCGCCTACGGCGTCGTCCGGATCGTGGGCTCCCTCGGACCTCTCGGCGCCGCGGGCCTCCTCACCGGGGCACCGCCCGACCCCGACGTGGCGGCCCTCGTCGCCCTCGCGACGATCGGGGCGGCCGTCGTCGCGACCGCCCTCGTCGCACCCGGCAGCGTCCTCGGGGGGTCGCTCGCCGTCGTCCGGGCCCAGGTGGCCCGGGCCGGACGGGCGAGCCTCGTCGTGCGGCTGGGGCTCGACGTCGTGATCGTCGTCGCGGCCGCGATCGCCGTCTGGCAGCTCCGGCGGGCGGGCGGTCCGCTCGTCGGCCGAAGCGAGGCGGTCGGCCTCGATCCGGTCCTCATCGCCAGCCCGGCGATCGGCCTCCTCGGTGGGGCCGTCGTCGCCCTGAGAGTCGTGCCCCGCCTTACCGAGGCGGGCCAATGGCTCGCCGGCCGCCGGCGGGGCGCCGTCCTCGCCCTCGCGGCGCGCCAGGTTGCCCGACGGCCGTTCCGGTTCCTCCGCCTCGCCCTCCTCGTCATGCTCGCGACCGGGGTCACGACGCTCGCGGCGGCCTATGCCGGGACCTGGGAGCGCTCCCA
Source organism: Chloroflexota bacterium (assembly GCA_042408925.1). Classification (GTDB taxonomy): domain Bacteria; phylum Chloroflexota; class Limnocylindria; order Limnocylindrales; family CSP1-4; genus BPIH01. The sequence continues at coordinate 47,083 of JBHOQO010000078.1, read as the reverse complement.
GCGCGACCAGGCGGCCTATCAGGCGGCGGCCGGGATCCGGATCGTCGCCCCCGACTATCCCCGCGCCCCGGAGTGGCTGGCCGGCGCCTGGTACGGGCGGCTCGACGGCGTCACCGCCGCGAGCGCGGTCACCCGCCGCTCCTTCGACGCCGGCCGAAGCGTCCGTGACGCCGAGCTCGTGGGGATCGAACCCGAGGTCGTGGGCGGCGCCCTCGCGGGCCTCGACGATCCCGAGCGACCGGCCGTCCTCGGGGCCCTCGAGGCGCTTCGGTCGGGTCGACCGTCGGCCCCCGGGATCGAGCTCCCGCCGGGGAGCGTCCGACTCCGGCTCGTCGTCGACGCCCGCCTCGAGGTCGCCGAGGTCCCCGGCTTCCCGGCGGCCGGAGCGCCGGAATTCGTGGTCGAGGTTCGCCTTCTCGACGGCCACGGGCGGCTCGTTCGACTCGAAGGGCCGCGGATCTCGGCTGCCGGGGGCGAGCAGCTCGTCGACGTCCCCCTCGGGGGTGAGCTCCCGAGCGGACCGGCGGCGGGCGGCAGCGCCCACGTCGAGCCGGCCGGTCCGCTCCGGCTCGTCGGCATCGGACTCGCCGTTTACCCGCCCGGCTACGTCCAGGTCGTCGGGACGATCGAGCTTCGGGAGGTGCTCGCCGGGCCGGGCGATGCCGGGGCGCCGCTCGCGCGCCTCGAGGTCCCGGCTCCCGGCTGGTCGTGGACCCGGATCAACCCGCCGAGCTTCGGCGCCGCGGTGAGCGTGCCGTATCCGACCGATCCTTCGGCGCCGGGCCGGATCACCCTCGTCGTGCCCGAGAACAGCGGCGGCATCCTCATCGGCGGCGATCTCGAGCGCCCCGATCTCCCGGTGACCGAACCCGGAACGACCTTCGATCTCGCTCCGGCGCTGCCGTCCGTCCCGGATCTGCCCGCCATCGTCGACCGGTCCCTCGCCGATGCGGCCGGGGTCGACGTCGGCGACGTCCTCCCGATCGACTCCCTCGGACTGGCGACCCGCCTCCGGATCGTCGCCGTCGTCGAGCGGTTCGCGCCCCTCGACCCCGCCCGCCCCTTCGCCGTCGTCGACGGCCCGAGCCTCGAGCTCGCCGCCCTCGCCGCCACCCGGTCCGGAACCGACATCGACGAGTGGTGGCTCGCGGTCGAGCCGGGGCACGAGGCTGGGGCCCTGGCCGCCATCGCCGCCGGCCCGACGGCTCCGGCCGAGGTCGTCGGGCGCGAGGCCCGGGCGGCGGCGCTGCTCCGCGATCCGATCGCCGTCGGGCTCATCGGTGCCCTCGTCCTGGCGAGCCTCACCGGGCTCGTCTTCGCGATCCTCGGCGTCGTGCTCGGCGCCGTCGCGGCGGCCGACGAACGGGCGACCGAGCTCGCCGTCCTTCGGGCCCTCGGGCTCTCGAGGTGGAACGTGGTCGCCTGGCTGACCCTCGAGCAATCGGCACTCCTCCTGACCGGCCTCGGATCCGGCATCGGCATCGGGGCGCTCCTCGCCTGGCTCGTCCTGCCGGCCCTCGTCCTGACCCCGGAGGGGCTGCCTCCCGTTCCGCCGGTCGTCGTCGCCGTCCCCTGGCCGACGATCGCGGTCCTCGTCCTCGGAGCGCCGCTCGTCCTCGCCGCAACGGCCTTCCTCCTCGACCGCCGCACGGCCCACCTGGAGCCGGCGGCGACGATCCGGGCGACGGAGATCTGAGCCGATGCGGTGGCTCCAGCTCTCCCTCCTGCGCTGGCGCTCGGAGCGAGCCTCGACGGTGAGCCTCGCCGGCCTCGTCCTCGTCTCGGCCTTCGTCCTCGGGCTCGTCCCGGGGCTTCACGAGCAGTGGGCGGCGACGGCCCTCCGTTCGGCCCTCACGACGGCGCCCCCGGCCAGTCGGAACCTCCAGCTCACCCGGACCGGTCGGATCGAGGCGGGCCCGGACGACCCCTTCGCCCCGATCGTGGCAGTCGGCACCGCCCTCGAGGCCCGCCTCCCCGAACCGGTCCGGGCCCTCATCGCCGAGCGGAGCGTCATCGTCGAGAGCCCCCGCTGGGTCTTCGTCGACCCGGGGCCGTTCCCCCGGGCGGCCCGGCTGCGCTTCCAGCCGGACGTCGAGGGCCACCTCCGGCTCGTCGCCGGACGGTGGCCGACGGATCGGTTCGAGACGGTTCCCGGCTGGCCGCCGACGACGTTCCAGATCGAGATCATCGGCGAGCTGCCGCCGGTCCGGCTCTTCGAAGTTGCCTTGGGTCGAGCCGCCGCCGAGACGATCGGGGTCGGGGTCGGCGACGTCGTGCGGCTCGAGCTCGACCGGAGCGACCCGCTCGCCGGGACCGGCTTTGTCGGGCGGTTCGGCCAACTCGCCGTCCGCGTCGTCGGGCTCTTCGAGGTCGTCGATCCCGGCGATCCGTACTGGTTCGGCGACCTGCCCCTCGATCGGTCGGTGACGCGCTTCCTGAACCTGAACGAGGAATCGGCGGACGTCCGCTTTATCCTCGCCCCCGCCGCCTACGAGGGGTACATGGCCGCCACCCGGGACCAGACGGTGCCGACGATGCTGACCTGGCGCTACCTCGTCGACCCGGAGCGGCTCGCACCACGCGGGGTCGACGCCCTCGTCGTCGGGCTCCGGCGCCTCGGAACCGTCTTCCGCGATCCGACGGGGACGCCGACGAACCTGCGGACGAACCTCCTGGCCATCGTGGAGGCCGAACAGGTGGCCTTCGGAACCGCCGATGTCGCAGCGACGGCGGCGGCGACGGGCCCGCTCCTCCTGGCCGGGGCCTGCCTCCTCGTCGTCGCCGGCCTCGCCGTCCGCCGGCGGCGCGGCAGCCTCGCCCTGTGGCGCGGCCGCGGCGCCTCGAACATCCACGTGGCGGCGAGTTTCATCGGCGAGGGGCTCCTCGTCTTCGTCCCGCTCGGTCTCGCCGCCGGGGCGGCAGGGGGAGCGATGGCTCCCGTCGACGACCCGCGGCTGCCGGTTGCCCTCGGCGTCGGGGTCGCCGTCCTCGTCGTCGGATCGGCGACGACGGCCGCCCTCGCCGGCCTTGGATCGCTTCGTCCGGGAGCCGGGCGGCTGGCGGCTGACGAACCGGCGACCCGGCGGCCGTCCGCCCGGCGCCGCGTTCTCGAGCTCGCCGTCGCGGGGCTCGCCATCGTCGCCGCGTTCCTGTTCCGAGCGCGTGGGCTCGCGGCGCCGGCGGGGACGGGGGTCGCCACCGGGGGCGTCGAGGGGGCCGGCGGGGGCGCCGTCGACCCGCTCCTCGCCGCGGTCCCGGCGTTGCTCGGGCTCGCCCTCGGTCTCCTCGGCCGCCGGATCCTCCCCCCGGCCCTCCGGCCCCTCGCCCGGCTCGCTGCGAGGGGCCGCGGGTTCGTCGCGGTCCACGCCGCCCGCCGACTCGCGGCGGCCTCCGGCCACGGCCCGATCGTCCTCGCCCTCCTCGTGGCGACGACCGTCGGCGGCTATTCGGCCGCGGCCCTCGCCCGGCTGGGAGCGGCGAGCGACGCCGTCGCCTGGCAGGCGGTCGGGGCCGACTTCCGGATCACCCGGCCCGGCGGCATCCTCCCCGAGGGGACGGATCCGCGCGGGGTCGCCGGCGTCGAGGCCGTCGCCGGCGCGTACCGGGCCGAGTCGGTCGTGGGGACCGTCGCCGAGCCCGTGGAGGTCCTCGCCGTCGACGTCGGCGCGTACCGGCGGATCCTCGCCGGTGCGCCGTTCCCGGTCGATTTCCCGCCCGAGCTCGACGTCCGCGGACCCGACGGCGCGATCCCGGCCCTCGTCGGCGAGCCGTTGGGGGCGGCACCGGACGCGCTGGCCCCCGGCGAGACCCTCGGCCTCCTCCTCGGCCCCCGGTCGGTGACCCTGCGCGTCCTCGGCCTCGTCCCCTCGGTGCCGACGACCGCCGCCGACGGTCGCTTCGTCGTCGTCGACCGGGCGCTCCTGGCGGCGGCGGGGCTCGAGCTGCCGACGACCGATCTCTTCGTTGCCGCCGATCCGTCGGCGGCCCCCGGCCTGGCGCGCTTCGTCGCCGAGCGGCCTGGACTCGTCCTCGCCGAGCGGGCCGCCGAGACTCGGCGCCTGGGCGCCGAGCCCGTCGCCGCCGGGCTCGGCGCCGCCCTCCTCGGCGCGTCGCTCCTTGCCGGCGGGTACGCGGTCGTCCTCGTCTGGGCCTCGATCCTCGTCGTCGGGGCCGGCCGTTCCCTCGAGGGTGGGGTCCTGGAGATCCTCGGGCTCCCGGGCGCGGCCCGCCGTCGCCTCCTCGTCCTCGAGTACGGGCCGCTCCTCGGCGTCGCCGGCCTCCTCGGCGTGGCGGCCGGGGTGGTCCTCGAGGCGTTCCTGGCCGAGGGGCTGCGGCTCGAGGTGGCGATCGGACGGCCGCTCCCGCCGGGGCTCGCGGCCCAACTCCACGGTACGGTCACCATCGAGCCGGAGCGGCTCGTCCTCCTCCTCGGCGCAGCGGCCGCCATCGCCGTCGTCGGGGCCTGGTGGGCGGCCCGCGTCGAGCGGCCGGTCCGGCCGGCGGCGGTCCTCCGTGGCGAGGTGGAGTGAGGGGACGCATCATGACGACGACGCCCAAGGGGCAGGATCTGGAGGTGGCGATGTCCGACCCGATCATCCGCTGCGAGAACCTCGTCCGGATCTACACCGTCGGCCCGATCGAGGTCGTCGCCCTCCAGGGCCTCGATCTCGTCGTCGAGGCCGGTGAGGTCGTCGCCGTCGTCGGTCCCTCGGGAAGCGGGAAGTCGACGCTCCTCAACATCCTCGGCGGCCTCGACGTCCCGACGGCCGGTCGGGCGATCGTCGCCGGCCACGACCTCGGGCGCCTGAGCGGCCGTGGGCGAACCGCCTACCGACGGCGGGTCGTCGGCCACGTCTGGCAGCAGACGAGCCAGAACCTCCTCCCGTACCTGACGGCGGAGGAGAACGTCGAGCTGCCGATGGTCCTCGACGGTCGGCGCGACCGTCGGCGCCGGGCCCGCGAGCTGCTCGAGCTCGTCGGTCTCGCCGATCGGGCCGGCCATCGGCCCGATGAGCTCTCGGGCGGCGAGCAGCAGCGGGTCGCCGTCGCCGTTGCCCTCGCCAACGCCCCGCCGGTTCTCCTCGCCGACGAACCGACCGGCGAGCTGGACAGCGCGACGGCGGCCGAGGTCTTCGCGCTTCTTCGGCGGGTGAACGCCGAGCTGGGGACGACGATCGTCATCGTGACCCACGATCCGCTCGTCTCGGAGCAGGTCCGCCGGACCGTGGCGATCCGGGACGGCCGGACCGCCACGGAAACCCTCCGCTGGACGGAGCGGACCGACGCCGGCGACCACCGCCTCGTCGCCGAGGAGTTCGCGGTCCTCGACCGGGCGGGGCGGCTCCAGCTGCCGCGGGCGCACATCGAGGCGCTCTCCCTCCGTGACCGGGTTCGACTCCGCCTCGAGACCGACCACATCGGGGTCTGGCCCGATCGCGCGCGGGGCGGCGGGCAGCCTGGCGAGCCGGCCCCCTCCGGTCCGGCAGCAGGGTCGGCCTCGGCGACGGAGCCGGGGGGCGAGCCCGGCCCGGGGGCGGCACCACGAGCGCGGCCCGACTCGTCCGAGGCCGCGGAGGGCGACCGATGAGCGCTCCGATCGGCCCGGTCCGGACGCCGGCGCGGCCCGACGACCGCGGGTCGCGCGGCGCTCGGGTCTCGGCCGTCGGCCTGGGCCGCGACTACCCGGCGCCCGGCGGCGTCGTCCGGGCCGTCCGGGACGTCGATCTCGACGTCGCCCCGGGGCGCCTCGTCTGCGTTCGGGGCCGGTCGGGGAGTGGGAAGACGACGCTCCTCAACCTCCTCGGCGGCCTCGATCGGCCGACCCGCGGGCACGTCCTCCTCGACGGCCGGGAGGTCTCGGCGCTGAGCGAGGCGGAGCTCGTGGAGCTGCGGCGGCGGGCGGTCGCCTTCGTCTTCCAGACCTTCGGCCTCATCCCGATCCTCACCGCCGCCGAGAACGTCGAGGTCCCGCTCCGTCTCGTCGGCACCGAGCCGGCCGAGCGGGAGGCCCGGGTCGCCGAACTCCTCGAACGGGTCGGCCTCGCCGAGCGGGCCGCCCACCGACCCCACGAGCTCTCGGGCGGGGAGCGCCAGCGGGTTGCCGTCGCCCGGGCGCTGGCGAACCGGCCGACGCTCCTCCTCGCCGACGAGCCGACCGGCCAGCTCGACACCGAGACGGGGCACCGGATCATGGTCCTCCTCCGATCCCTCGTCGACAGCGAGGGGATGACGGCGATCGTGGCGACCCACGACCCGCTCATGCTCGACGTCGCCGACGAGATCGTCGACCTCCACGACGGGCGGCTCGTGGGCCGGACGGTCCGGCGGGGCTGATCCGCCGAGCGGTCGCGGACGGCGGCCCGCACCCCGGGCATCCCCGGTGCCGGCCCACACCCCGGGCATCCCCGGTGCCGGCCCGCACCGGGCGTCGCCGGCGGCGGGGCGGAAGCGTGGCGTTCTGGTCGGTTTGCAGGAGTCGGCCTGGTACCCCGGTCGGTCGCTCCCGGGGACGATCGCGCGGGCTGACGACGGGAGGTGGTCCGCCTAGGCTCGGGGTCGGCACGAGTCCCCGCGTGCCCCGTCCGAGAAAGGATCGATGGCCACCACGACTGCCCGCGTCGACCAGCTGAACTCCGGCCCCGCCCCCGCGGCCTCCCGAGGTCGCGCCCGCCGGCTCCCCGGATATCTCGCCGCGGCCGTGGCCGTCGCGCTCCTGGGTGCCGGACTGGGGGCCGCCCCGGCCCGGGCCATCGACTGGGCGGCGAACTCGTTCAGCGCCGAATCCGAGAGCGAGCTCCTCGCCCTGACGAACCAGGCCCGAGCGGCGGCCGGCCTGCCGGCCCTCAAGAAGGATTCGGTCCTCACCGACGTCGCTCGCTGGCGGAGCAAGGACATGATCGTCCGCGACTATTTCTCGCACGAAGTTCCGCCTCCGAACGGCGGCGTCGACTCGGTCTTCGCCGAGCTCTCGCGGCGGGGGTATTGCTTCAAGTTGGCCGGCGAGAACATCGGCTGGAACAACTATCCCGACGACGTCGCGACTCAGGCGATCCAGGACGCCTTCATGAACTCGTCCGGCCATCGCGAGAACATCCTCGGCAAGGCCTGGGATGTCATCGGCGTCGGCGCCTACAAGGGCCCGAACGGGAAGAAGATGTGGACGGTCCTCTTCGCCGACAAGTGCGGCTCGACGGCGCCGGCAGCGACCCCGAAGCCGACCCCGAAGCCGACCCCCAAGCCCACCCCCGTCGCCACCCCGAAGCCGACCCCAAAGCCGACGCCGAAGCCGACCCCGGTCGCCACCCCGAAGCCGACCCCCGTCGCCACACCAACCCCAACGCCAACGCCAACCCCGACCCCGACGCCGACGCCGGACGACGTCCTCCGGCCGAGTCCGGGCACGTTCCCGCCCGTCGCGCCCGCGAGCGTCCCGCCGAGCGGCTCGCCGAGCCCCGTCCCGGCCGCCGTCGAACCGCCCGGCCTCGGCGTCGTCGAGGGCCTCGGGCCGTCGAGCCTCGTCGAGACGATCGTCGGCGGCGTCGCCGGCTCCTTCTTCGGCTGGTAACCCTCGTCCGAACCGCCCATCGCGTGACGCCGCCGGCCTCCGGCGTGTATCGTCGGGGGCCATGGCAGCGATCCTCGAGGCCCGCGAGCTCACGAAGCGCTACACCATCGGCCCCCAGGTCATCGACGCCCTCCGCGGCGTCTCGCTCTCGGTCGCGCCCGGCGAGTTCGTCGCGATCATGGGCCCGTCGGGTTCGGGCAAGAGCACGCTCCTCCACCTCCTCGGCGGTCTCGACCGCCCGACGAGCGGCGAGGTCGTCCTCGACGGCGTCCCGATCCACCGCCTCTCCGACGACGAGGCGACCCGCGTCCGGCGCGAGAAGACCGGCTTCGTCTTCCAGGCCTTCAACCTCATCCCGCTCCTCACCGTCTACGAGAACGTCGCCCTGCCCCTGACCATCGCCGGCGCGAGCACCCGGCGGCGCGAGATCGCCGACCGGATCCGGACCGTCGTCGAGCTCGTCGACCTGACCGAGCGTCTCCGCGCCCGACCCGATCAACTGTCGATCGGAGAGCAGCAGCGGGTCGCCGTCGCCCGGGCCCTCGTCACCCGACCGGCCATCCTCCTCGCCGACGAGCCGACCGGCAACCTCGACTACGCGAGCGGCAAGGAGCTCCTCGACGCCCTCTGGCGGTCGTCCGAGGACGAGGGCCAGACCGTCGTCCTCGTCACCCACGACGCGAAGGCGGCCGCCTACGCCGACCGGGTCTGCGTCGTCGAGGACGGCCGGATCGTCGAGGAGATCGCCCTCGGCCGGCGGTCCGACCACACCGCGGCGCCGCTCATCGCCCGGCTCGCCCGGCTCGGGCTCTAGCCGGCGGACGGGACGATGGCCGGGCTCGTCCGCTACGCCGTCCGGAGCCTCGTCGCCCGACCCCTGCGGACCACCCTCACGGCGGTCGGGGTCGCCCTCGGCGTCGGCATCCTCTTTGCGACCCTGGCGACGAACGCTAGCGTCGAGGCCGGCGTCGATCGGACCGTCCGCGACATCGTCGGGCGGGCGGAGCTCCGGATCGGCGGCTTCCGGGGCGTCGGCCTGTCGGCAGCAACCCTCGAGGCCATCGCTTCGACCGAGGGCGTCGCCGTTGCGGCGCCGGCGATCGAGCGGCGAACGTACCTGACGCCCGCGGCTGGCTCGGGCGGGACGCTCCCGGCCCCGGTCACGCTCCTCGGGATCGACCCGGTCCGCGACCCCCTCGTCCGGGACTGGCTCCTGGCGGCGGGGACCGACCTGGCGTCGGCGAGCGCCGCCGACGGAGACGCCGTCGCCCTCGTGAGTGAACCCCTCGCCGCGGCCGACGGGCTCCAGGTCGGCGACACGATCTCGATCCTCGGCGCCCCCGAGGCGCCACCCGACGCCGGGCGGGTCCGGATCGTCGGGATCGTGGCCGGCCCCGGCCCGCTCGTCGACGGTGCCGGCCGGACCGTCGTCGTCCCCATCGGGCGGGCGCGGGCGCTCCTCGCCCGGAGCGGTGCCGACCGGGTCGACGTCGTCGTCGTGCCCGGGGTCGACCCGGCGACGGTCCGCCGGCGTCTCGCCGAGCGCCTCACCGCCGAGCCGTACGTCGTCGCCTCGCCCGCCGACCTCGCCGACGGGCTCCGGGCCTCGACGGCCGACCTGCGGTCGATGGCCGCCCTCGTCGCGGCCCTCGCCCTCTTCGTGGCCGCCTTCCTCAGCTTCAACACCCTCTCGATGACCCTCGCCGAGCGGGTCCGCGAGCTTGGCCTCCTGCGTGCCGCCGGGGCGAGCCGCGGGCAGGTCGGCCGGATCGTCGTCGTCCAGGCCGTCGTCCTCGCCGTCGTCGGCTCCGGGCTCGGGCTGGTCTGGGGAGTCGGCCTCGGGGCGATCGTCGTCGCCTGGGTCCGGGCCCTCACCCCGGTCCGCCTTGACGCGCTCGCCGTCGATCTCCCGATCGTGGCGACGGCGGCGGCGGTCGGGCTCGTCGTCACCGTCGTCGCCGGCCTCGAGCCGGCGCTCCGGGCCGGGAGCGTCTCGCCGATCGAAGCCGTCGCCGCCCGGGGCCGCCCGGCCCTCGGTCCGGCCCGCCTGCGGTGGCTCGTCCTCGTCTTCGGCATCGTCGCCGTCGTCGGCTGGCTCCTCTGGCCGACGGGCCCCCTCGACCCGGACGCCCTCCGGGCCCTCCTCGTCTACGCCCTCCTCCTCGTCGTCACCCTCGTCTCGCCGCTCCTCCTCGGCCCCCTTGGCCGCCTCGCCGGGCTCCCCTTCGCCCTCGCCGTCCGGCTCGAGGAGCGGCTCGCCCGGGTCGCGCTCCTGCGGGACCGGAGCCGGACGGCGGTGACGGCCGGGGCGCTCATGGTCGGGCTGGCGATGATCGTCGCCCTCGGGCTCGTCGCCGGCGACGCCCGGAGAGCGGCCGCGGCCTGGATCGAAGGGGTCGTGCCGGGCGACCTCGTCCTCACCTCGGTCCGCCCCGTCGGGCTCGACGAGCCGGCGGTCGAGGAGCTCCGCTCGCTGCCGGCGGTCGCCCGGGTCAGCCCGATCGCGAGCTTCGACGTCGCCGCCTTCGGCTACCGGCTCGACGCCGCGGCCGTCGTCGGTGCGGATCTCCTCGCCGACGGGCGGCTCCGGGTCGTCGCCGGACCGGATCGGGCCGAGGCGCTGCCGGCCATCGACGCGGGGCCGGCGGTCCTCGTTCCGAGGGCCGTCGCCGATCGCCTCGGCCTCCGGCCTGGGGATGCCCTCCCGGTCTCCCTCGGCGCCGGGCGGAGCGTCGAGCTCCGGGTCGCGGCGGTCGTCGAGCGCTCGCTCCCGGGGCGGGCCGGGGAGGCGATCCTCGTCGGCTGGGCGACGGCGCGGGAGGTCTTCGGGGTCGAGGGCGCCGACGCCTTCGCGGTCCGGCTCGTGCCGGGGGCCCGGGCCCCCGACCGGGCGGCCGTCGAGGCGACGGCCCGCGAATACGCCCTCGAACCGAGCTCGCTCGAGGCGATCCACGGAGCGATCTCGGCGGCCCTCGACCGGGTCTTCGGGCTCTTCGACGGGCTCGCCGTCGTCGCCGTCGTCGTCGCCGGGCTCGGGATCGTGAACACGCTGACGATGAGCGTCGTCGAGCGGACCCGGGAGATCGGGATCCTCCGGGCCCTCGGGCTGACCCGGCGCCAGATGTGGCGGGCGATCCTCGTCGAGGCGGGGGTTCTCGGGCTCGTCGGGTCGTTCCTGGGGGTCGTCGCCGGCGTCGGGGCCGGCCTCCTCATGGTCGAGCTCGCCCGGGGGCCCGGGAACGGGTCGTGGCCACCGGCGGTCCCGTGGCTCGTCGTCGTCCTGGCGGGCTGCTTCGGGACGTTCGTCGCCGTCCTCGCCGCGGCGTACCCGGCCCGCCTGGCGAGTCGACTGCCGATCGTCGCGGCGCTCGCCCACGAGTAAGGCTGTCGGGCCCAGCGACTGCCGGGTTCTTGGACGAGCGTCGGGGCGGTGGACGGACCGCCGGTTCGGGTAGACTGCCGGGTGGCCGCGTGGCGAGACTCAGCCTCGGGGGAAGAGGAGGCACCCGGTCTCGCCTCGGTCGGCCGCCGTCGTTTCGACCGTAGGCTCACCGGCCGGCCGACGGCCGGTGACGAGGAGGAACCATTCGCCGCATGACGATCTCCGTTCCGTCCCTCACCCGCGTCCCCGCGGCCGAGCGCGGGCTGACGATTGCCGACTTCCTCGTCCCGGTGCGGATCGGCGAGCGGATCGGGCCCGCCGCCCGTCACGCCGCCCTCATCGTCGCCGGGGCACTCCTCGTCGCCCTCGCCGCCCGCTTCACGATCCATCTGCCGTTCACCCCCGTCCCGATCACGGGGCAAACCTTCGGGGTCCTCCTCGTGGGCGGCGCCCTCGGCTTTCGGCGGGGCGGTCTGGCCCTCGGGCTCTACCTCCTCATGGGCGCCCTCCTGCCCGTCTACGCCGACGGTGCCTCCGGGCTCGATCGGATCCTCGGCTTCAAGGAGGGGCGGCTCGTGCTCGGGGTGACCGGCGGGTACCTCCTCGGCTTCCCCGTCGCGGCGGCGGTCGTCGGCCGCCTCGCCGAGCTCGGCTGGGATCGACGCCTCCTCGGGGCGGTCGCCGCGATGGCTGTCGGGAACGTCGTCATCTACGTCTTCGGCGTGCCGTGGCTCATGGCCGCAACCGGGATGTCGCCGATCGACGCCGTCATGAAGGGGATGCTCCTCTTCCTGCCGGGCGACATGCTGAAGCTCGCCCTGGCCGGGGCAGCGTTCCCGGTCGCCTGGTGGGTCGTCGGGCGGCTGCCGGCGGAGCGCTGACGGGGTCCGAGACGGCGCCGCCCGAACCCCGGCGCAACGACGGCTGGTACGGCCCGGGGAGCGAGGCCTGGCGGCTCAACCGGGAAGCCGTCCTCCTCCTCGGGGCCGGACCGCGGGCCCTCCTCCTTCAGATCGCCCACCCGCTCGTCGCCGAGGGGGTCGCAGCCTACTCGACGTTCCGGGAGGACCCGTGGCGCAGGCTTCGGGCCACGCTCCGCTCGTACCTGACGATCGTCTACGGCGAACCGGCGGCCGCGCGACGGGAGGTCCGGCGCCTCGTCGAGCTCCACCGCCGGATCCGGGGACCGATCCTCGACCCGGCGGCCCGCTCGCGGTTCGGGTCCGCCTACGAAGCCCTCGACCCCGACCTCCTCCTCTGGGTCCACGCGACCCTCGTCGACTCGACGATCGTCGCCGTCGACGCCTGGCTCGAACCGCTCGATCGGGCGCGGCGGGCCCGCTTCTACGCCGAGACGCGGGCGGTCGGGCTCGCCTTCGGGATTCCGGAGCGGCTCCTGCCGGCGGATCTCGCTGCCTTCGAGGCGTATCTGGAGCGGATGCTCGGCCCCGACGGCCCGATCGTCGTGACCCCGACGGCACGCGAGCTCGCCCGGGCGATCCTCACCCCGCCCCTCGGGCCGCTCGCCGACGGGCTCATGATCGGCGGGCCGCTCGGACGGCTCGGGCGGACGGTTCGGCCGCTCCTCGAAGCGGTCCCTCCGGCGGCGTACGGCTGGGTCTTCTGGCCGGCCCTCGGGCTCCTCCCCGAGCCGGTCCGGGCCGAGTTCGGGATCCGGTGGGGACGGCGGGAGCGGGTCGTGGCGGCCTGGCTGACGTGGACCTGGCGGGCGTGGGCGCGGTGCCTGCCGGTCGGGTGGCGGACGATGCCGCAGGCGCTCGCGGCGGAACGGCGGGTCGGCACGTAGCGCGCGACGGGGGGTGCCGGGGGCCGGCGTGCGGGGGCCGGCGTGCGGGCCGACGACATCCGTGAGGTCGCTGAGCGGCTCGCAGGTGCCGGGGGCGGGCGTGCGGGGGCCGGCGTGCGGCCGGGCGTGCCGCCCGGCTCCTAGGGACCGCCCGCCCGAAGCCTCGGGAGGAGCCGCCCGAGGAACGACCGGACGTCGATGGGCGTCGCCGCGTCGAGGGTCGCAACGAGCTCGGCGGTGCTCCCGATCCCGAAGCGGTGGGCGTCGAGATACGTCCGGAGGGCGGCGAAATACGTCGCGGTCCCCATCCGCCGACGGAGGTCGTCGAGGAGGTTCCCGCCGGCGATGTAGATCCGCTCGTAGTAGCAGGCGGCCGAGTAGTCGTAGATCGTCAGGTCCAGGCGGCCCGAGGTGCAACGCGGTGCGCGGCGCATCCCGAGGACGTACCGGGTGACCATGTCGGCGACCGCCTCGTCGGCGAACGGGTCGGTCGCCTGGTCGCTCCCGACGAGGCCGTAGAACCACTGGTGGCTGATCTCGTGGCTGACCAAGTACCGGAGGCGGTACGTCTCGATGCCGCGGGGGATCCAGATGATCCCCGGCCCCTCGACGCCGTACCCGCCGGCCGATTCGGCGACGACGAGGGTCGGATACGGATACGGCCCGAGCAACCGCTCGAAGGATCGAACGGCGTCGCGGGCGACCCGGAGCATCGTCGCCGCCGGGCCGCCGGGGCGGGTCGCGACGACGATCCGGGTCCGCCCGACCGTGCCGGTCAGGGTCCGCAGGTCCGCGGCTGCCGTGAGGACGACGTCGCGGACCTGCTCGGCGACGAAGCGCTGCCGCCGACCCCCGTCGGCGACGGCGACCCGCCGGGCGTTGATCGCGTAGCGGAGGGGCCGGTCGGCGACGAGGTCGAGGGTCACCTTCGGGCTCACGACGGTGACGAAGGGGTCGCCGTGGTTCGGCCGGGCGAAGGGGTGGGCGCGGCTCAACCAGGGGATCCAGCGGTAGAGGTCGAGGATCCCGTTCGTTCGGGTGAACTGCCAGGCCGAGTGGGAGGGCCCGGCGAGGTCGGACCGGACGGTCGCCCGGTAGCGGACGACGACGTCGACGGAACCGCCGTCGGGGAGGACCCCATTGAAGGGGACGCGGATCGTCTGGTCGTCCAGGGTTGCCCGGACGGTCCGCCCCCCGACCTCGACGGACAGTCCTCGGAGGCGACCGAGCGGCCCGGCGACGGTGTTGAGGAGGACGTGGTCGACGGGTCCCCCGCTTCGGTTCGTGATCGAGATCCGGGTCGTCACGGCAAGGGAACGGCTCGCCCAGCCGATCGTCGCCGTGACGGCGTACGTCGCGGCGAGATCGAGGCTCGTCCGATCGACGGCTCCCGGCTCGAGGCCGCTCGGGGCGCCGGCCGGATCGTCCGGGCCGGCGGCGCGTCCGGCGACCGGCTCGGCCCGGAGGCCGGGGGCGAGGCTCGAGGGCCCCGGGCGCGACGGTTCGCCGGAGGGCCCGCTCGGAGCGGTCGTCGGTGCCTTCCGCGCTGGGCTCGACGGCCCCGGCGCTTCGTCGTCGAGGCCGCCGATGGCTTCGAGCCGGAGGCCGGTCGATGCCGGGGCGCGACTCGCTTCCGCGAGCCGGAGCTGCCCGAGGTCGGCGCCCGGGGCGAGCGGCGGCGTCGGGCTCCTCGACGACCAGGCCGGCCCGGTGGCGACGGCGACCCAGGCCACGGCCAGCACGAGAAGCACGGTGCGCCGTCGGGGGCCGGGCGCGAGCCGGGCGATGACCGAGGTGGCCGTCATGGGGGCATTCTGCGCCGGCCGGCCGTCCGTGTCACCCGCCCGATCGTCGGGTTCGCCACGCCGGTCGTCGCGCGGCCCGCATCCGCGGGCATCCCGCATCCAGCCCGCGGTACGATCCCGCCGTGCACGAGCGTCAGGCCGGGCCTGCGGCCACCATCGAGCTCCCGACCGTCCCGCCCGATCGGACGGCGGCCCTCGTCGGCGCCATCCGCGACCGCCTCCCCGGGTTGCGGCTCCTCACCGACCCGCTCGACCGCGAGTCGTATCGCCGCGACGAGACCGCCTTCCTCGAGGCCGGGCTCCCGGGCGCCGTCGCCCTGCCGACGACGACCGCCGAGGTCGTCGAGCTCGTCCGCCTCGCCGCTGCCCACCGGGTGCCCATCGTCCCGCGCGGTGCGGGAACTGGGCTCTCGGGCGGGGCGGCCGGCATCGAAGGCGCCCTGACGATCGCCTTCACCCAGATGAAGCGGATCCTCGAGATCGACCCGGCGAACCTCACCGTCACCGTCCAGCCGGGGATCATCAACGCCGAGCTGAAGGCCGCCGTCGCCGAGCACGGCCTTTTCTACCCGCCCGATCCGGCGAGCTACGAGCAGTGCTCGATCGGCGGCAACCTCGGCACGAACGCCGGTGGGCTCTGCTGCGTGAAGTACGGCGTCACCCGGGACGCCGTCCTGGGCCTCGAGGTCGTGACGGCCGACGGGACCGTCCTCCGGCTCGGCGGGAAGAACGTCAAGGACGTCGCCGGGTACGCCCTCATGCAGCTCTTCGTCGGCTCCCAGGGGACCCTCGGGATCGTCACCGAGGCGACGCTCCGGCTCCGGCCGGCGCCGCCCCCGAAGCTGACGATGCTCGCCTTCTTCCCGAGCCTCGAGGCGGCCGGCGAGGCCGTCAGCGCGATGACCGCCCGGGGGCTGGGACCGGCGACCCTCGAGCTCATGGACCGGGCGACCATCGCCGCCGTCGACGACTGGCAGCAGCTTGGCCTCGATCGCGAGGCGGCGGCCCTCCTCCTCGTCGAATCGGACCTCCCGGGCGCGGCGGCGGAGGCGGAGCTCGAGGCGGCCGAGGCGGCCTGTCGGGCGGCCGGGGCGTCGTTCACGCTTCGGGCGGCCGACCCCCAGGAGGCGGACTGGCTTCGCCAGGGTCGGCGGCTCGCCTACCGGGCCCTCGAACGACTCGGGATCGCCCACATGGAAGACGTCGGGGTGCCGCGGGCGCGGATCCCGGAGATGCTCCGGGCCATCGAGGCGATCTCGGCCCGCCAGGGGGTCCCGATCCCGACCTTCGGCCACGCCGGCGACGGGAACCTCCACCCGACCCTCGTTTTCTCCCGCGACGACCCGACGGCGGCCGAGCGCGACGCCCTCGTCCGCGACGAGCTCTACCGGGCGGCGATCGGCCTCGGCGGGACGGTGACCGGCGAGCACGGGATCGGGGTCGCCCGGAAGGCGTACCTCGAGGTCCAGCGGGGTCCGGAGGTCGTCGCCGTCATGCGCCGGATCAAGGCCGCCCTCGACCCGGCCGGGATCCTGAACCCGGGCAAGATGGTGTAGCGACGGACCGCCTCGGCGGACCGACGGGGCGGGTCGTGGCGTAGGATGGTGTCGATGACCGAGCGGCTCTACCGGTCGCGGAGCGATCGGGTCCTCGCGGGCGTCTGCGGCGGGCTCGCCGAGTGGCTGAAGGTCGACCCGTCGCTCATCCGGATCGCGTGGGTCGTCCTCGCCCTGGCGACGGCGGTCGTCCCCTTCGTCGTCCTCTACATCGTCATGGCGGTCGTCGTCCCCGAGCGACCGGTCGGTGCGGCGGCGCCGCCCGCCGGGGGGCCGGTGTCGTCGGAATCCGGGGCGCCGGGCGCTGGGGCGCCGTCGGGCGGGCAGACCCGGAGCGAGGACCTCGCGGTCGTCTTCGGAGCCCTCCTCGTCCTCGTCGGGCTCGTTTTCCTCGTCGATCGCTGGTTCGTGATCCGGATCGACTGGGACCTCGTCTGGCCGGCGGCCCTCGTCGCGGTCGGCCTCCTCCTCGTCCTCCAGGGGGTCCGGCGGCCCTCGGCGTAGGGTTCGGTCCGCGCGCGGCGGTGTCCGTCCGGCGGCGGTTTCGCGGCCGCTCCGGCGCCGTGTCAGGCTAGGTGGCACGGGGGTGCGGCAGACTCGCCGGCATGGAAGCACGGATCCTTCCCCTCGACGGCGCCCTCGCCCGATCGTCCGAGCCGCCGCGGGCACCGCGGGTCGTCGTCGAGGGCGACCGGCTCGTCGTCGAGCGGCTCGAGGTCGTCGATCCGGCCGTCGCGGCGATCGTCGCCGCCCGAGCGGAGGCCGATCGGCCGGCCCTCATCGAGCGGGCCCTCAAGGTCGGCCTCCGGGCCATCGCCGACGCGACGACGACGATCGACGTCGACGTCGTCCGGCGCGAGTTCGAGGAGCTCGTCCGCCGAACCGAAGCGGCGAACGAGCGGGCGACGGCGGCCCTGGAAGCGATCCTCCGTCAGAACTTTGCCGACGGGGAGGGGCGCCTGCCGCGGACGCTCGAGGCCTTCCTCGGCGATCGGGGTGCGCTCCGCCAGTTCGTGACCGAGCTCTTCGACGAAACGAAGCGTGATTCGGCCCTCGGGCGCCTCTCGACGCTCCTCGGGGCGTACTTCGACGGCGACGCCTCGAAACTCGCCCGACTCCTCGACCCGACCCGCCTCGGTTCGCCGTTGCACCAGTTCCGGACCGAGATCACGGCCGAGTTCGGCCGCCTCCACGAGCGGCTTGCCGCGATCGAGGCCGCGGCCGCCGCCCGGGCCGCCGAGCGGGCGAAGTCGGCGGCGAAGGGGACCGACTTCGAGGATCTCCTGGAGTCGCTCCTCGGCGAGCTGGCGCGCGGGTCCGGCGATCTCCTCGAGCGGACGTCGACGGAGGCCGGTGACCTGCTCCGCTCGAAGAAGGGCGACTTCGTCCTGACCCTCGATCCGGACCTGACCCGGGGTCGGGAGCTGCGGATCGTCGTCGAGGCGAAGGACCGGGCCGTCTCCGGTCCCCGGATCCGCGACGAGCTCCGCGAGGCAAAAGCGAACCGGGGAGCCGTCGTGGGCGTCGTCGTCTTCACGCCGGAGCACGCCCCCTCGGGCGTGGCCCCGTTCGACGTCCGCGCCGGCGACGTCTACTGCGTCGTCGACCCGGAGGCTCCCGACCGGGCGACCCTCGAGGCGGCGATCCGGCTCGCTCGGCTCCTCGCCCTCGCCTCGGCCGACGAGCCGGCGGTCGAGGTCGATGCGGCTGCCGTCGCCGAGGCGCTCGAGGGGATTCGGCGCCAGCTCGAGGCGATCAAGAGCCTGAAGGCGCAGCTCACCTCGATCGGGAACGCCACGAAGGCGGTCTGGAGCGGGCTCGACGGCCTCCGAGCCGGGATCCTCGAGCAGGTCGCCGAGGCCGAGCGACGGCTCCGCGGGGACGGGTAGCGAGCGCGGGTCGGATCGCCGGTCCGCGGGGCGTCGCCGGTCCGCGGGGCGTCGCCGCTTCGCCGGGCTCGTGGTATCGTCCCCGTTCTGGTGCCCCGGCCGGGACCGGGGCCGAGAACGGAGGCGACGCTCATGGCCCGTGCCATGTGGAAGGGGGCGATCCAGTTCGGGCTCGTCACGATCCCGGTCCGCCTCTACCTGGCGACCGAGGCGAAGACCCAGATCGCCTTCCACCTCCTCCACGCCCCCGACGGCGCCCGGATCCAGATGAAGATCTGGTGCCCCGTCGAGGAGAAGATCATCCCGCGGAGCGAGACGGTCCGCGGCTACGAGATCGCTCCCGATCGCTACGTCGTCGTCAGCGACGAGGATCTGGCGAAGGTTCCGCTCAAGACCGTCCGGGCGATCGAGATCGAGCAGTTCGTGGAGCGCGCGGCAGCCGAGTCGGCCGTCCGCTTCGTGAAGCAGGCCTACTACGTCGAGCCGGAGCCGATCGGCCGCAAGGCCTTCGCCCTCCTCCGGGAGGTGCTCGCCGAGGCGGGGTTGACGGCGATCTGCAAGGTGGTCATCAAGGATCGCGAGGTCCTCGCCGCCATCGACCCCTTCGACCGGGCGCTCCTCCTGTCGACCCTCCACTGGCCGGACGAGATCCGTTCCGTCGCCGAGCTCGACCTCCCCGATGGCGAGATCGAGATCAAGCCGGCCGAGCGGGCGATGGCCCGACAGCTCGTCGAGGCGATGACGGCCCCCTTCGACCCGGCCGCGTACCGGGACGAGTACCGGGAGGCGGTCATGGAGATCATCCGGGCCAAGGCCGAGGGCCTGGAGCTCGAGGCAGCACCGAGCGAGGAGCCGGCGGCGGCGGTCATCGATCTCATGAAGGTCCTGGAGGCGAGCGTCGCGGCGGCGCGACGACAGCGGGATGAAGCGGCGCCCGTGTCGCTCGCCGGGGCCGGGAGCGGGGCACGAAGGCGTGGTGCTGCTGCCGGGCGTCGTGCGGATTCTGGGCGCGGTGCGGCCCGGGAGGCTGCGGCGGGACCGGAGGCGGGAGCGGTCCGCCACGTGAGCGAGGGAGCGAGCCAAGCCGACGACGCTCGACGGGCGACGGTCGGGAAGAGGACGGGCTCGCCGGCTGCGGCCGGAGCCGCGGACGCCGAGGAACCTGCGGGGGAGGTTCGGCCCGCTCGACGCCGGAAGAGCGCCTGATTGGGCCCGGGCGCCGATCCCGGTTACCTCGACCGGCCGATCCGTCGACGGACTTCGCGTCCATCGGCTTGACCCCGGGTGCGTCTCCCGACGTGGTCGGCTCCGCGTTGCCGGCCGCCCGACGGAGTCCCCGACACTGAGTCCGCGACATCGACCGGGCCCCCGAACTCCTCTCGGGCGCTGCACTCGCGAACGAACCCGCCGCGGGAGACTGACCCGGGATCGCTCCTCCCGGACGCCGACCCGAGCCCTACTCGTCCGCGACAACTGTCCCGAGCCTACTCCTCCCGGACGCCGACCCAACCCGGCCCCTCCCGGACCGCGACCCGAGCCTGCTCGTCCGCGAGAACTGTCCCTCGCCGGCGGCCTGGCGGCGCGAGCGCCGCCGCCGTCCGGAACTCGGACATCTTCCCGTGAGGCGCGCGTTACGCCGGTGGTGGGACCGCGGGAAGGCGGCGGCGGGCCATGGGCCGGCGCAGCACGTGCCGTGCCGAGCGTGATCGAGGGCATCGAGGCCGCGGAAGCTACGGCGACCGACCTGCGCGACGGCGACCGGACGGACATACGCCTATGGTGCGAGCGTATGTCCGTCGGCAGGCGGCGACGAGCACCCCGATGCAACGACTACGGGCTCGGCCACGCTCAGTCACGCCCTCCAAGGTGCCCGAGCTGCGCCCGAGCGCGGCGACGAAGCCGATTGCGCGCGCCTGGTGGGAAGATGTCCAATGTCAGCGGACGCCGGTCGTCGAACTGCCCGGTCGGGGTGGGGGGCGCGAGGACCCGACCGCCGGATCGAGTCGGGGGCGCCGCCGACAACGGGCCGGCCGTTGCCGGGGGTAAGGCCGACACGCGACAGCTCGGCTCGGACCGCTCGGAGCACGGCCCGGAACGTCTTGTAGCGGGGCAGCAACCGGCCCGGAGCGGCTCGTGCCGCGATGGCCGACCTGGCAGCCGCCGGTGCCGAGACCGCAGGAGCTCGGGTCGGGGTAGCCCGCCGCCCGGCCCAGCCGCCCGGCCCCGCGCAGCCCTGCCCGCTCCTCCTGTCGGCCGATGGCACACTCCCCGCATGCCGCTCGACGAGTACCGCCGGAAGCGGGACTTCGCGAAGACGCCCGAGCCCTCGGGTGGGCGGACGCCGGCCGCCGAGCCGCCGCCGTCCCGCCCGGGCGCCCACCCTCCCGCCGCCGGCGGCCGCTTCGTCGTCCAGCGCCACCGGGCGACCCGCCTCCACTACGACCTCCGCCTCGAGATCGGCGGCGTCCTCGTCTCGTGGGCGGTCCCGAAGGGGCCGACCCTCGACCCCGCCGCCCGCCGGATGGCCGTGCGCGTCGAGGACCACCCGATCGAGTACCTCGATTTCGAGGGCGTGATCCCAAAGGGCGAGTACGGCGGCGGCGACGTCATCGTCTGGGACTGGGGGACGTGGGAGCCCGAGCCCGAGACCCCCGACCCGGAACGAGCCCTCGCCGACGGCGAGCTAAAGTTTCGCCTCCGCGGCGAAAAGCTCGGCGGCCGCTTCGTCCTCGTCCGAACGGACCGTCGCCGCCGAAAGGACGCCGGAGGGGGCGGTGACGGCGAACCCTGGCTCCTCATCAAGAAGCGCGACGAGCATGCCGTCCCCGGCTGGGACCCCGATGCCCATCCCCGCTCGGTGAAGACCGGCCGGACGAACGACGAGGTCCGAGCCGCTCGCGACGCCCTCTGGATCGGGGCCGCCCCGCCGTCCCTCGCCGAGATCGACCTCTCCGCCGCGACGCCCGCCCACGGGCCGCCCGCGTTCATCCCGCCGATGCTCGCGACCCTCGCCGAGCGCCCCTTCGACGACCCCGACTGGCTCTTCGAAGTGAAGTGGGACGGCTTCCGGGTCGAAGCGGTCGTCGCCAATGGGGCCGTCCGCCTCTTCACCCGGAACGGGCACGACGCCGCCGCCTACTTCCCGCACCTCCTGCCCCCGCCCGCCGAATGGCTGCGGGCCGAGGAGGCGATCCTCGACGGGGAGGTCGTGGCCCTTGATCCGGGCGGGCGGCCGGATTTCGGGCTCCTTCAGGCGCGGATCGCCGGGGAGGCCGAGGCCGCCCGGGTGCCCCTCGTCTACGAGGCCTTCGACCTCCTCCGACTCGACGGCCGCTCGCTCCTCGCCGTCCCCCTCGAGGACCGCAAGCGCCTCCTCCGGGCCGCCCTCCTCGACGGGCCCCGCATCCGCTACGCCGGCCACGTCGAAACCGACGGGCGAGCCTTCTTCGAGGCCGCCCGGAGCCGGGGCCTCGAAGGGATCGTGGCCAAGCGCCGCCGGAGCCCGTACGAGCCGGGACGGCGAAGCCAGCACTGGCTGAAGCTCAAGATCCGGGCGACCCAGGAACTCGTCGTCGGCGGCTGGCTGCCGGGGCAGGGGAGCGCCCGCGACCTCGGGGCCCTCCTCGTCGGCGTCTACGACGAGGGCCGTCTCCGGTACGCCGGCCGGGTCGGCTCCGGCTTCGACGCCGCGGCCCGGCGGCGCCTCCGGGAGCGGCTCGATGCCCTCGCGACCGACGACCCCCCGTTCGACCCGCCGCCGGAGCGCCGGGGCGAGCTCGCCGCGGTTCGCTGGGTCCGCCCCGAGCTCGTGATCCGGGCCGAGATCGGCGGCTGGACCCGCGACGGCCTCGTCCGCCAGACGAGCTTCAAGGGCCTCGAGCTCGACCGCGATCCCCGCGAGGTCGTCCGGGAGGTACCGGCCGGGGGCTCGAGGGCGACGGGACGGAGGGGATCGCGGGCGGCCGCAGCGGCCGAGGGACCAAGCGCGCCCCAAGCACCGGGAGCGGCCGGGAGGGCCAGGCCGGCCTTCGAGCGCGGACCTGCCGGGCCGTCGCCCGCGGCCGGAGCTCCGAGACCGCCGGTGGCTCCCGAAGCGGCCGCGCCGTCACCGCTACCCAGGTCAGGCGGGCCGTCACCGCGGCCCGGATCGGCCGCGTCGTCACCGCTGCCCGGATCGGGCGGGCCGCCCCTCGAGCGCGACCCCGCCGGCCGCCTCCTCGGCCCGAACGGCCGGCCGTGGTCGGTCACCGAGGCCGAGCTGGCCGCCCTCCGACGGATCGGCAGCCAGGGCGTCTGGCGCGTCGCCGGGCGGGAGGTGAAGCTCACGAACCTCGACAAGGTCCTCTTCCCGCCCCGTCCCGGGTCGGGCGAGCCGCCGATCACGAAGCGAGACCTCGTCGAGTACTTCGTCCGGGTCGCCCCGACCATGCTCCCCCACCTCGCCGAGCGACCCCTGAACCTCCATCGCTTCCCCGACGGGGTCGAGGCTCCCGGGTTCTGGCAGAAGGACCTCCGCCCCAGCGACCCGGCCTGGCTCCGGCGCTGGCAGGAGCCGCTGCCGGCCGGGTCGAAGCGGGAGCCGAACGTCCACCTCGTTGCCGAGGAGGTGGCGACCCTCGCCTGGCTCGCGAACCGGGCGGCCTTCGAGCTCCATCCCTGGACGGTCCGCTGCGACGACCCCGTCCATCCGACCTTCGCCCTCGTCGACATCGATCCCGGGACCGAGACGACCTGGCAGGAGACCGTCCTTCTCGCGACGCTCTTCCGCGACGCCCTCGGCCACCTTCGGGTTCGCGGCTACCCGAAGCTGACGGGGCGGCGGGGGATCCAGATCTGGATCCCGATCGTCCGTCGCTACACGTACGCCGAGACGAGCCGCTGGGTCGAGCGCCTCTCCCGGACCGTCGCCGCCGTCGTCCCCGACCTCGTCTCGTGGGAGTGGGCCGTGGCCGAGCGGGGCGGTCGGGCCCGCCTCGACTTCACCCAGAACAGCCCGATCCGGACCCTCGTCGCCGCCTACGCCGTCCGGCCGGCCCCCGGTGCCCCGGTTTCGGCGCCAATCACCTGGGAGGAGCTGGCCGACCCGGACCTCCGTTCCGACCGCTGGACGATCCGGACAATCCTCGACCGGATCGCGGTGGTCGGGGATCCATTTGCTCCGGTCCAGACCGACGCGCAGGAGTTGCCCGAGCTCCCGTAGCGACTGCGGCGGCGACGCGACGGGCTACCTCTCGTCAGCCCCGCCAGGGTCCCGGCGGCTCGGGGCGGTAGCGGACGAGCACGAACCCCCGAAGCGGCTCGCCCGTCGTCTGACCGCAGCGGACGCTGCCGTCCCGGTCGAGCCGGAGGACGAGCTCGACGTCGTCGCGGTCCGGATGGTTCGGATCGTAGACGGCGATCCGGATCTCGCGGCCGGCGAGGCGGTAGCCGTAGGCGACGACCTGGTGGTTGCTGACGAGGGCCCACGGGCTCGCCGAGCGGACGCGGACGAGGCCGAGCATCGCCAGACGACCGGCCTCGAGCCGCGCCCGGATCGCCGGGCAGTGGCGCTCGACGGTCAGCCGCCCGAGGGTGCGGGCGCCCAGTCGCCGCCGGACCGTCGTGATCCGGGGGGTCGGTTCGGACCGCGGCGCGGGACCGCCGGCGGGACCGGACTCGGGGCGCGGGTCGTCGGGCAGGACGGACCGCAACCACAGGCTCGCCGGCAGCCGGAGCCAGTCGAGGGACTCGACCTGACGGTGGACGAGCCGCCGGAAGCGGGGCGTATCGAAGGCCGGCGGTTCCCGATCCGCCGGCGGGAGGACGCCCGCCGCCCAGAGGTCGCCGACGACGAAGCACATCCCGCCGCAGAGGCCCTGACTCGCATCCCCGATCCCGAACCACCGGGGGTCGAGGGGTCCGAGCCGGAGGGTCGGCCCGGGCGGCCAGGCGTTCGGGAAGTGGAGGCCGTGGACCGAGGGCCGAAAGTCGCCGACGCGGACGCCGTCCATGTCGACATGGTAGGCCGGGAGCGGCAACCCGCGGCCGCCTGCTCGGGCCCTGGGGACGGGCGCCGCCGGGGCCCCGACAGCTTCGACGCGCCGTCCACCTCGGGCAGCCGTCAGCGCGGGCACGTCACTGGACGCAGAACTCGTTACCCTCCGGGTCGTTCATCCTGACCCAGTACTCGCCGCGTTCCTCCATGGCGCCCCGGTGGTCGCTCGCGCCAATGGCCTTCAACCGGGCGACCTCCGCGTCCACCTGCGCCTTCCGCTCCTCGAGGCTCGCACCCCGTGTCGAGACGTTCAAATCGAGGTGGACCCGGTTCTTCGCCACCCTCGGCTCCGGAACCCGCTGGAAGTAGAGCCGCGGCCCGATCCCGTCCGGATCGACGAGAGCGCTCGCGGCGTTCCATTGGTCCTCCGGCAGGGTCTGGCGCGCCCACGCCTCCCACGATGCGAAGCCCTCGGGTGGGTCGGGGTAGCGGTAGCCCAGGGCCTGGCGCCAGAACTCGGCCTGGCGAGCCGGGTCGGCGCAGTCGAAGACGATCTGGATGCGGGTCGCCATGGGCGGTCCTCCGATGCTTCGGTCGGGGTGGAGATTGACTGGAGATCAGTCGAGGAGGATGATCGCCTGAATTCCTGACGAGGCCTGTCATATGGCGCGTCGACGCCTGCCCACTCCGTTGGGGCGTGCCGCAACGGCCGCCGACGGCGGGGTCCCGCGCTCCGGTCGAAGGTCCGGTCACCTCGGCTGCGCTAGAGTGAGCGCCACGACCGATGCCGACGAACCGCCTCGCGAACGAAACGAGCCCCTACCTCCTCCAGCACGCCCACAACCCCGTCGACTGGTACCCGTGGGGCGAGGAGGCCTTCGCCAAGGCCCGGGCCGAGGACAAGCCGATCTTCCTCTCCATCGGTTACGCCGCCTGCCACTGGTGCCACGTCATGGAGCGCGAGAGCTTCGAGGATCCGGCCACGGCCGAGCAGCTCAACCGCGACTTCGTCGCCATCAAGGTCGATCGCGAGGAACGCCCCGACGTCGACGCCGTCTACATGGCGGCGGTCCAGGCGATGACGGGCGGCGGCGGCTGGCCGATGAGCGTCTTCCTCACCCCCGACGGCAAGCCCTTCTACGGCGGGACGTACTTTCCGCCCGAACCCCGGCACGGCCTCCCGGCCTTCCGTCAGGTTCTCGCCGGCGTCCGCCGGGCCTGGGACGAACAGCGGGCGGAGGTCGAGCAGGCCGGGACCCGGCTTGTCGCCGCCCTCGTGGAGCGGGCCCGGGTGGAAGCCGGCGAGGCGCTCCCGGACCGGACGGTCCTCGACGCGGCCGTCCAGGCCCTCGAGCGGAGCTTCGACCCGCGGGCGGGCGGGTGGGGCGGGGCCCCGAAGTTCCCGGCCCCCATGACCATCGAGTTCCTCCTCCGCCGGGCGGCCGCCGGACCCGAGGTCGACGACGACGGGATCGCCGACCCCCGCGCTCTGGCGATGGCCCGCTGGACTCTCGACCGGATGGCCGACGGTGGGATCTTCGATCAGCTCGGCGGCGGCTTCCACCGCTACGCCGTCGACGCCGTCTGGCTCGTCCCCCACTTCGAGAAGATGCTCTACGACAACGCCCAGCTCGCCCGGGTCTACCTCCACGCCTGGCAGCTGACGCGGGAGCCGCGCTACCTCGAGGTCGCGACGGCGACCCTCGACTATCTGCTCCGCGAGCTCCGGACGCCGGAGGGGGCGTTCGCGGCGAGCCAGGACGCCGACACCGACGGGGTCGAGGGCGGGACCTTCACCTGGACGCCGGCGGAGATCCGGACCGCCCTCGCCGAAACCGGCCTCGCGGCCGACGCCCCGCTCGTCGAGCACGCCTACGGAGTGACCGAGGCGGGAAACTTCGAGGGTCGGACGGTCCTCGCCAGGGTGGGGAGCGACGCCGACCTCGCCGACGAGCTCGGCCTGCCCGTCGAGGAGGTCCGTCGCCGCCTCGACGCCGCGCGGGCCACCCTCCTCGCCGCCCGGAACCGGCGACCCCAGCCGGCCCGCGACGACAAGGTCCTCGCCGCCTGGAACGGGCTCGCCATCGGGGCCCTGGCGGACGCGGCCCGGGCCCTCGGTGCCGCGGCGGTGGCCGGGTCGGCTCGCTGGGGGATCGCCGACCCCGCCGCGCGGACCGAGATCGAGGCGCTCGCCGAGCGGTATCGAGGGGCGGCCGTCGAGGCGGCCACCGTCGTCCTCGCCCGGCTCCGGGGGCCGGACGGGCGCCTCCGTCGCTCCTGGAAGGACGGTCGGGCGACGGGGACGGGGATCCTCGAGGACTACACGCACCTCGCCGAGGGCCTCCTCGCCCTCTACGAGGCCACCTTCGACGAGGCCTGGTTCGTGGCCGCCACCGAGCTCGTCGAGGTCGTCCGGTCCCGGTTCGCGGCGCCCGACCGCGGCTTCTTCGATACCGCCGACGACCACGAGGCCCTCGTGCTGCGGCCCCGGGAGCTCCAGGACGGGGCGACGCCGTCGGGGAACGCCATGGCGGCCACGGTCCTCCTCCGCCTCGCTGCGCTGACCGGCGAGGATCGCCTCCGAGCCGACGCCGAGCGGGCGATCGCCGCCGTCGGACCGTATCTCGGCCGCTACCCGACCGCCTTCGGCCAGTGGCTGCTCGCCCTCGACTTCGCCCGCGCCCCGACCGTCGAGGTCGCCGTCGTCGGCGATCCTTCGGACCCGGCCGTCCGCCGCCTCGTCGCCCCGGCCCTCGCACCGTTCCGGCCGCACCAGGTCGTCGCCTGCGGAGCCGATCCGGCCGGCTCGCGGGTCCCGCTCCTCGGCGGCCGCTTCGCCCTCGGCGGTCGCCCGACGGCCTTCGTCTGTCGAAACTTTGCCTGCCGCCAGCCGGTGACGGAGCCGGAGGCCCTCGACGCCCTCCTCGCCGAGGACTGGCCGAGCGCGGGGCTCGGCGGCGGGTCCGCTCGGCGATGACCGGGAGCGATCGCCCGGCCGCGTCCGGACACGGGCTTGACCAGCGGCTCCCCGAGGGCTCGCCCTCGATCGCGCCGCCGGTCGTCGTCCGGCCCGTCCGACCGGAGGAGTACGAGGCCCTCGGCGAGCTCACCGTCGCTGCCTACCGAGCGCTCGCCGACGACGAGCCGGCCCTCGACGCCGACTACCTCACCGAGCTCCGCGACGTCGCCCGCCGGGCGGCCGAGGTGCCGGTCCTCGTCGCCGTCGACGCCCGGGGCCGCGTCCTCGGCGGGGTGACGTACGTGCCGGGGCCGGGGACGCCGTATTCCGAGTCCGAAGCGCCCGACGAGGCCGGGATCCGGATGCTCGCCGTCGACCCGGCGCTCCAGGGCCGAGGGATCGGGCGGCGCCTCGTCGAGGCCTGCCTCGAGCGGGCGAAGGCGGCCGGTCGACGCCGGCTCGTCCTCCTCACCCGACCCTCGATGACGGCTGCCCAGCGCCTCTATGCGCGGCTCGGCTTCCGGCGGGCGCCGGCCCGGGACTGGGAGTTCGCTCCCGGGGAGTGGCTCCTCGGCTACGAGATCGACGTGGGCGAGTAGGGCAACGCAGGCACCGCGGGACCCGGACCTCCTCGATCGGCCGCGGGCGAGCGAGCGGACCACAGCGAACGGTGGCCGCCGCGGGTGGGGGTCCCGCTACTCCGTCACGTCGGCGCGTTCGAGGAGGGCGATGGAGGCGACGATGAGGCCGACGAGCCAAGCACCGGCGACGATGAGGCTGACGTGCGGCTCGAGCACTGATCGCGGAGCGAGCGCGATCTGTTCCACCTCCGAGACGGGAGGCACCGCTCCGGCTATCCGGTGGGCGAGGCGGACGACTTCGTCAGTCGCGCCGGTCAGGGTGAACGCCGGGATCGGGTTCAGTTCCGGTCGGCTGAGGAGGACCGATTCCAGGACGAGCTGGACGACGGTCACGATCGTGCCGGACGTGAGCGAACGAGTCACGACCGTCCAGAAGACCCCGAGCGCGGCGAAGCCGAAGGCGGCGAGGAGCCGCGCTCCGATCTCGGCGCTGAGCCCGACCGGCGATGGGGCCGGGACCGGCGGGAAGCGGTCGCCCAGGAGAGCGAATAGGCCAGGGAGGAGGGCCGCCAGCGCCAGGACGAATCCGAAGAGGGCGGTGAGGAGGACGAGGAGGGTGGTCAGGCGCGCACCCAGGAACACGACCGGGGACGGCTCGGCGGTCAGCGACGTCCGGATCGTCCCGAACGCGAACTCGCTGCCAACGGTCGCGATGCCCGCGTATGCTGCGAAGAGCGCGATCGGCCATGTCCCTGCCAGGACCGTGACCAGGCTCTGCGGGAAGGCGTACGGTGCCCGGAGGGCGGCGGCCTCCGCCGGAAGATCGATGCCCGGCGGGGGAAATGAGCTCCCGCCCCAACCGAAGTGGCCGATGCTCTCGAGGTACGAGCCCGCGAAGAAGAGCGCCGAGAGCCCGACGGCAGCCAAGGCCCCGAACCAGAGGTCCCATCTGGAGCGCCAACGGACCCAATCCGCCAGGAGCGCCCCACCGAGCGTGATGAGCCGGCCGTGGGTGCGTCCTGCCTGCCCGACCTCGACCACGGGGTCGCGTGCGAGGAAAGCTCGGGTCATCGCCCCGACTCGCCTGGCTCCGGACTCGGGGCCTGGACCTCGGCGAGGAGTTTCAGGAACGACTCCTCGAGCGTCGGCTTGATCGCGGTGAGCTCCGTCGGATAGAGGCCGTTCGAAGCCAGGGCGGCGGTGATGTTCAGGCCCGGCGGGACCGACGAGAGGAGGAGTGCATCTGGCATTGCCGGGTCTCGTCGGACCCGGAGGGAGAGGTTGCTGAGGACGAGCTCGGCCCGCGTGAGCGCCGAGTCGTTCTCGAGACGAACACGGAGCTCACTTTGGTCCAAGAGGGCGGACATCGGGCCGGACCAGCGCAGCTGGCCTCGGTCGATGAGGGCGATCGCTGAGCAGATGCGCTCGACCTCCCCGAGGAGGTGGCTCGAGAGGATGATCGTGACGTCTTCCCCGGCGAGTTGGCGGATCAGTGCCCGGAGGTCGACGATTCCCTGTGGATCGAGCCCGCTCGTCGGCTCATCGAGCAGGACGAGGCGTGGGCTTGCGAGCAAGGCGGCTGCGACTCCCAGGCGCTGCTTCATGCCGGTCGAGTAGCCCGAAACTCGCCGGTCGCCCGCCGATGCGAGCCCGGTGAGCTCGAGGACCTGGGAACAGCGGGCCTCGATCTCCCGACCTGGAACGCCTCCGGCACGGGCGATGACGCGCAGATTGTCACGACCCGACAGGTGCGGATAGAAAGCGGGTCGGTCGATCATCGCTCCGACGTGACGGAGCGCCGTGCGGGGAGGCGCGCCAAGCACGAGGACCGTCCCCTCGTCGGGGCGGAGCAACCCGACGAGGAGGCGGAGGAGGGTCGTCTTGCCCGCGCCGTTCGGGCCGACCAAACCGAAGATGCTGCCGAGCGGAACCTGAAGCGAGAGCGCATCAATTGCCCGGACGCGCCCGAACCGCTTCGAGACGCGGCGAAGCTCGACGGCCGATCCTGCGCTCCCTCCCGCTTCTTGCCGGCCGTCAGCCCCGGTTGCCCGCTCGCGATGGTGGATCTCCAACTTCTCCCTACGGCGTCCAGCTGTAGGAGCAGGGTGCATCCGGGCCGAGGTACCAGGTGGAATCCTTGAGCGCGCCGTGCCATCCGTTCGATGTGTACCGGGGATGTTCCCACTGCCAGCTATGGTCCCACCCCGTCCAGGCCTCCACGTAGGAGGCGTCCGTGAGGGAACGGTACCAGTTCCCCTTGAGCACCCCATCCCGGATGAACTGGCCCTGACGGGTACTCTTGCTCGCGTAGATGTAATCCATGAGCGTGCTGGCGGTCGTGGTGCCGCCGCCGCGGACGTACCGACTCAGCCCCGCGTTCGAAACCTGGAATCCGCACTGCGCCCAGGCGCTCGTGGCAGAGACGGAGGTGCTGTCACCAGCCCCGGCAGTCCCAAGGATGGCTTCGATCCGCGCCGTTCCGGCCGCGAGCGCGGCCTGGAAGCGTTGCCACTCATAGTCGAGCGCTGCCTTACGCTCGTCAGGTGTAAATGTCTCCCAGTCTGCGGCGTCTCGAGGAAGCCGAGGCAGATCCGCCGCTGTTGCACTCGGGTTGGACAGGGGTGAGAGAAGTGCCACGCCGGCAGCGAGAGCCAAGACGACGGTTGTGAGCCGCTTCGCGTTCATGCCGCGTCCTCCGACCGTGCTTTGAATAAATGATAATGTATACCACGGAGGGCCATCCGTGGTCAACTAGAAAGATAGCGTCGATCGCAGCTCTGAACGAACGCGGGACGCCAAGGCGCGGCGCCGAGTGTCGCGTGGCTTTCCGCAGGAGCTGGCCGCCGCGGGGCACCCGGCCGGCCTACGCCCGTGACCTCACGGGCCAGCGACCACTCCTCGACCTGCCGAAGGCGACTCCGGCGACTGGCCCCGGGCGGTGTTGATGTCAGCCCGGCGCCTCGCGCATCCGAGTGCGACGATCTGGCCTGGGGCGGAAAAGCCCGGCTCACCGGGTGGGGGAGACACGACCGAGCGCGGAGGTGACCGATGACCGACGTTCTGATCCTCGAGACGACCGTCGGGTCGGAGGACGACGCCCGGGTCCTCGCCGACGCCCTCGTCGCCGAGCGCCTCGCCGCCTGCGCCCAGATCGTCGGCCCGCTCCAGAGCGTCTACTGGTGGGCGGGCGCCGTGACCGGGGCGAGCGAATGGCTCCTTCGCTGCAAGACGACGCGCGACCGCTCGGACGCCCTCGTCCTGAGGCTTCGGGAGCTCCACCCGTACGAGGTCCCGGAGATCGTCCTCCTCGAGCCGGCCGGCGTCGACGAGGCGTACGCTGGTTGGGTCCGCGACAGCATCGAGGGGGCGATTCGGGCCCCCGGTGGGGAGGGCCGGGCGACCGATCCGGAGCGGAGCCGGGATTAGGTGCTCCCGGACTGATCGTCCCGCGCCGACGCGTCCCGCTCCTTCGTCTCCGTCTCTCCGCCGCTCAGCTCCCGGGCTTCGCGGCGCGCCTCGCGGATGCCGCGGCCGAGGGCCTCGCCGAGCTTCGGGAGCGTCTTCGGGCCGCGGGCGATGAGGGCGAGGATGATGAGGAGGATCAGGACGAGGGCGACGTCGCTCACGGCGGCATCGTAGCCGAATCGACGAGCGTCGGGCTGTCGCGCGCAGGAACCCCGATCCCGGCGCGCGCCGACCGGGTATCGTGGGCCGCCGATGGCGTCCGAACCGCTCCTCGTCTTCGGGCCGTGGTCGGAGCGCTACGACTTCGGCCCCGGCCACCCCCTCACCCCGCGCCGCTTCGGGCCGGGGATCGACCTCATTCGAACCCTCGGCGGCGAGCCGGGGTTGGCTCCGCTACCGGCGCCCGAGGAGGCGCTCCTCGCCTGCCACACGGCCGCCTACATTCGAACCGTTCGCCGGTTCTCGGAGGAGCCGGGCCTCCCGCCGGCCGCGGGGATCGGGCCGGGGGACAACCCGCCGTTCCCCGGGATGCACGAGGCGGCGGCGGCCGTCGCCGGCGGCTCCCTGGCGGCCGTCGAGGCGATCCTCCGGGGCGACGTCGCGCACGCCTTCCATCCGGGCGGCGGTCTCCATCACGCCCGCGCCGACCGCGCCTCGGGCTTCTGCATCTACAACGACCCGGCCCTCGCCGTCGCCCGGGCCCGGGCGGCCGGCCTGCGCGTCCTCTACGTCGACCTCGACGTCCATCACGGCGACGGCGTCCAGGCGCTCCACCTCGCCGATCCGGGCGTCCTCACCTTCAGCATCCACGAATCGGGGCGCTACCTCTTCCCGGGGAGCGGCTTCGTCGAGGAGCTCGGGCCGGGGGCGGCCGCGGCGACGGCCGTCAACGTCCCCCTGGAGCCGTACACGGGCGAGGCGGCCTGGCTCGCCGCCGTGGAGCGGCTCGTGCCCGAGCTCGGGGCGACCTTCGGACCGGACCTCGTCGTCAGCCAGCACGGAGCCGACAGCCACGCCTTCGACCCGCTCGCCCACCTCCGCGTCACGACGACGGCGATGGGGGCGGCGGCCCGACTCGTCGATCGGGTCGCCCACCGCTATGCCGGCGGGCGCTGGCTCGCGACGGGGGGCGGCGGCTACGACGTCTATCGAGTTGTGCCGAGGACCTGGGCCCTGACCTGGCTCGCCGGCGCGCACCGCCCGAGCCCGCCCGCGATCGACCCCGGCTGGCGGGAGCGGTGGGCGGCCGAGGCGGCCCGGTACGGCCAGGCGCCGCTGCCGACGATCTTCGAGGATCCGCCGAACGCCGGGTTGCCGGTCCGGCCCGAACAGGAGGCGGCGGAGGAGCAGGCGGCGGCGGCCGTCGCCCTCGTCCGGACGCTCGTCGTGCCGGCGCTCGTCCGGGAGGCGGTCGACCGGGGCTGGTGGTCGCCCCTCGACGATGCCCCGGCGCCCGACGAGGGCCGGAAGCCGGGCGATCGGGCCGTGGAGGTCGGAGCCCCCGACGACCCGGCCCTGGAGCCGGCGATCGTGCCCCTCGAGCAGGGGCTCCTCGACCGGGTCCGCCTCGCCGAGCGCCTCGGCCCGCCGCGGGACGCCGCCGACCTCCGGGCGATCCTCGGTGCCGCCCTCGCCGACGGGGCCTATGGGGTCGCGGCGGTCGCCGGGGACCTCGTCGTCGGGTTGGCCGTGGCGGCCCCGGACCGGGCTCCGGGCGCCGACGCCGTTGCCGGCGGGGTCGCTCCGACCGGGCCCGCAGTCGATCGCCTCCTCGTCGTCGGGGTCGCTCCGGGCCGGCGTGGCCGCGGCCTCGGTCGGGCCCTCCTCCGACACCTCGGCGAGGCCGTGCCGCCCGGGCGGTCGCTCGTGGTGCTCGTGACGGCCGCCGAGCGTGATGTCGTCGCCCCGGTCTCCCGGCGCGAACGGCGCGAGGCCGCCGTCCGGCTCCTCGAGGGAGCCGGGATGCGGCTCGAGGCGGTCCCTCCCTCCGTCGCCGCCGCGGACCCCGAGGCGGTGGCGGGGCGGCTCACCCGGCCTCGCTGAGTCTGCGCCGGGCGCACGGCCTTCGGGGCCGATACGGCCTTCGGGGCCGACCGGGCCCTCGTCGGCGGTCGATGTCGCCCCCCGCTTTCGTGACCATCGGCAGCACATGCGCAGATATCGAATCTGCATGCTTGTCCTCGAGAACGATCCGTCGTAGGGTTGTCCCGAGGGACCGCTTGGACGGGTCGGGACAAGGAGGGTCCACCATGCAGATCACGGCGAAGTATCACCAGCTCGGCGTCGCGCTCCTGCGGATCGGCGTCGGCGTCATCTTCTTGTGGGCCGGCCTCGAGAAGGCCGTCGGGTCGGGTCTCGGGACCTGGTCGGCGGCGGGGTTCCTGAAGTTCGGGACCCTGGGTACCCTCGGCTGGCCCTTCGTGACCGGGGAGGTCGCCGAGGGGACGGTCTTCAACCCGACCCACGACTTCTGGGTCGCCCTGGCGAACAACGAGACGGCGCTGACGATCATCAACTACCTCGTTCCGCTCGGCCAGATCGGGATCGGGATCAGCCTCATCCTCGGGCTCCTGACCCGCTTCGGGGCGGCGATGGCGACGCTGATGATGCTCATCTTCTTCGTCGCCGCCTGGGACTTCGAGTTCGGGATCGTGAACCAGCACCTCACGTACGCCCTCGTCGGCGCGACGCTCTACGGGCTCGGCGCCGGTAAGTACTACGGCCTCGACGCCTACCTCATGGACAGCGTCGGGCCCGGCCTGCGGCGCTGGCTCTTCTCGGGTGATCCCGCGCCCGCGGCCGCCTGACGACCCATGTTCGGTCGCCCGGAGGCGACCGAACGACCGCCGACGACCCACCCCCGCCGAGGACGACCGGCCGGAACTCCGGCCGGTCGTCATTTCGCGGCCCCCAATGGGGCGGTCGGCCCGGCTGCCTATACTCGGAGCCCCGTGGCCCCCGCCTCCGCTCCCGCCGACCCCCTCGAGCGCTTCCGGCCCCCGGTCCGGGCCTGGTTCCGGGCGACCTTCGAGGCCCCGACGCCGGCCCAGGTCGGCGGCTGGGATGCCATCGCCTCGGGCGAGCACGTCCTCATCCACGCCCCGACCGGCAGCGGCAAGACCCTCGCCGCCTTCCTCGCCTGCCTCGACCGCCTGACCGCCCCGGACGCCGAGCCGGGGGTGAGCGAGCCCGTCGACCCCGGGACCGGAGCGCGACGCGCGGGCGTCCGTGTCCTCTACGTCTCACCGCTCAAGGCCCTCGCCTACGACATCGAACGGAACCTTCGGGCGCCGCTGGCCGGGATCGCCCGGGCCGCCGAGCGCCTGGGGACGCCGGTCCGGGACGTCCGGATCGCCGTCCGGACCGGCGATACCCCTGCCGAGGACCGACGGCGGATCGCGGCCGACCCGCCGGACATCCTCGTCACGACCCCCGAGTCGCTCTACCTCCTCCTCACGAGCGCCGCC
Source organism: Chloroflexota bacterium (assembly GCA_042408925.1). GTDB lineage: Bacteria > Chloroflexota > Limnocylindria > Limnocylindrales > CSP1-4 > BPIH01. The sequence continues at coordinate 12,634 of JBHOQO010000078.1, read as the reverse complement.
CGGGAGATCCTCCGGCGGATCGAGGTCGTCATCGTCGACGAGGTCCACGCCCTCGCCGGAACGAAGCGCGGGGCCCACCTCGCCCTCAGCCTCGAGCGGCTCGAAGCCCTTCGCAGCCCCGACGCCCCCCGCCTCCAGCGGATCGGCCTCTCGGCGACGCAACGACCCCTCGAGACGATCGCCCGCTTCCTCGGCGGGATCGGCCCCGACCGGGCCGTCCGGATCGTCGATGCCGGGGAACGCCCGAACCTCGACCTGGCCGTCGTCGTCCCCGTCGACGACATGGCCCGCCTCGGCGAGGTCCTACCGCCCGACGAGCAGCCCGGCGGCCCGGCCGTCCTCGCCGAGGCCGAGGCCCGACGGAGCATCTGGCCGGCGATCTACCCGGCCCTCCTTGCCGAGATCCGGGCGCACCGGAGCACCCTCGTCTTCGTGAACAGCCGTCGCCTTGCCGAGCGCCTCGCCGGGCGCCTGAACGAGCTCGCCGGCGAGCCGATCGCCCGGGCCCATCACGGGAGCGTCGCGCCGGAAGAGCGGCGGGCGATCGAGGAGGCGCTGAAGGCGGGGCGGCTCCCGGCCCTCGTCGCGACGAGCAGCCTCGAGCTCGGGATCGACATGGGCGCCGTCGACGCGGTCGTCTGCGTCGAATCGCCGCCGTCCGTCGCCTCGGGGCTCCAGCGGATCGGCCGGGCGGGGCACCGGGTCGGGCTTGCCAGCCGGGGCCGGATCGTCCCGAAGTTCCGCGGCGACCTCCTCGAGGCCGCCGTCGTCGCCCGACGGATGCGGGACGGTGCCATCGAGACGACGACGATCCCCCGAAACCCGCTCGACGTCCTCGCCCAGCAGATCGTGGCCATGGCCGTCATGGACGCCTGGTCGGTCGACGAGCTGTGGCGGGTCGTGACCCGGGCCGCCCCGTACGAGCACCTCTCCCGGAGCGCCTTCGAGGCCGTCCTCGGGATGCTCGCCGGGGCGTACGCGGACGAGGCCTTCGCCGAGCTGCGGCCGCGGATCGTCTGGGACCGGGTCGCCGGGCGGATCGAGGGGCGGCGCGACGCCCGGACCGTCGCCGTCACCTCGGCAGGGACGATCCCCGATCGGGGCCTCTACGGGGTCTTCATGGTCGGCGAGGGCGGGCGCCCCGGGCGGCGGGTCGGCGAGCTCGACGAGGAGATGGTCTACGAGACCCGGGTCGGGGAGGTCATCGTCCTCGGCGCCACGGCCTGGCGGATCGAGGACATCACGCCCGACCGGGTCCTCGTCAGCCCGGCCCCCGGCGAACCCGGCAAGCTCCCGTTCTGGAAGGGCGACGGGGTCGGCCGGCCGGTCGAGCTCGGACGGGCGCTCGGGGCGTTTGTCCGCGAGCTCGAGGGGGCCCTCGCCGACGGATCCGCGGGTCGGGCGGCGGCTGCCCGACGCCTCCGGGTCGAGCACGACCTCGACGAGCGGGCGGCCGAGAACCTCCTCGCCTACGTCGAGGAGGAGCGGGCGATCTGCGGGGCGCTGCCGACCGATCGGCGGATCGTCGTCGAGCGCTTCTGCGACGAGCTCGGTGACTGGCGGCTCGTCATCCTCTCGCCCTTCGGCGGTCGGGTCCACGCCCCCTGGGCCCTCGCCCTCCAGCGCCGGCTCGGCGAGCGGCTCGGCACGGAGGTCGCCGGGATCTGGTCCGACGACGGGATCGCCCTCCGGCTCCCCGAGGGCGAACCGGGCGCCGCGGAGGCGCTCCTCTTCCCGACCCCGGAGGAGATCGAGGGTCTCGTCCTCGAGGGGCTCGAGGCGAGCCCGGTCTTCGCCGCCCGCTTCCGGGAGAACGCCGCCCGCGCCTTCCTCCTCCCGCGTCGTCGACCGGGGAGCCGGACGCCGCTCTGGCAGCAGCGCCGCCGGGCCGCCGATCTCCTCGCCGTCGCCCGCCGCCATCCCTCGTTCCCGATCCTCGTCGAGACGGTCCGCGAGTGCCTCGTCGACGTCTTCGACGTCCCGGCGCTCCGCGAGCTGCTCGCCGCCGTCGCCCGGCGGGAGGTCGAGGTTCACCGGGTCGAGACGCCGCGCCCCTCGCCCTTTGCGAGCTCCCTCCTCTTTGACTACGTCGCCCTCTACATGTACGAGGGCGACGCCCCGCTCGCCGAGCGGCGGGCGGGGGCGCTCAGCCTCGACCGCGGCCTCCTCCGCGAGCTCCTCGGGGCCGACGAGCTCCGGGAGCTTCTCGACCCCGACGCCGTTGCCGCCCACGAGCTCGAGCTCCAGGCCCTCGCCGAGTCGCGACGGGCCCGCTCGGCCGACGGGCTCGCCGATCTCCTCCGGCGCCTCGGCGACCTCCGGGCCGACGAACTCGCCGACCGGGCGGCCGCCGACGCTGCGACGGTCGCACGCTGGCTCGGCGAGCTCGAGGCCGCCCGCCGGATCGTCCGGCTCCGGATCGCTGGCGAGGAGCGCTACGTCGCCGTCGAGGACGTCGGCCGGTACCGGGACGCCGTCGGTGCCGCGCCGCCGCCGGGGGTCCCGGACGCCTTCCTCGCCGCCGAGCCGGCGCCGTTGGAGACGCTCCTCGTCCGTTGGGCCCGGACCCACGGTCCCTTCGTCGCCCGCGAGCCGGCGCTCCGCTGGGGGATCGCCGAGGCGACGGTCGCGGCCGTCCTCGAGGGCCTCGCGGCCCGCGACGCCGTCGTCCGGGGCGCCTTCCGATCGGGGGGCGAGGGGGTCGAATGGTGCGAGCCCGGTGTCCTCCGGGCGCTTCGACGGCGCTCCGTCGCTCGGCTTCGGCGCGAGGTCGAACCGGTTGACGGGGCGACGTACGCCCGCTTCCTCCTGGCCTGGCAGGGGGTCCGGGCGGCGGAGGTATCGCCGCTGCCGCCGGGCGACGCTCCCGCCGCGCGACCCGCCGCGAGCCTCGACCGACCCGCCGCGACCCTCGACCGGCTCGTCGCCGTCCTCGACCAGCTCGCGGGCTACCCGATCCCGGCCTCGGTCCTCGAGCGTGACGTCCTCCCGGCCCGGATCCCGGGCTACGTCCCCCGTCTCCTCGACGAGCTCGGCGCCCTCGGGGAGGTCGGCTGGGTCGGGGCCGGGTCGCTCGGCGGGCGTGACGACGGCCGGATCGTCCTCCTGCGGCCCGGCCGGGACTCGCTCGCTCCGCCGCCGCGCCCGCCGGAGGAGCGGCCGGCGGGACCGCTCCATGAGGCGATCCGGGACCACCTCGCCCGCCGGGGGGCGTCCTTCTTCCGCTCGATCGCGACCGGCGTCGCCGCCCTCGTCGGCGCGCACCGGGAGCGCGATCTCCTCGACGCCCTCTGGGATCTCGTCTGGGCCGGCGAGGTGACGAACGACACGTTTGCTCCGCTCCGGGCCCTCCGCTGGAGGCGGCCGAGCGGACGGCGCGCTTCCCCGCCCGGGCGGCTCGTCCGCCTCGGTCCGCCCGAGGCGGCCGGTCGCTGGTCGCTCGTCCGGTTCGGGGCGGTCGGCGGGGCGACCGACGGGGCGGTCGGCGGGGCGACCGATGCCTCGCCCCGGGTCGCGACGGCGGCGACGGAGCGGGCCCACGCCTGGGCGACCGTCCTCCTCGAGCGGTACGGGGTCGTGGGGCGGGCGAGCCTCGTCGCCGACGGTCCCGGCGGCGGCTTCGGGGCCGTCTACGGCGTCCTCCGGGCGATGGAGGAGGCGGGCCGGGTCCAGCGCGGCTACTTCGTCGAAGGGCTCGGCGGCGCCCAGTTCGGGGCACCGGCGGCCGTCGATCGCCTCCGGGCGCTGCGGTCCGCGAACGGGTCGGAGGCCGCCGTCCACGTCCTCGCCGCCACCGATCCGGCGAACCCGTACGGGGCCGCCCTGCCGTGGCCGGAGCGCGACGACGGTCCGGGCCGGAGCCCGGCTCGGGCGGCGGGGGCGTTCGTCGTCCTGGTCGACGGCGAGCCGGTCGCCTACCTCGAGCGGGGCGGTACCTCCCTCGTCATGCTCCCCGCGGCCGACGATCCGGCCGTGGCGGCGGCCGCCCTCGCCGGCCTCCGGACCCTCGTCCTCGACGGTCGCTCCCGGGAGCTCGCCATCGAGCGGGTCGACGGGCTGCCGGTCGGGGGCTCGCCGTGGCGGGAGCGGCTCCTCGCCGCCGGCTTCGTCCCCGGCTATCGGGGCCTCGTCCTCCGAGCCGTTCGCTCCCGGACGGCCTGACCCGGCAGGACGCCCGAGCGGCCGCCACCTCGCCCGCCTCGTGCCCGAAGGCGACACCCTCCACCGGACCGCGGCCGGTCTCCGGCCCCACCTCGTCGGGCGCCGGGTCGTCGCCGCCCGGGCGCGGGAGTCGGGACCGGCGGTCCGGACCCTGGTCGGGAGGACGGTCGTCGGGGTCGAGGCGGTCGGCAAGAACCTCCTCCTCCGCTTCGACGACGGCCGGACGCTTCGAACCCACCTCCGGATGCGGGGCGCCTGGCACCGCTACCGGCCCGGCGAGCCATGGCGCCGGCCGGCGGCCCGGGCGAGCCTCGTCCTCGAGGTCGAGGGCGCCGTCGCGGTCTGCTTCGACGCCCCGACCGTCGAGCTCCTCGACGGCCGTGCCGAGCGGATCCACCCGGCCCTCGCCGGCCTCGGCCCGGATCTCCTCGCCCCCGAGTTCGACCTAGACGCGGCGGTGGGGCGCCTCGCGGCCCCGAACCTCGCGGAGCGGCCGATCGCCGAGGTCCTCCTCGACCAGCGGGTCGTGGCCGGGATCGGGAACGTCTACAAGAGCGAGGTCTGCTTCGTCGCCGGGATCGATCCTTTCACGCCGGTCGGAGCCCTGTCGGCGGCCGCCCGCCGGGCGATCGTCGCCACGGCCCGGCGACTCATGCTCGAAAACGCCCGGCCCGGGGCCCCGGTGCGGCGCCGGACGACGGGTCCGGCCGACGGCGCGGTCGCCGGCGCGCTCTGGGTCTACCGGCGGGCCGGCCGGCCGTGCCGCCGCGGCGGGACGCCGCTCGCCGGCCGGAGTCACGGCGACCCCCCGCGGCGGACGGATTGGGGCCCGCGCTGCCAGCGGGGGGCCGGGAGTCGGGCCGCCGAGCCCGATCGGGCCGACCCCGCGGTACCATCGCTCCCGATGCCGACCCCCGACCCGCCGCCGAGCATCGAGGTCACGGCGCAACCCCAGCCGGGCGGCGACTGGCTCTGCCGCGTCATCGTCGCCGATGCCCGCTCGCGGACCGAGCATCGGGTCCGGGTCACCCAGGCCGATCTCGACCGGCTCGCCCCCGGGAGTGCCGACCCGACCGAACTCGTCCGTCGCTCGTTCGTCTTCCTCCTCGAGCGGGAGCCGAAGGAGTCGATCCTGCGGACCTTCGACCTGCCGGTGATCGGGCGCTACTTCCCCGAGTACGAGGCGACGATCCGGCGGCGCTGACTCCGCCCGTCGCCCCCGGCGGCTCAGGTCCCGAGGCCGAAGAACGCTCGGCCCCGGGCGACGACCGCCCGCCCGAGGTCGACGAGCCGGACCCCGAACGGCCGCCGGTCGGCCCGGACCGCCTCGATCAGCGCCGCGAGCCGGGTCGCGAGCCGGCGTCGACCCTCGGGCCGGAGCCACCACAGCGGGTTCGGGTGGCGCCACAGCCACGGGACGGCGGCCCAGAGGAGGACGAGGTAGTCGAGGCGGATCGGCCGCGGCCCGAAGCCGAACACCGCCTGGAGCTGGATGATCGTGAGCGGCAGGGTGAGGAGGCTCAGGGCCGCCGCCACGAGGAGCCAGACGATACCCCACGCCCGCGCCCGGGGCGCGAGGACGACGAGGAACGGGGCCGGCACCCACTTCATCCAGGTCGCGAGGGCCCAGAGGGCGCCGCCGAGGCGGGGTCCGCTGAACTGGGCGGCCCAGAGCATGAGGGCGAGGTGGAGGTTCACGTTGCCGGTGTCGAGGTTTGCCGCGATCGGGAAGGCGAGGAGAGCGACGAGGACCGCCGTTTCGAGGGGCTTGCGGCGGTACGCCCAGTCGATCGTCCAGAAGAGGAGGAGGAACGAGCCGACCCGCCAGACGAACCAGGCGACGTCCCAGGGCAGGAGCGCCCACGGGGCGAAGAAGGGGAGCATCCAGGGCGGGTAGACGTAGGGAAGGAAGGGGCCGGTCGGGTGGTAGGGGTCGCCGCCGGCGAGCCAGATCCGAACGGCGGCCCAGTAGGCCCGGGCGTCGGCCCCCGCCGCCTCGCCCCGGGCGACGAGGCCGGCGACCCCGAGGCCGAAGACCAGGGCGAGGATGACGACGGCGGCCTGGCGGCGCCGATCTCGGAGACGGGAGAGCTCGCGGCGGAGGGCTCGCCGGAGGACGCCCGCCCGACGGCGGGTCGGGCGATCGATGAGGCGCTCGACGCTCCCCAGGCGGGCTGCGATGCGCTCGTCCATCGGCGCCGATTGTCGCACCGTCGCCCGTTCCGGCGGAGCCCGCGACCCGCGGGCGCCCTACACTGGCGAGGATGGCTGCGCGCCCCGCCCCGCCCCGCCCGACACCCGACGAACTCGAACGGCTGCGGGCCGCCGTCGCCGAGCGCTTGCCGGCGTATCTGGACGAGCTGGCGACCCTCGTCGGGATCGATTCGGGCTCCGGCGACCTGGCCGGGCTCGAGCGGGTCGCGGCCCGGATCGCGGACCGCCTCGCCGGGCTCGGCGCGAGCGTCGAGATCGAGCGCGACCCGCGCCACGGCCCGACCGTCGTCGGCCGGGTCGCCGGCCCCCCGGGTGCGCCGCGGATCCTCTGGATCGGTCACCTCGACACGGTCTACCCGCCGGGGACCGCCGCCGCCCGCCCCTTCGAGATCCGCGACGGCCGGATCCTCGGGCCGGGGGTCTCCGACGACAAGGGCGGGCTCCTCGCCGCGCTCGTTGCCCTCGAGGCGCTCAAGTCGGCACTCCCGGACCGCTGGCCGCCGGCGACCTGCACGGTCGTCGCGAACCCCGACGAGGAGATCGGCTCGCCGGCCTCGACCCCGATCATCACCCGCCTCGCCGCCGAGCACGACGTCGCCCTCGTCCTCGAGTGCGCCCGGGCGAACGGCGACGTCGTCAGCGCCCGGAAGGGGAACCTCCACCTCCGGATCGTCCTCCGCGGCCGGGCCGCTCACGCGGGGGTCGAACCCGAGAAGGGCCGGAGCGCCGTCCTCGCCGCCGCCCACCTGGTCGTCGCCCTCCATGCCCTCAACGGGCACCGGCCGGGCGTGACGGTGAACGTCGGGGTCGTCGAGGGCGGGACCCGGCCGAACGTCGTCGCCGAGCAGGCGCGCCTCGAGGTCGACGTTCGGGCCGTCGACCGGGCGGGGCTCGTCGAGACGGAGGCGGAGATCCGGCGGCTCGCCGCCGCCCCGGCCGTGTCGGACGTGGCGGTGGCGGTCGAGGAGGTCGCCCGCCACTGGCCGATGGAGCGCACCGCCGGGACGGCTCGGCTCGTCGAGCTCGCCGCCGCCGTGGCTGGGGATCTGGGCTTCGAGCTCCGCGACGCGGCGACCGGCGGGGCGTCGGACGGCAACACGACGGCCGGGCTGGGTCTGCCGACCCTCGACGGGCTCGGCCCGATCGGCGGGGACGACCACAGCCCGGGGGAGTACCTCGTCCTCGATTCGATCGTCCCCCGGACGGTGCTCCTGGCCGGCCTCGCCCTCGCCGTGGCCCGCGATGCGCGGTTCGCCCCGGCGTCGTGAGCCGGCGGGCCGGGCACCGCTCCCGCCTCCGGGGGGCGGTCGGGGTGAGCCTTCCCGCGCGAGGGCCCCGGTCACCTTCGCCTGGCCGAGCTCTGCGGTGAGCGTCGCCGCCCAGCTCGACCCCGGTGAGCGTCGCCGCCCAGCTCGACCCCGCCATCTGGCCGGCCTACGCCTCGAGCGCCCTCCGCATCCTGCGCCGGCGCCTCACCGGTCCGCGGCGCTTCGGCGGGGACGCGGCGGCGATCTGCCGCTCGATCGTCGATGCCTGCTGGACCGGCCGGGTCTTCGCCGCGTCGGCCGGCCACTTCCGCCAGGCCTGGACCCGCGACCTCGGCTTCGCCGCCGCCGCCCTCGTCCGGATCGGCGAGGGGGAGCGGCTCCGGGCCTCCCTCGCTTGGCTCCTCGAGGTCTTCGGTACGGCCGGGCGGGTGACGACGACGGTCTTCCCGGGGCGACGCGCTCGCGACGTCTGGACCTTCGGGGTTGATTCGCTGCCGCTCCTCCTCCATGCCCTCCGGGTCGCGAGAGCCGACGACCTCGTCGCCCGGCACGGCGGCTGGCTGGCCCGGGAGGTGGAACGGTACGGGGCGACCGTCCTCGATCGGCGGACTGGCCTCGTTCGCGACGACCGGGTCTTCTCGACCCACCGGGACACGATCCGGACTCGCTCGAACGCCTACGCGAACGCGATGCTCGTGCTCCTCGACCGGCTCCTCCGAGAGACCGAATGGTTCCCCTCGCCGATCCCGCCGCGGTCGAGGGAGCGGTTCGTCGAGCGCTTCTGGCGGGGCGACCGCTTCGTCGACCGGCCCGATACCGGTGAGGTGACCGGCGACGCGACGGTCGTGCCGTTCTTCTTCGGGGTCGTCCCCGATGCCCTCGGTCTCCGTGCCGCGCTCCGGGCGGCCGAGGCGGCCGGCCTCGCCGAGCCGCTCCCGCTCCGCTACGCCGCCCGCCGGGATCCGGCGGCCGAGGACCCGATCCAGGGCTGGTTCGTCCCGGACTACCAGGGGACGGCGATCTGGACGTCCCTCGGGGCGATGTACGTGGCGCTCCTCGCCAGGGTGGACCCGGCCGCGGCGGCACCGGTGCTGGGACGCTACCGGCGGTGCATCGAGGCCGAGGGGACGCTCTGGGAGGTTCTGGAGGTTCGCGACGGTCGGCTCGGGCCGTACCGGGGCCGGCTCGGCCTCTTCGTCGCCGACGAGGGGATGCTCTGGGCGGCGATCCTCGCCGAGGTCCTCGGGGGGTAGCCAGCGCCCGTCGGCGCCGGCTCAGCGCTGGAAGATCCGGCCGCAGGTCCCGTCGCAGACGACGACGAGGGCATGGGCGTCGCGGGCGTAGCCGGCGACGTGGAGGCGGCCCCGGCAGCCGGGGGTCGGGCACTTCCAGACCCACCACCGGTCCCGTTCGTCGAGCGGGGTCGTCCGTTCGGCGAGGGCCGCGGCAAGGTCGCTCCGCTCGCCGGTGAGTCGCTCGATCGCCGTCCGGCGGTCGGTCTCGGTCTCCGAGGTGTACGGGTAGTTCTGGCCGATGTTCGAGGTCACGCTGGGCTCCCGAGGTGGCGTCGGTTCGGGTCCGCGCTCCGCGGGCCAGATGTGCCGGGGGGTCGCGGACGGTCGACGCCGGTGACAGGAACGTGTGAGCGCAGCGCTGTCACCGGCGTCGGCGAGTATAGACCGGCGGCCGGGGGGTCTCTGGACGCCCGGCCGGTCCGCCGCCCCTCCGTCCGGGGTGGCCCGCTCGGTGCTGGCCCCGCCGGGTCCGTGCCCGCCCGCTCCGGCCGCCGCCCGCCCGCTCCGGCCGCTGTCCGCCGCGACTCGGCCGCTGTCCGCCGCGACTCGGCTCCTCGGGTCGACCCGAACCGGGCCCATTTCCCTGTTTACTCGTGCCGATGGTGGACTACCGGTCGAGGAGGTCGGAAAGTCTCAGATACTCGTGGGAATAGTGAACTGATGAACCAATCCTCCGCGGTACGCACCGGGATAGTAGATTGGAAATTCCCCCGGGCTCGCAGCCCCGGCAACGCGCATCCCCCTGCACGACCGCGGGCCCAGCGCCGTGGAAAACGGCGGGCCGCTCCACCACTTCACTACCCCGAGGAGTAACCGAGAAAACGCCGCCCCCTCCCGGGCCGAAGGTGGCGGCCGGCGCGATCGACGCTGGCAAGTCGGTGAGTAACGGAGAAAACGACGCCCACTCCCGGAGCGGTCAGGCGAAGACACCGACCGGTCACGCCCTCCGAGCCGGCGTGAACGACCCGAGTCGCCGCCCGCGGGCCTTCCCGACCTGCGCGCGACGACCCGATCGGCACGGTGACGCGACCCTCGGAACGCCGCGCGCGCGACATGCCGCGGTCGTCGGCCCGACCGACCCCCGAGCCCTACCAGACCGCCGGAAGCCCCGCGCTCCGCGGATCCGTCGCTGCGGCGAGCGCCCCGCCGTGGGCCGGCCCCCCGTCGACGAGCTCGATCGCGTGGGCGTGCCCCAGGAGCGAGTCGAAGGGGCCGACCGGCGTCACCGGGTGGCCCCGCTCCCGGAGCGCCTCGATCACGCCCGCCCCGACGCGGGGCTCGATCCGGACCGCCACCGGCGGAGCGAAGTGCGCCTCCGGCTCCACGAACCAGCGCGGCGCCGCCACCGCCGTCGCGACGTCGACGCCGCCGTCGACGAGCGCCGAGACGAGCTGGGCGCAGATCTGCGGCTGGGCGTCGCCGCCCATCGAACCGCCGGCGATCCACGGCCGCCCGTCCCGGAGGAGCATCCAGGGGAGGAGCGTGTGGAGCGTCCGCTTCCCCGGGGCGAGGACGTTCGGATGGTCGGGATCTAGGCTGAAGTAGGCGCCCCGGTTGTGGTAGTGGATCCCGGTCGCCGGGTCGGCGATCCCCGACCCGAAGCCCATGTAGTGGGACTCGATGGCGCTCACGACGTTGCCCTCGGCGTCGACGGCGGCGAAGGCGACCGTTCCGCCGCCGACCGGGTTCCGGGCCGGCTCGGGGAGGCGTGCCCGCGACCGGTCGAGCGCCGCGGCCAGGCCGGCGAGCCGGTCGGGGTCGAGGAGCCGGGCCACGGGGACGTCGACGACCGCCGGGTCGGAGAGGTGGGCGTCCCGGTCGGCGAAGGCCACCTTCGCCGCCTCGATCCCCAGGTGGATCCAGCCCGGGTCCTCGACGCCCGCGGCCCCGAACGCCTCCCGTGGCGGCGGCTCGCAGGCGTCCAGGATGCCGAGGATCTCGAGGGCGACGAGCCCCGAGCTGTTCGGCGGGTGGCTGGCCACCGTCACCCCCCGATAGTCGATCGAGATCGGGGTTCCCCAGGTGGAGGTGTGGGCCCGAAAGTCGTCGAGGCGAAGCGGCGAGCCGGCGGCAGCGAGGGCGGCGACCTGCCGCTCGGCCAGCTCGCCGAGGTAGAAGTCGTCGAGGCCGACCGTGGCGAGGTGGCCGAGGGTTGCTGCGAGGGCCGGGAAGCGGACCCGCTCGCCTGCTCGCCAGGGCCGACCGGCCGGTCGGAAGACGGCGGCCCAGCCGGCCGGGTCGACCCCTTCGCGCGGGAGGAGCTCGGCCGTCGCTTCGACCGAGGCGATGAAGCCGTCCCAGGCCGGGAAGCCGTCGGCGGCGAGCTCGATCGCCGGATCGAGGATCGAGGGCAACGAGAGGCGGCCGAAGCGGGCGTGGGCGTCGGCCCAGGAGCGGACGGCGCCGGGGACGGTGATCGTGAGCGGCCCGCGGAGGGGGAGGCGGTCGAGTCCTGCGGCCCGAAGGGCGGCGGCGTCGATGCCGGCCGGGGCACGGCCGGAGCCGTTCAGGGCGAGGAGCGAGCGGTTCGCCTCGTCCCAGATGAGCCAGAAGGCGTCGCCGCCGAGCCCGCAGCTGTTCGGGGCGACGACGGCGAGGGCGGCGTTCGTGGCGATGGCGGCGTCGACCGCCGAGCCGCCGGCCCGCAGGACGCCGAGGCCCGCCTCGGCGGCGAGGTGGTGCGGGGCGACGACGGCGCCGCGGGCGCCGCGGGCGAGGGCGGCGGGGACGAGGGGGCGAGGGCTCGGCATCGGACTCCGGCTCGGGAGGTCAAACGGCGGGGAGAACCGCTCCGGATCATAGCGCCCGCCGGGCGGCGCCGAGCTGCCCATACGACCAGCGGTGGGCGTGGGCTCCGTCGACGCTGGACGAGGCCGTCGCTGGGGACTTGACGAAATGCGGGGGGGTGCTAGCCTGCTTCTGGCGCAACCGCCCATCGGATCATGGGGAGGATGCGATGGACCGCACCGAACGGCGGCGATGGCTCGGGATCGCGGCCGGCGTCGTGGCCGCGACCGTTCTCGCGGCGACGGCGACCGCAAGCAATTTCGGCTCGAACACCGCCGCGTACCAGGAGCCGGCCCACGCCTGTGACACGTCGCTCGCCAGTCAGTGCGTGGCCCCCGACTATCGACAGCTCTGGTACCCGGACCGCCTCGCGTCGAGCGCCCCGGACCTCCTCGCCGCGACCCGCTACGCGGCCGTGAGCGTCTACGACCCGGTTGCCGACATCGCCGTCGTCGAGCAAGGGAGCGCGACGAACGTCGATGTCATTGTCCAGGCTGGTACGTACGACGTCGATCGAGTCTGGGCCTGGACGACGTGCGCCAGCGGGGCGACGTACGGCGGCTCGGACCCCGCCCGCCGGTGTCGACCGCAGCTCATCCGCTACGACCTGTCCGACGGCTACGCCTTCGATACCCTTACCGAGCGCCGCTACGTCGCCTGCCACGAGTTCGGTCACTCCTTCGGCCTCCGCCACAGCAGCAACCAGAGCTCGTGTCTGTTTCCGAATCAGGCAACGAGCGCCGTCATCGTCAGCCACGACGTCAACGAGCGGAACGCTCATTACCAGCCCTTCGGGGGCCAATCGCTCGGTCAGTAGGGAGGACCTCCGGATGCGCGTCGCCGTCGCTGCCGGGCGTCCGCTCGGCCTCCGCCGGCTCCTCGGCCGGCGGTCCCTCATCCTCCTCGCCC
>JBHOQO010000065.1:0-6674 GCA_042408925.1 Chloroflexota bacterium | reverse complement strand
GGGCGCCGATGGTGACGCCCTGGCTGGACATCTCGCCTCCGCCCAGGGCCCGGGCGCCGATGGTGACGCCCTGGCTGGACATCTCGCCTCCGCCCAGGGCCCGGGCGCCGATGGTGACGCCCTGGCTGGACATCTCAGTTCGTCGGCAGGCTCGACGCGTCAGGTGTCCAGCTACGCCGTCATCCACGACCGGATCGGCGCCGCCAACCCCCAGATGTCCAGCCACGCCGTCACGGCGGACACGGAAAGCCCCAAGGACGGCCAGGTGTCCAGCTACGCCGTCATCCACGCGACATCGACGGACCCGTCCGTCAGGTGTCCAGCTACGCCGTCATCGCCGTACCGGCTCTTACATCTCCAGCAGGGACGGCGTGCGAGACGGGCAGCGCGTCCGGCAACCCGCCGGTCATCCGATGGAGGCGGGGTCGGGTTTGCTCGGCGGGGCGATGCGTCGGCGAGGTCCCGGCCCCACGCCGTTAGTACGGTGGCCAGGGGATGGCCGGCCGGTCCGGATCGGGCTCCGGAAAGCACGGTTCGCGGAGGAGCCGTTCCACCCGCCGCCGGAGGGCGTCGATCTCCACCGGCGCGAGGTGCTCGGCGAGCGCGCCCGCGAACTCGCCGGCCAGGCGGTCGCGGAGGACCTCGAGGCGCGCCCGCTCGGCGGCAGTCAGCGCCTCGCCGCGCCAGGCCCAGAGGACCGTCCGGAGCTTCGGCTCGGAGTGGAAGCAGATCCCGTGGTCGACGCCGAAGATCGCCCCGTCCCGCGTCGGAATGAGGTGGCCGACCTTCCGATCCGCGTTGTTGGCGACGACGTCGAAGAGGGCGACCGGCCGGAGACGAGGATCGGCCCCCACGACCAGGGCGACCCGGTCGACAGCCGGATCCGCTGCGATCCAGAGCTGGACCGCCCCCGGCCCGAACGGGCCGTCGCGAAAGACCGTCGGCGGGACGAACCGCCAGCCACCGGCTTCGGAGAGCAGGTAGGCCGCGACTTCCCGATGCGCGAGGGTGCCGTCGGGGAAGTCCCAGAGCGGGCGCTCGCCGGCGATCGGCTTGTAGACGACCGGTGCCTCGACGAAGGCGCGCCGGTGCGCCGCAGCCGACGCGCTCGCCGTCGTTCGCCCGACCGTCGACCGCGGCGCCCTCCCGTGCCCCGCATCCGGTGCCCGGACGACGCCGAGGAGGGCGTTGTTCGAAGAGCCGGCGAGGCGGCCGAGGAGCTCGATCTCGCCGGTGGCGAGGAGCTCGAGGAGCGCCGCCGTCGAAAGCGACGGCGGTTCGGGGAGGACGAGCGGCCGCGGTTCCGGCCGACGCCGGACAGACTGCCCCGGGGGGCGCCCGCCCGGTCCCGATCCCGAGCCTCGGGTGCCCTCGGAGCCGGACCGATCGGCCGGGCGCGGCATGGCGCGACGTCAGTTCAGGCGCTGGCCGTTGCGCCGCGGACAGAGGTGGCCCGTCGGATCCAGGGGGGCGCCGCAGAGCGGGCACGGCGGCCGTCCGGCGGCGACGACGGCCGCCGCGCCCTCGACGAAGCCCCGGGCGGCCGCCGGCGTGATCCGGACCCGGAAGACGTCGGGTCCGCTCGGATCGTCGTCCCGCCACTCGGTGACCTCCTCGCCCTCCGCCTCATCCTCGGGTCGGAGTTCCCGCGCCTCGACGAGAATCCGTTCGGCCTCGGGATCCCAGCCCAGGGTCAGCGTCCCGGCCCGAAACGCCTCGTTCAGCGGCTCGTCGAGCGGGGCAGGTCCGCTGGGACCCGTCGCCCCCGCGGCCGGTACGTCGGCGAGGCCGCGCCGCTCCAGCTCATCGAGGAGCCGCCCGAGCCGCTCGGCGAGGACGGCGACCTGGACCTTCTCCAGCGAGACGCTGACGATCCGCTCTCCGGACCGGGCCTGGAGGTAGAAGGTTCGCCGACCGGGCGCCCCGATGGCCCCGGCGACGAACCGGTCGGGTGGATCGAAGACGAAGATGCGTCGGGTCATGGTCGTTTCCCTGGCGAGGGTACATCGGATCGGGTCGAGAGCGGTGCGCCGCCGCGGACGAAGACCCGCCTCTTGACACGCACCGTATCAATGTGGTATACATGCGCCGTGTCGAGGAGACGTCGGTGACGAACGGCCGATGATCCACCTCGACCGAACAACGAGCGTGGATGGAAGGAGGTGACGGCGTATGGCACTGCAGCGTTGGAACCCACTGTTCCGGGACTTCGTGTCCCTCCGCGATGCGGTGGACCGGCTCTTCGAGGAGAGCTTCGTGAACGCCGATCGGCTCTTCTCCTGGACCGGGATCGCCGCTCGAACGATGCCGCTCGAGATGTACGAGACGCCGGACGAGATCGTCGTGCGGGCCCTCGTCCCGGGGGTCGCGCCGGAGAAGCTCGAGGTGTCGTACCAGCAGGGCGTCCTGACGCTTCGCGCCCAGACCGAGGCGCCGGCAGCCAACGACGACTGGGTCTGGCACTTCCGGGAGTTCGGCTACGGCGAGATGATCCGCTCGATCAGCCTGCCGAAGGCCGTCGACCCGGATCGGGCTCAGGCGACGTTCGAGAACGGGATCCTGACCTTGCGGCTGCCGAAGGCCGAGCACGAGAAGCCGAAGCAGATCAAGGTCACGCCGGTCGCCCAGATCGCCGGCGGCACGAAGTAACCGGACTGGAAGCGGAAGGCCGAGCCGTGGATGATCGTGAGCCGCTCTACTCGATCGCGGTCGCGGCTCGCCTGACGCGGATGCATCCTCAGACCCTCCGCAAGTACGAGCGGGCCGGGCTCGTCCGGCCCGCCCGAACGGGAGGGAGTCAACGGCTCTACTCGAACGCGGATCTGCGGCGGCTCCGTCGGATCCGGTACCTCGTCGAAGAACGAGGCCTGAACGTCGCCGGGCTCGAGATGGCCCTGGCGATGGTCGATCGACTCGACGCCATCGAGCCGACGGCGAGCGCCGCCGAGATGTACACGGTCATCGAGGAAGTCATCGCCCTCTGCCGGGAGCCGGCCGAGTAGCCGGCCGGCAGCGGGCGACGTCGTTTCTGCCCGACCGACGCCCGGTCCCGACCGGCGAGGCGTCGCTCGGTTGCCCTCGAGCGAGCCGGACTCGTCGCGTCCCCGTACCATGAGGAGCCGCGATGCGCGCCCTCCTGCTCGAACGCCCTGCCCCGGCTGCCGCCGGCCCGCTCCGGCTCGTCGAGCGCCCCGACCCCGAGCCCGGGCCGGGCGAGCTCCTCCTCGACGTGGCGGCCTGCGCCGTCTGTCGGACCGACCTCCAGATCGCCGAGGGCGATCTCGAACCCCGCCGCCTCCCCATCGTCCTCGGCCACCAGCCCGTCGGGGTCGTCGCCGCCATCGGCCCCGGGGTCGAAGGCTGGCGGATCGGCGATCGGGCCGGGGCGATCTGGCTCGCCGAGGCCGACGGGACCTGTCGCTTCTGCCGCCGCGGCCTCGAGAACCTCTGTGCGGCGGCCCGGTTCACCGGTTGGGACCGCGACGGCGGCTTCGCCGAGCGGATGGTCGTCCGGGCCGACTTCGCCGTGCGGGTCCCGGAGGCCCTCGCGCCCGAGGCCGCCGCACCGCTCCTCTGCGGCGGGGTCATCGGCTACCGGGCCCTCCGGCTCGCCGGGCTCGAGCCGGGCGGCCGCCTCGGCCTCTTCGGCTTCGGGGCCTCGGCGCGGCTCGTCATCCAGGTCGCTCGCCACTGGGGCTGCGAGGTCGCCGTGGCGACGCGGGCGGAACGTGACCGGCGTCGGGCCCTCGACCTGGGGGCCGCCTGGGCGGGGGACGTCGGGGAACCGCCGCCCTGGCCGCTCGACGCGGCGATCACCTTCGCTCCGGTCGGCGAGGTCGTCGTTGCGGCGCTCCGGGCCGTGGACCGGGGCGGGTCCGTCGTCGTCAACGCCATCCACCTCGATCGGATCCCGGCCTTCGACTACGAGCTCCTCTGGTGGGAGCGCTCGATCCGGAGCGTCGCCAACGTCACCCGGCGTGACGCCGCCGAGTTCCTCGCCCTCGCGGCCGAGATCCCCATCGTCACCGACATCGAACCGTTCGAGCTCGCCGACGGGAACCGGGCTCTGGCGCGGCTGGCGGCCGGGGAGGTGGCCGGGGCGGCCGTCCTCGTGACCTCGCCGGATGCGTAGTCGGCCGGGCGCCGGCGGCCACGGGATGCCATGATGTCCGCCATGCCCGTCGATCCGCTGTCCGTCGACCGTCTCTACCGACCCTGCGACCCGGGCTCGCTCGGCTTCGCGACGACCGCCGACCTCGAACCGCTCGAAGGCATCATCGGCCAGGACCGGGCCGTCGAGGCCGTCGACTTCGCGATCCGGCTCGCCCACCAGGGCTACAACCTCTTCGCCCTCGGCCCCGAGGGGGTCGGGCGGTCGGCCCTGGTCCGGAGCGCCCTCGAGCGCCACGCCGCGACCCGGCCGGTCCCCGACGACTGGGCCTACGTCCACAACTTCACCGAGCCGCAGAAGCCACGGGCCCTCCGCCTTCCGCCGGGCCGCGGCGTCCGGCTCCGGGCGGCGATGGACCGCCTCGTCGCCGAGCTCCGGAGCGCCCTGCCGGCCGCCTTCGAGAGCGACGCCTATCGGGCGCGCCGGGAGGCCCTCGAGGACGAGCTCCGGCGCCGCCGCGACCGGGCCCTCGCCGAGTTCGAGAAGCGGGCCCGGGAGCTCGACGTCGCGCTCCTCCGGACGCCGATGGGTCTCGGCCTGGCGATGGTCCGCGGCGACGAGGTCATCAGTCCCGAGCAGTTCCGTCAGCTCCCGCCCGAAGAGCAGGAGCGGCGCCGCCAGAACCTGAGCCGGCTCGAGGCCGAGCTCCAGATGCTCCTCCGTCACATCCCGTCGTGGGAGCGGGAGGGTCGCCAGCAGCTCCAGGCCCTGAATCGGGAAGTCATCCGCTCGACCGCCTCGCCGCTCATCGAGGCGGTCCGGGCCGCCTTCGCCGACCTACCGGCGGTCGGCGCCTACCTGGACGAGGTCGAGCAGGACGTCATCGCCCATGCCGAGGACTTCCTCGCCGCGGCGACGGCGACCGACACGACCGCGCCGCCGGCCCTCCGGGCCCTGGCCGCGGAAGAGGTCGCCTCCCTCCGGCGCTACACCGTCAACCTCATCGTCGACCACGACGGCCAAACCGGGGCGCCGGTCGTCTACGAGGACAATCCGACCTTTGCCAACCTCGTCGGCCGGATCGAGCACATCAGCCAGCTCGGCGCCCTCGTCACCAACTTCACGCTCATCAAGCCGGGGGCGCTCCATCGGGCGAACGGCGGCTACCTCATCCTCGACGCCCGCAAGGTCCTCCTCGAGCCGTACGCCTGGGAGGGGCTCAAGCGGGCCCTTCGGGCGCAGGAGCTGCGGATCGAATCCCTTGCCCAGGCGCTCTCGCTCGTGGCCACGGTTTCGCTCGAGCCCGAACCGATCCCGCTCTCCGTCAAGGTCGCCCTCATCGGCGACCGCCTCCTCTACTACCTCCTCGCCGCCCGCGATCCCGACTTCCTCGAGCTCTTCAAGGTTCCCGCCGACTTCAGCGAGGACGTCGACCGGACCCCCGAGACGGACCGGGTCTACGCCCGGCTCGTTGCCGGCCTCGTCCGGCGGGCCGGCCTCCGGCCGTTCGACGCGAGCGGCGTGGCCCGGGTCATCGAAGCCGCGGCCCGCGAGGCCGGGGACGCCGAGAAGGTCTCGACCCACATGCGGAGCCTCAACGACCTCCTCGTCGAAGCCGACTACTTCGCCGGGCGGGCCGGGCGGGACGTCGTGACCGCCGCCGACGTCCAGGCGGCGATCGACGCCAAGATCCGCCGGGTCGGGCGGCTCCGGGAGCGGCTCGGCGAGCAGTTCCGGCGGGGGATCCTCCTCGTCGAGACGGCCGGCGCGGCCGTCGGCCAGGTGAACGGCCTCTCGGTCTACGAGCTCGGCGAGGACGCCTTCGGCTGGCCGACTCGGATCACCGCTCGGGTCCGGCTCGGGTCGGGGGAGGTCGTCGACATCGAGCGGGAGGTCGACCTCGGCGGGCCGATTCACAGCAAGGGGGTCATGATCCTGGCCGGCTTCCTCGGTGGCCGCTACGCGGCGAACAAGCCGCTCTCCCTTCGCGCCTCGCTCGTCTTCGAGCAGAGCTACGGTGGGGTGGAGGGCGACAGCGCCTCCCTCGCCGAGCTCTGCGCCCTCCTCTCGGCGATCGCCGACGTGCCGCTCCGGCAGGGGATCGCCCTCACCGGGTCGGTGAACCAACACGGGGCGGTGCAGGCGATCGGCGGCGTGAACGAAAAGATCGAGGGCTTCTTCGACGTCTGTGCCGCCCGGGGCCTGACCGGCGATCAGGGAGTCGTGATCCCGGCCGCCAACGTCTCCCATCTCATGCTCCGGGCCGACGTCGTCGCCGCAGCCGCCGAGGGTCGCTTCCACATCTGGCCGGTGACGACCGTCGACGAGGCCCTCGAGCTCCTCACCGGGCTCCCGGCCGGGGAGCGTGGTCCCGACGGGCGATGGCCGGAGGGCTCGATCAACGCCCTCGTCGATGCCCGGCTGGAGGCGCTCGCCCGGACGGCCCGGGAGTACGGCCGGGGCGAGGAGGAGGCGGCGCCGACCGAGGAAGCCGAGGCCGAGGCGGGCGAGGCGCCCGAGGAGGGCGGGCCGCCGCCGGAGCCGGGCGGGCCGCCGCCGGAGC
>JBHOQO010000062.1:0-16543 GCA_042408925.1 Chloroflexota bacterium | reverse complement strand
CGGCGCCGTCGGGCGGCGGCAGCGGAGCGGGCGGGCCGGCGGGCTCATCGGGGGCGGGCGCCGGCCCCTCGATCCCGGCCGCCGACGCGACGATCCGGGCCCAGGGGATCCAGTTCCTCGATCGATCGGTCGTCGTCCCGGCCGGTCGCCCCTTCACGATCGCCTTCGCCAACCTCGACGCGGGCGTCCCCCACAACGTCGACATCCGGAGCGCCGCGGGCGACAATCTCTTCGTCGGCGAGGTCTTCAACGGCGTCGACGTTCGGGTCTACGAGGTCCCGGCTCTGCCTGCCGGGGAGTACTCGTTCGTCTGCTCCGTCCATCCGAACATGACGGGCACGATCACGGCACGCTAGGGACGACGACGATCGGTTTCCGAGCACGCTCCCCTGGACTCGCGGATCGGCGGGCCGCCCGACCGCTCCCGGTGGGGGCATGGCGTCTCGTCGTCCTCCTCGCCGTCCTCGTCGCGGTTGCGGCCTGCTCGAGCCCCGTCGCCCGGACCGGCGAGCCCGCGCCGGCCCTCGCCGGGACGACCCTCGACGGCGGTCACCTCGATCTGGCGGACCTCCGCGGCCGACCGGTGATCGTCAACTTCTGGGCGTCGTGGTGCGTCCCGTGCCGGGAAGAGTTCCCCCTCCTCGCCGCCGCCCTCCGCGAGCACGCCGCCGAGGGCCTCGCCATCGTCGGCGTCCTCTTCAAGGACGAGGCCGAGCCCGCCCGGCGCTTCATCGCCGAGGAAGGCGCCCGCTGGCCGACCATCCTCGATCCCGACGGCCGCTTCGCTGCCGCCTACCGGGTCGTCGCCCCGCCCCAGACGTACTTCATCGACCGCTCGGGGGTCGTCCGCTCGATCCAGATCGGCGAGCTCCTCGACGTCGATCTGGCGCGCCAGCTCCCGGCGATCCTCGCCCGATGAGCAGCCGCGTGGGCGACGTCGGTCCCTTCGACGCCGCGATCCCCGACCCGGCGATCCAGGTGGCCGGGCTCGTCAAGCGCTACGACGGCCGGGCCGTCCTCCACGGCGTCTCGCTCGCCTGTCGGCCGGGGACGATCCACGCCCTCCTCGGGCCGAACGGGGCCGGCAAGACGACGACCGTCGAGATCGTCGAGGGCTACCGCCGACCCGACGGCGGGACCGTCCGCGTCCTCGGGACCGAGCCCGGCGCCGGCGGCCGACGCCTCCGGGCCCGGATCGGGATCATGCTCCAGGGCGGCGGCTTTCCGCCCCTCGCCCGGCCGATGGAGATCCTCGCCCTGTACGCCGGGCTCTACCGCGACCCCGAACGGCCACTCGACCTCCTCGAGCGGCTCGAGCTCGGACCCGTCGCCCGGACGCCGTACCGGGCCCTCTCGGGCGGCGAGCGGCAGCGACTCGCCCTCGCCGTCGCCCTCGTCGGCCGGCCGGAGCTCCTCATCCTCGACGAGCCGACGGCGGGGATGGACCCGGCGGCGAAGGTCCGGGTCCGGGAGCTCCTCGCCGAGCTGCGCGGCGCCGGCGTCACCATTCTCGTCACGACCCACGAGCTCGCCGACGTCGAACGCCTCGCCGATCGGATCACGGTCATCGACCGGGGTCGCGTCGTTGCCGACGGTGCCGCAGCCGAACTCCTCGCCGCCGGGTCCGCAACCGTGCGCTTCCGGATGGCGGACGAGCTCACGGACGGGGAGCAGGCGGCGCTCGCCGAGCGGCTCGGGGGACGCCTCGTGGCCGACGGCGGCCCCGGCCGGTACCGGGTCGTCGGGCTCGACGCCACGCCGGAGCTCGTCGCCCGGCTCGCCGCCTGGGCCGCCGAGGCGGGCCGCCTGCTCGCCGAAGTCCGGGTCGGGTCGAACGGTCTGGAGGCCTGGTACCTCGAGCTCCTGGCCCGCGAGGAAGAGGCGGTGGTCGAGGAGGGGGAGCGGTGACCGACCGCCCGACGGCCGGACCCGGCGCCGGACCCGGCGCCGGACCGACCCCCCGTCCGGCTCGATCGCCGGCCGAGCCGGCCTCGCCCGCGCGAGCGTTCGCCGCCCTCCTCGCCATGGAGCTCCGCCTCACGGCCCGCCGCTACGAGAACCTCCTCGTCATGTTCGGCATCCCGCCGATCCTCCTCGTCTTCCTCGCCACGGTGCCGATCCGCGGGGATCTCGGCGGCTCGACGGGGCGTGCCGTCGGGGCCCTCCTCGGGCCGGTCGTCGCCATCGCCATCGCCGCCGCCGGGTTCGTGAACCTCGGGATCGCCACGGCCTACGAGCGAGCCTACGGCGTCCTGAAACGCCTCGGCGGCTCGCCGCTCCCGGTCGGGGTCCTCGTGGCGGGGAAGGTCGTTGCGGTCGGGATCGTCGTCGCCGGGCAGCTCGTCCTCCTCGCCGCGGTCGCGCTCGCCCTCGGCTGGCAGCCCGGCCCGGGCTCGTCGCTCGTCCTCCTCGGCGGCGGGGTCCTCCTCGGCCTCCTCGCCTTCGCGAGCCTCGGGCTCCTCTTCGGCGGGACGCTCCGGGCTGAGGCGGCCCTGGCGGTCATCAACGGCCTCTTCCTCGTCTTGCTCCTCCTCGGCGGGATCCTCGTTCCGGTCGAGGCGCTCCCCGGCGGCCTCCGGAGCCTCGCCGAGCTCGCTCCGGTCACGGCCCTCGCCCGGGTCGTCGAGGCCGGGGTCGGCGTCGGGACGGGGGCGGGGTCGGCCGGGGGCGCGGCGCCTCCGGACGTCGGGCCGGATCTGATCGCCCTTGCCGTCTGGGCCGTCGTCGGGTCGTTCGCCGCCTGGCGGGCCTTCCGCTGGGAGTAACGGGTTCCCCCGGCGGCGCACTCGAGGAGACGCCCAGCGCGCGCCGGCGCAAACGAAAGCCTCCCGCCGAGGCGGGAGGTTCGATGATTCCGGTTGGTTGCGGGGGAGGGATTCGAACCCTCGACCTTCGGGTTATGAGCCCGACGAGCTGCCGCTGCTCCACCCCGCGGCGCGAGGATCTACTTTACCCGCCGCCGAGCCCGTCGTCAAATCGATGTACGGGTTCGGTACGTCCGTTACACCTCGGCGAGCAGGTAGCCGTTAGCGACGAGCCATTCCCGCGGGGTGAGGTAGCCCAGGGCCTGGTGGGGCCGGATGGTGTTGGAGCAAATCTCCCCGTCGGCGAGGACAGCCGAGAGAGATCCCAAGTCGAGCCCCGCGTCGGCTACCTCGACGAGCTCGGCGAGGTGAGTGCCGCACGCCCATTCGACGCCAGCGTAGAGCTTCGGGCTCCGCGGTGGCTGGGCGAAGAGCCGGATCCCCAGCTCGCGGGAGATCAAGGTGTTTGACAGGCGGGTACCCTGCAACGTAGTATTCGCTTTGTTTCGCCACCGAAGAAAGTACGGATGCGCACCGGCGACCGAGACCTCATTCGCGACCTGAACCGATCGCTGATCCTGAACCTCGTTCGGGAGCGCCGGTCGATCTCGCGAGCCGACCTGGCACGCGAGTCGGGCCTCAGCCCGTCGACCGTCACGTCGATCACCGCCTCTCTCCTCGCGGAGGGCTTCCTTCTTGAGGACGCCGACGGCCGATCGAGAGAGTCCGCACCTCGGCTCGGGAGACCCGCCACCCTCCTGCGGGTGAACCCAGTGGCTGGCTTCGCCGCCGGGATCAAGATCGCCCCGGACAGCCTCACCGCAACCCTGACCGACCTTACGGCCGAGCCGTTGGCCACCGTCAACGTGCCCGTCAGCCCCCAGATCGACGCGCGAGACCTGTCCCGCCTGGTCGACGAGGTTCTGGCCCAGATCATCGAGCGCACTGGAGCGCCACGGGAGCGCGTGTTCGGGCTTGGCGTTGGGGTGCCAGGCATCGTGGAGTCCGCGTCCGGGCGGGTCGCGATCTCCCCGATCGCCCAGTGGCTCGGGAACGACCTCCTCGTCCAGATCGAGGAGCACCTCCGCCTCCCGGTCCTCGTCGACAACGATGTGAACACCCTGACCATCGCCGAGCAGCTGTTCGGTGCCGGACGGGGGATCCCGAACTTCGTCGTCGTCACGATCGGCCGCGGCATCGGAATGGGCGTCGTCGTGAACGGCGTCGTCTACCGCGGTGCGGGGGGCGGAGCTGGTGAGATCGGCCACGTCCAGGTGGTGGCGGACGGTCCGCCATGCTGGTGTGGTCAGCGCGGCTGCCTTGAGACGGTCGCCGCCGAGCCGGCCATCATCCGTGAGGTGCTCGCCTCGACCGGCCGGCGCCTCGGCCCGGCCGACCTCGCAGCTGCGGCCGAACAGGACGAGCCTGTTCGCGAGGCCCTGCGGCGCGCCGGTGAACACCTCGGTCACGTGCTCGAAGCCGTGGTCCTCATCCTCGATCCGGCTCGCGTCATCATCTCCGGGGAGGGGGTCCGGCTGGGAACCTTCTACTTGGACGCCGCCCAAGACGCCGTGCGCTGGCGACTCGGGGACCGCACCCCAGAATTCACCGTCGAGCCCTGGGGCGACGACGCCTGGGCCCGCGGCGCGGCGACGCTCATCCTCCGGGAACTCTTCCATCCCGCCCATCTCCGCGGCGACGACGTTCGAGTCCCACCACCGCCGGAGCGCGGAGGGGACTCGCCGAGATTGGTCCAAGTCGGTCGGGCGGGTCGATGATGCGAAACGGCACCGCAGGGTACGACGCTCCGGGCCTCGGCCTTGGCTGTCGCTGGAGCGGAGCGAGCGCGTGACCCAATTGCCCTCCGTCGCGCGGACCGACCTCTGGACGAAGAGCGTCCAGGTCATCCTGGCCGGGCAGGCCCGAACCGGCGCCTTCGTGGCAAGTCCGTCATTCGAGCAATACCGGTTCGCCTGGTTCCGCGACGGCTCGTTCGTGGCCGAGGCGCTCGACCTTATCGGCGAGCTCGACGCCTCGAACCGATTCCATGCTTGGGTGGCGGCCGTCCTGCTCCGCTCGAAGGGCGGAATCAGCCGTTCCATCGATGCCGCGCGTCGAGGCAGTGTGCCCAGTCCCGAGGACTACATCCATTGCCGGTATGAGATCGATGGCTCAGTCGGCCCCGAAGACTGGCCGACCTTCCAGCTGGACGGCCCGGGGATCTGGCTCTGGAGCCTTGCCCACCATGAGGCTGCGGGCGGTCGGGTCACCGGCGAGATGCGCCGGGCCGCCGGCCTCGCCGCCGCGTACCTCGCCGCCTGCTACGAGCTCCCCTCCTATGATGCCTGGGAGGAGTCGCCCGACCACGTGCACACGAGCACACAAGCCGCGATCCTGGCCGGCCTGCGAGCGGCCATCCGGCTTCACGTCGCCGACAAGTCCGCCGCGAACGCGGCGCGAGTGCTCGAGGAGCAGCTGACGAACCCTGCGAACGGTCTCTACACGAAGTGGCGAGGCTCCCCGGACGTCGACGCGAGCCTCCTTTGGATCGTGGCCCCGTACAGAATCGTCGAACCGGAGGATCCGGCATTTGCCCGGACCCTGGCTCGCATCGAGACCGATCTCGTATCCGAAGCCGGGGGAGTCTATCGGTACCGAAGCGACACATACTACGGCGGCGGAGAGTGGCCGCTGCTCACCGCCGCGCTCGGCCGCGTCTACCTGCGACGCGGTAGATCGGGAGATGTCGAACGCGCGCTCGCGGCCCTCCGCTGGATCGAGGATCAAGCGGACTCAGCGGGTCACCTTCCCGAACAGATCGCGGCGCGCGCTCTCCACCCGGAACGGATCGACGAATGGCGACGCCGGTGGGGTGAGTCGGCCCGCCCGCTCCTCTGGTCGCACGCGGCATACCTCGCCCTCGCCGTCGAGCTTGAGCAGGCGATCATGGATCGAGCCGACATCGAGGCGGCGACGAAACCATGAGCGAGCCCCGCCGAACCCGAAGACCGATCGCTCCCGATCGCGCCACGAGTTGCCGAGTCTCCATCTCTGGGCTGCTGAGCTGGCCGCCCGGCTCACCCACCCGTACGCTTCCGCGCACCGGCACCTCCTCGAGGTCCTGGCGGGGCGGGACCGGTACGGCGCCCCGCGCCAGCGCTTACCCGCGCGTGCTGCCGGAGTAGAGACCGCTGACAAAGTACCGCTGGAGCGCCACGAACAGCACGATCTCGGGAATCGCAGCCAGCGTGGACGCGGCAAAGACGGTCGACCACTGGGTACCGTGAGCGTTGAAGTAGAGCTGGATCCCGATCGGTAACGTCCGGATCGCATCATCGGTTAGGAGCAGCCGAGCCCACCAGAAGTCGTCCCACGCGCCGAGGAAGGTGAAGACGGCCAGCGTCGCGAGCGCCGGCGTCGACAGGGGGATGAGGACCCGAGTTAGGACGGTGAACCGACTGCCGCCGTCGATGTACGTCGCATCCTCGAGATCGTGCGGCAGCGTCGCAAAGAATCCGCGGAGCAGAAACGTATTGAAGGCGACGCCATTGGAGACGTAAATGACCCAGAGGCCGAGCCAGGAGTTGGCGAGGCCGAAGTCACGGATGACCTGAAACTTTGGGAGCAGGGCGATGAGGTCGGGGATCATCATCGTGATCAGGTAGCCGCTGAAGATGAGCTCGCGGCCGGGAAATCGGATTCGGGCGAAGGCGAAGGCGCTCGGCACTGCGACGAGGAACGTCAACCCGACGGTCACGGTCGACACGATGAAGCTGTTCAGCGTATACCGCTGGAAGTTCGCTTCGTTCCAGGCGCGCACGAAGTTATCGAGAGTAGGGTTTGCCGGCCAGATCGTGGGCGGGAACGGCATGATCCAGCGCTCGGGATTGAGCGCCGTTCCGATCATGTAGAGGAACGGTGTCAGGGTGATGACGGCCCCAACGAAAATGAGGAGGTAGGAAACAACTCGCAGCCAGCGCGGCCCGCTGCGACCCCCGAAGACCCACGCTCGACCATCCTCCAACCGGCCGGCGATACCGCGTACCTCGAGCACTTCAAGAGCCCTCCGTCGAGCCGCGGAGCAGGCGTCGCTGGATGAAGGCTAGGACTACGATTGCCGCGCCGAGCAGGAGCGCCAGGGTCGTGCCGTAGCCAAAGTCGAGGAACTTGAAGGCCTGCGTGTACATGTAGCTGAGCATGGTCTCGGTTGAGCTCTGGGGCCCGCCGCCGGTCAGGAGGAAGACGGAGAGGAACACGTTGAAGGCTCCGATGGTCAGCACCACAGCGACGAACAGGATCGTTGGGCGCAGGAGCGGCAGGGTCACATAGCGGAAGCGCTGCCAGATCCCGGCGCCATCGACGGCCGCTGCTTCGTGGAGCTCGGGTGGCACCGACTGGAGACCGGCGAGGAAGATGACCATGTTCCAGCCGATCCCCTTCCAGACGCCGAGGGCATTGATGGGAACTTCGGCGGTGACCCACGACTCGTGGAGCCAGCCGACCGGTCGATCGAGGAGATGGAGAACGTTCACGAGCACGTAGTTGATCGGTCCCAGGTCGTCGAAAAGGTAGCGGAACACGAACGAGACAATGAGCCACGACGTCACGACCGGGAGGTAGAAGAGGGCCCGGAAGAAGGTTCGGCCGCGCACCGCCTGGTTGAGCAACAACGCGGCCGCCAGGCCGAGGACCATCTGGAGGGGCACCGTTACCGCGGCGTAGAGACCTGTGTTCCGAGCCGCGATCCAGAAGGTCGGGTCCCCGAAGGCGCGGGTGTAGTTGTCGAGGCCGATGAAGATGCTCTGGGCGGGCGCCATGAGGTTCCATTGATAGAGACTCATCTGGACGCCCCGCAAGAGCGGGTAGACGACGAAGAGAACAATGAGAACGAAGCCCGGCAGCACAAACGGCAGCGCGCCGAGGAACTGCCGCAGGCGCCGAGAGCGGGGCCGCACCGCGGCGACCCCGCTCGTTCGCGCCATAACCCCGAACGCCTTGTCGACCATGCCCGGGGCTTCGCTGCTCCTACTGCTGAGCGAGGAGCGGGTCGATCTGGCTCGCCGCGTCCTTGAGGGCCTGTTCCGATGTCTTCGAGCCTCGGAGCGCTGCCTGGAACGCGTCGCTGAGGATCTTTGCCATCTGCGGCCAGGCCGGCGTCACCGTCCGCGGCTTGGCAGTCTCCAGTTGGGCCATGAACGGGGGGTAGTAGTCGACGCGCTTGACCGCGTCGGACGTGGCGAGGCTCTTGAGGGCGGAGATCTGTCCCACCGCGATCATCGCCGTCTGCGCCTCCTCGGACATCATGTACTGGGCGAACGCCCAGGCCGCGTCCTGGTTCGGCGACGTAGAGAAGATGACGATGTTCTCACCGCCCACGACTGAGATGGAGCCGCCCGGACCCTTCGGCATCGGCGAGCCCACGATGTTGGGCTTGCCCTTGGCGATGATCGGGAAGAACCACGGGCCGTCGGTGAGCATGGCGTAGTTGCCGGCCGCAAAACCACCCCAGTTGTCGGGGCTCCCCCCGAGCATCGCCGGCCCGATCAGACCGTCCTTGTTCATATCGACAAGCCACTGGAGCGCCTGGATCGACGCCGGCGAGTCGAGGTAGCCAGTCGCCTTCGTGTAGTTCTCGTCGGTCACCTGGCCACCGGCCGTCCAGAACCAGGGCAGGATGTTCCAGGGGTCGGTTCCACCAAGCGACAGTCCCCACGTGTCCGGCTTCCCCTTTAGTGCCTCCGCCGCCGCCCGAACGTCATCGAGCGTCGCCGGGGCGTTTGGCACGAGATCGGTGTTCCGGATCAAGACCTGGGTGTTCGTGTCGAGCGGAAGGCCGTAGTAGTGGCCTTTGTAGAGGTTCGTCGCCAGGGGCCCAGGGAAGACCGCGTCCTTGAGGGCCGAAAACCCTGGCAGGTCATCCATCTTCACGAGGGCTCCAAGCTTCGCGAACTCGGGCGTCCAGATGATGTCCATTCGCATGACGTCCGGCAGGCCGCCACCGCTCACCGCTGCAACGAGCGTGTCGTGGAGGCCGTCGTAGGGCTGGACGACGGAGTCCACGGTGATGTTCGGGCACTTGCGCTTGAACGCCGGAAGCACGACATCGAGGAGTTGAGCGTTCTCCGGGCCGTCGGTGTTGTAGGTGTGCCAGAAGGTGATGGTCGCCGTCTTCCCGCCGGCGCACTCCGAGGTCGCACTTGGACTCGGTCCGGGCGCTTCCGACGTCCCCGGCGCCTCCGACGCCGGCGGTGGCGGTGTCGGAGTCGATGCGCCGCCACAGGCCGCGACCGCGAACATCGCGGTGATCGCCCCCACCACAATCCTTCGCTTCATCTGAACGTCGCGCCTCCTCACTTGATCCTTCCTCTGCAGGATGGGTAGTGGCTCTCCAGGGTCGTTCCACCCGGCGGCATCATCGTCGGGCGGGCCGTCATCGGCCCGGCACGGCTCACCGACGCGAGCGGCCCGGCGCCTTTGTTCTTTCGATGGCAGAACATAAAGCCTCGCGGGCGGCTTGTCAAGCGTCCGGCTCGGCGGCGCGCCCATGCTCAACCAGGGAGGAAGGAAGATCAGGTGGGGCGGGGGTCATCCAAGAGCCCTCGCGAACGAAGACCGGAATGCGGCTGAGCGGAGCGGCGACCCGGTGCCATCCCGCTTCCACGCTCCTCCCCGACCAGAAGTCCCGCCACTCAGCATGGGGCAAGTAGACCCGACGCTCGGTCGCCCCCTCCTCGAGAACGGGGGCGACGAGCAGCGCGGGCCCGAGGCAGAATTCGTCCGCAATCTCCCAGCAGATCGGGTCATCTGGAAACTCCAGGGCCAGGGCCCGCATGAGTGGCACCCCCTTCTCCGATGCCTCCTTCCCGATGGCCGCGAGGTACGGGAGCAGGCGCATCCGAAGCCGGGCAAAGTGGCGGTAGACGTCAAGGACTCGCGGCTCCCCGGTCTGCTCGGCGACGTTCCACGGCGTCCGGTCGATCGGCGGATCCCGGTGCTCATTGAACTCGGAGTGGTACTGCATGATCGGGCAGAAGGCGGCCGCGGCCGCCGCGCGGCAGTAGAGCTCCGCTGAGGGGAGCGGACCCGAGAAGCCGGCCAGATCCCAGCCCCAGAAGGCGATCCCCGACGCCCCGGCTGAGAGCCCGGCGACGATCGAGGCCCGGAAGGCATCCCAGGTCGAGTCCTCGTCGCCCGCCCAGTGGGCTGGGAACCGCTGCGCGCCCGCGAAGCCGGAACGACTGAAGGTCAGCGGCCGCTCGTGCCCGGACGCCCGCAGGAACTCATGGTAGGCGGCCTCGTAGTGGACGGGGTAGCGATTGGCCGCCTCGTCCCCCCGCTCGCCGGCGAAGGTAACGACGTCGGCCCCCCAGAGGTGCTCGCCACCGTCCGTCTTGAACCCGTCGATCCCGACCTCGCTTACCAGGTACGTGCGCTTGGCGAACCACCAGCGGCGCGCGTCCGGGTTCGTGAAGTCGAGGACGCGGGCACCCGGGAACCACCAGGCCCGATTCCGGTAGACGCCCTGCTCGGTTCTGACGCAGTAGCCCTGCGCCTCGGCATGGGCGAGATCGCGGTCGTGCTGCGGGTGGCCAGGTTCGTCCTTGAGGACCGGGATCTGCCAGAGGAGGACCCGCAAGCCCTGCTCGTGCAGCCAGCGCACGAGACCGACCGGATCCGGCCAGCGGGCGCCGAACCGCTGACTCGACAACGGGACCGGATCGGACCCTGGAACCTGGTCGTGCTCCGCGTCCCCGAAGAGGTAGAAGGTCGTTTCGTCGGACCAGGCCTCGATGACGATGACCGTCGCCGGGACGTCTTCGGCGATTGTGCGCTCGACGACGTCGCGGATGCGGGCCTCGCTGTTCCACTCGTTGCCGGACATCCAGGGGCCGAAGGCCCGGTCCGGAAGCGGGCTCGGCCGCCCGGTCAGGGCCGTGTAGTGGAAGAGGACCGTCTTCGGCGGGCCGAGGAAGAGGCGGCCGCTCAGGCCGCCGTCTCGGATCGGGGCCTCGAACCGGAGGACGTCGCGATACGAACGACCGAAGTCGAAGCGGATCCGGTCGGCGCTGTCGACGAACCACCCGTACCCCGACGACGACACGAAGAACGGGACGGGAATGTACGTCTTCGCGCCCTGCCCCTTGTACTGGTCGTAGACGCGGATGTCCGGGGTTCGCCCCCGCTGGTCGAGGGCGTCGTACCGCTCGCCGGTGCCGAGGATGTGCTCGTTGGCGTCGAGGCCCCAGGCCAGCTCCACCGCCTCGCACCTGCCGGCCCGCGTGCGCAGCCGGGGCGGATGGAAGAGCCGAGACCAGGATCCCCGGGAGAGGCGTAGGCGACCGGCTTCGAGGCGGACCTCCCAGTCGCCGAGGGCGGCGCGGTCGTGCCGCACGTCTCCGGATGCGGCGAGTCGCACGTGCCAGGCGGCTTCTTCGGAGCTGAGCGGGGTGACCACGATGGCGCCGGATCCGAAGCTCACCTCGAAAGCGCCCTCGTGAACGGCGAGCCCCCTCCACGAGGGCGACTCCCACCAGCCTGTCGAGAAGACGAACCAGGGCGTCGCCGACCCCTCGACGCCAACGAAGCGGTATCGCACCTCATGGCCCGCCTTGAAGGGGCCGAGCTCCGCCTGCCACGTTTCGCCGTCGAACAACGCCGGAACGGCTCCCGAGCTGTGCTCTGCCTCCCACTCGACCCGAACGGGCCCGGCGGTGACGTCCGCGCGCGCGCCCACCCGGACCGGCTCCCCGGCCAGAGGCCAGAGCGGATCGCGACCCCACCGGGCTGGTTCGTACGGGTGGTGGGTCCCCGCCGGCTCGTGGAGCAGCCCGTTCACTCCGGCGCGGCCCCGGACACGGAGGCCCACGTCCGAGATCCCGGGCTCCGCTGACGGAACGTCTGACTCGGTATCCGGCGCGGTCGGCGCGTCATCCTCGACCTGGGCGAGATGACTGCCACCAGACCGCCGTCCAGAAGTCGATCCGCGGGATGCGGAAGCTGAGGGTTCGCCCACGGGGACCATCGGAGATCTCGAATGGCAGGGGACGGGGGAGCCCAACGGCATCGTCGGGCGTGTCCCACCAGACGCCCTCGATGTCGCCGAGGATCGAGGCCTCGACTTCGACCTCTTCGAGCGCCTCGGGCGGGCTCGGCTGGTTGACATTCCAGGCAGTGGATTGGATGCCTCGAAGATTCAGGAGCTGCAGCGACACCAGCCCGTCGCTCTCCCGGCCGATCACCCACAGGCTGTCCGGACGAGCCCCTGCCCCATAGTCGGCCAGCCGGGGATGACGGAGCCGGATCACGTCGTTCGTCGGTCCCACGTGCGTCCAGGCGATGTCGGGGCCGGTCTGGGCATGCAGGAGGCGGGTGTTCCGGACGACGAAGTCGTAGTAGCGGCGAACGACCGCGAACTCGTCGGGCGTGAGTGGCCCGTAGTTCGGGTAGTAGGCCTCGCTCAGGAAACCGCGACCCTCGCCCGCGATCAAGTGGAAGCCCCCGCTGGCGTGGATGGCCGCCGAGGCGAGTCGGAAGGCGTTCAGCGCCCCAGTGGTGCGGGTCTGAGCAGGCCCGAATGGCGGGAGGTAGGCAGCGAGGATGACCTGCTTCGGCCGGATCAGCCTCGCCCGACGCACGAGCTCGTAGAGGTCACGATACGTCGTGTGTGGGTCCCAGACCTCGATGTACGTTGCGGCATCCGCCGTGGCCCCGGCCATCGCCTCGAGCGGCCAGGCGTTGACGCAGTTGAAGATCGAGCCGCCGTCGGGACGCAGCGTGAGCAGCCGCCGGGCGGCGGCATCGACGAAGCCCGGAAACTCGGCCCCGACGTCGATCTCTCGCCAGGTTCCACTGGCCCGAGACCGGGCTCGCTTCGGGAAGCCGTACTGATCGATGTGGATCCCGTCGAAGCCGAGTTCGCGGATCGCTGCCTCGTACTGTCCGATGATCCACGCTCGCCACGGGGATGCCTCGCTGAAGTCTTGAAGCCAGAAGAGGTCGGCGAGGACGAACGGTTCGCCCGCACCGTTGTAGAGGAGCCAATCGGCATGCGCCCGGCTGAAGTCTGACTCTGCGCCATAGAGGGCCCCGTAAGCGAGAGCAGCCATTCCCCGCTCCCGCACCAGCTCGATCTTCCGGCGCACGACGGCGTGCGAGAGCCGCCGACCGAGTGGATCGGTGAACTCCTCTTCCCGGGGGAGGAACGTGTGGTGGGAGGCCATCCAGTCGTAGAACTGGATGACGTTCACATGGAGCTTGAGGAGGTCGTCGGCCCGTCGGTCGGACTCAGCGGCATCCTCGTCAGGCGAAAAGTCGGTGCAGAACCCGTAGCGGGGGGCAGCCGACCAGTGGGTCGCCACGTCGAACGCCGTCGTGACCCGGGTCGGGGGGTCCCCCGCGATGACCTCGACGGCGTACCCCACGGCCGCTCCGTCCGGCACGGGTTGCGGCTGCGGAGGTCGAACCCATATGACGAGGTCCGCGCGCCCATTCGGGCCGGTCTCGATCTCGTCGGCCTGCGTCGTAACCACCTGTTCAAGGGACCAGATCGTGACCGTCACCGGTATGCGCCTGCGGGTGTCAGCCCCGGCGACCTGCACCCTGATCCCGACCGGCTCTTGTGGCCGGTACTGGCTGTGATGCGGCCAGGCGTCGAGCTCCATCAGCGCCCCACCACCCAGTCCCCGATCCGCTCGTCCACGCGAGGTCGCGTCACACACCTCAACAGGGCGGCCACTGCGCAGTTCCGGGGACTCAGCGGCCCGCCTTGACTCATCACACCTCCTGAACACCTCCCTGAGGACATTTCTTCATTCGGTAGCCGAACTTTACTGACCGGCTAGTGGACTCGTCAAGCCCGGAACAAGGGCACGGAACGCGCTAGCTCAGGGCCACGCCACCGACCCGCGCCCGCAGCGCCGCCCGCCAGGCGTCGAGGGCGACCGGCCACCAGACGTCGACCGCCTCGGCGCTCCCGTACCACGGCCGAGGCCCGAACGGGCTGTGGGCGATCCCGTCCAGAACGACGTCCCGTGCCCCGGGGAGGCGCGTCGCCGCGAGCGGCACGACCCCGTCGCCGTCGAGGACGTCGTGCCCCGGCTCCGGGAGGACCGCCTTGTAGGTTGCCCAGCCGAGCCTCGCACGGAAGCCGCCGTTCCGCCGGCCGAGGAAGCCGCGGGCTCCGACGGCCACGTAGCCGACCTCGGGCGCGAACGCGGCGCCGGGGGCGACCCGGTCGAGGAAGCCGACCGCCTCGGTGACGACGATCCGCCCGACGACGCCGTCCGGTCCGACGACGTGGGGCGTCCCGAGGGTCACGATCGCCCCGATCCGCCGCGCCCCGCGGCACGGCCGGCCGGCGAAGGGCTCGGGCGAGGTGAGGAGGCGGGCGACGAGGCCCCCTGCCGAGTGACCCACGACGAGGAGCGGAGCGCCGCGACTGGCCGGTGACCGGGCCGCGACCTCCGCCGCTGCCAGGAGCGCCCGACTCGCCCGGGTGACGATTGGACCGAGGCCGCGCCAGCCGGCGAGGAGCCAGTCCGGGGTCCAGATCGGGGCGATCTCGACCGCCGCGGCGCCCCGATCGAGGAGGCGGGCGCGCAGGCCGTCATAGAGAGACGGCGAGGTGAGGAAGCCGCCGATGACGAGGACGGTCGGCGCCACCGTCTCGAGGGCTTCGGTCCAGCGCGGCGCAGCCGTTCCCGTCGTCGCCCGACTCGACTCCATGAGGGTCACGCCTTCGATCCTAGCGCAGCCTCGTATGATCAGACGGCCATGGCGAACCCGGCCCTCCTCGCCCTCCTCCTCGTCCTCGCCCTCCTCGCCCTCCTCCCCGCCCGCCGGCTCCACCTCGCCGGCTGGTCGGGGCGCGGGGTCCTCACCTACTACGTCGCCCTCCTCGCCCTTGCGCTCGCCGCCGTCGAGCTCCGGGGGCTCGCTCGCTTCCTCGTCCCGATCCTCATCGTCGCCTACCTCGCGCCCTTCGTGACCATCGACGGCGGGCTGGGTCGGCTCCTCGGCACCCGAAGGGCCCCCGAGTTCGAACAGCGACCGCCGCCGAAGGACGTGACGCCGCCGAGCGCCCTCCTCGACGACGATGACCGCCGCCATCGGGCCGGCGACGACTGACCGACTCCGGCGGCGTGACAGGCGAGGTGACACGAGGGCGCCGGACCATCCCCACCAGACGAGCACGCCAGGACAGGCCATGGATCACCACCCCACAGCCAGGACCCCGGCGCCCGTCGAGCCCCTCGAGCGGGCCGAGTACGACGCCGCCGCCCTCATGCGCGACCACCCGCCGCGCATCGACGATCCGAACAAGCGGATCGTCTTCGAGGTCGCCTGCCCGGGCGGCGCCGGCCCGAGGGGCCGCGTCGGATTCTCGCGGTGGCCGGCGCTGCCCCTCCCGCCGATCATCGAACCGGCCGCCGGCGTCGGCATCGTCGACGTTCGGGACGGGAACTTCGACTACCGCCCGGTCCGCCCCGGAGCGGTCGAGTGGCACCTGAACTTTGCCGATCCGAGCCTCTTCGCCTACTACGGAACCGGCCTCCT
Organism: Chloroflexota bacterium; assembly: GCA_042408925.1. Classification (GTDB taxonomy): domain Bacteria; phylum Chloroflexota; class Limnocylindria; order Limnocylindrales; family CSP1-4; genus BPIH01. The sequence continues at coordinate 1,184 of JBHOQO010000062.1, read as the reverse complement.
CGCCCAGGACGAGCCCCAGGTCGCCGAGCATCCGATCCTCGCCGCCCTCGTCGAGGCGCTCCGGGCGGAGGGCCGTGGCGACCGGACCGTCGAACCCGACGGGACGCCGACGCCGGTTCTCGTGACAGGAGCGGAGCGGCGGGTCCACCTCCAAACGAACCCCGACCCTGCGGCCGGTCGCCCGGCGGGGCTGTACGGAGGCCGGTTCCGGGCGGCCCCGCCCGAGGTCGTCCGGCGGGCGACGGTTCGGCTCGACCCACCGACCCGGACGAACATCCTCGCCATCGCGGCCCCGGCCTACGGCGTCGGCCGCTATCGGCCCGAGGAAATCGAGCGGATCCTCGTCACCGCCCACGCCGGCTTCCGTGCCGCGGTCCTCGAGTCCGGGCGCCTCGCCGCGTCGGTTCGCACCGAGGGACGGGCCGGCTCCGGCTCGCCGAGCGGCGCCACGGGGCGACCGCCCGTCGTCGTCCACACCGGCTACTGGGGTTGCGGCGCCTTCGGCGGGAACCGGGAGCTCATGGCCCTCCTCCAGATCGCCGCCGCCGGGCTCGCCGGGCTCGACAGCCTCGTCTTCCACACCGGCTCGGGCGGGCGTGCCCCCGTCGAGGCGGCGATCCAGCGGCTCCGGGGCCTCGCATCGATGTCGACGCCGGCCTTCATGGCGACGGTGGCCGAGATCGGGTACGTTTGGGGTGTGGGAAATGGCACATGACCGTGGCCTCGCGATCGTTGGTCCGGCGCGCCCGCTGCGCCTGGCTGGGTGAGCCGGGTGGGCATCCTCAGGTCCTCCGCCGCCGCGTCGGAGGACCTGATCGTCTCGCGCCCCCGGCACCCACCGAACCGCGGGTCGACCGGCCGGGTGATGGCGAAGTCCGCCTCGTCGTTCTGGTGCGGCCGACCACCGAAGACGAGGCGGAACGGGAACTCGCCCACTCCGTGACCGTCGACCTGGAGGCCGACGGCGTCGTCGACGGCGAGTTCTGATCCCCGATCCCGAGCAGCCGACGCCGCACCAAGCGGCTTGACCCAGCCGCCGGAGCTGGAGGGCCCGGTGGGATTCGAACCCACGACCGGAGGATTAAAAGTCCCCTGCTCTACCCCTGAGCTACGGGCCCGTCCGCGAGTAACGATACCCGGCCGCCGAGCCGGGGGTGTGGAGCGACGCGTCGGCTGCGGCGGAC
>JBHOQO010000053.1:0-1693 GCA_042408925.1 Chloroflexota bacterium | reverse complement strand
CCTCGACCCGGTCTGCGGGATGACCGTGGAGCGGGATCGGGCCCGCCACCTCGCCGAGTACGACGGGGTCGTCTACGCCTTCTGCAGCCTCATGTGCCGGACCCGCTTCATCCGTGACCCGGCGGGCTTCCTCGCCCGGGGACCGGTCGGGATGGGCGGTCCGGCGGGGTCGGCGTCGGCGGCCGCCGGGTCGACCGACCAGGTACCATCGGCGGATCGTCCGTCCCGTCGGCGGCCGTCGCCCTAGCCCGGGCGGGGGGCGGTCACCGAGCAACCTCGAGCGCTTCCCAAGGAGGGGTTCATGCAGTTCTCCGGCAGCGTCGTCATCCGCGCCCCCCGGAACAAGGTCTGGGCCTTCGTCACCGACCCGCTCGCCGTCGGCTCCTGCGGTCCCGGGGTCGAGAAGGTCGAGCGGGTCGACGACACCCACTACAAGGCGACGGCGAAGGTCGGGGTCGGCTTCATCTCGGCCCGCTTTGCCGGGGACATCACCCTCGTCGAGCAGGTCGCCCCGGAGCGGGCGGTCATGAAGGTCCACGGTCAGGCGCCCGGGAGCGCCGCCGACGCCACCGCGACGATGTCGCTCCGGGACGGTGACGAGCCGGGGACGACGGTCATGGACTGGGTCGCCGACGTCACGATCTCGGGTTCCTTGGCCGCCGTCGGGGCGCGGCTCATCGAGGGAACGGCGAACAAGCTCACCGCCCAGACCTTCGACTGCATCCGAGCGAAGCTCGAGGCCTGAGGTCGGATCCCGGGGCCGGAGGCTTCGGCCGGTCGGCCCTGCCCTCAGGTCGGGCGCCGGATCCGCCGGAGGAGGGCCCGGACGAGAACCAGTCCGAGGTAGCCGACCGTCCCGACGACGGACGAATAGGCCTGATAGAAGAGCCGTTCGAGGACCTCGGCCTTGCTGGGCGGCAAGGCGAGGCCGAGGCCGATGGCGAGGAGGTGGGCGACCCCGTAGCCGAGGTAGAAGGCGAGGAGGCCGGACAGCCCGCGGCCGACGAGCGCGGCGACGGCACCGAGGGCGATGAGCGAACCGTAGACGACCGGCAGCGGCCAGCCCGACCAGAGCCGCCCGAGGGCGAAGAGGCCGAGGCCGCCGGCGACGATGACCAGGAAGGCGGCAACGGACCGGCGCACGCTGCGGACCGCGTTCCGCTCGGGAGTGTGTCAGCCGCCCGGGTCGGGCGGGAGCTTCAGGCCGGGCCGGAGGGCGCGGATGGCGAGTTCCAGGGTCGCCCTGTCCGGCGCGCTGACGAGGACCTGTCGGCCGCCTTCCTCCAGGCGGAGGGTGATCGCGCCGCCGAGCTCCTCGATGCCGAGCGCGTCCGTCGGGGGCGGCCGGTCGGTGACGACGAGCTGGATCTGGCCCGTTCCTTCGAGGTCGCTCGCCTCACCCCAGATGGCGTAGGTGGACGTGGTGCGAGGGGGCCCGACGTCGGAGGAGGCCGGGGCTCCTGAGTCGTAGCGGAAGAGCGCCAGCAGCGGTCGGTTGGCGATCGCCATCGGCACGGCCGTAAGACCCAGCTCGGGCGCGGCGGCCTCGGGTGTGAGGTCCGTGTAGGTCTCGGTCCGCTCGGGCTCGGTCGGCGGTGGCGGTGGGCTGTCGCCGGTGGGAGCGACATACTCCCAGGTCCACACGTCACCGTTCCGGAACACGGCTCGGAGTGGCACCTGACGGATCGGGTCG
>JBHOQO010000049.1:0-6333 GCA_042408925.1 Chloroflexota bacterium | reverse complement strand
TGGCGGAAGTGGCGGCGGCCCGTGAAGACCATCGCCAGGTGGTGTCGATCGGCGACCTCGATCGCCATTTCGTCGCGGATCGAGCCCCCGGGCTGGATGATCGCGGTCACCCCGGCGAGCGCGGCATGGGCGATCCCGTCGGGGAACGGAAAGTAGGCGTCGCTCGCCATGACCGCCAGGCGCGCTCGGTCGCCGGCCTTGCGGAGGGCGATCTCGACGGCGGTCGTGCGGCTGGGCTGGGCGCCGCCGATCCCGACGGTCGCTCCGTGCTTGGCGAGGACGATCGCGTTCGAGCGGACGTGGCGAACGGCTCGCCAGGCGAACAGGAGATCGTTCAGCTCATCGAGGGTCGGGTGGCGACGGGTGACGACCTGGAGCTGCCCCCGATCGAGGGCCAGGCTGTCCATCGTCTCGACGAGGAGGCCGCCGCCGATCCGCTTGAAGTCGAGGGAGGCAATGCCGTAGTCGCTGGGCCCCTCCGTCGGGCTCGGCGGGACGGCAAGGACCTCGAGACCCGGCCGGTCGCGGAGGATCTCCAGGGCTCGCTCGCTGTAGCCGGGGGCGACGATCGCCTCGAAGGTGTTCGCCGCGATCTCCTCGGCGGTGCGCTCGTCGACCTCGCGGTTGCAGCCGATCGTCCCTCCGAAGGCCGTCACCGGGTCGGTCTCGAGGGCCCGCTTGTAGGCATCGACGAGCACCTCCGCGGACGCGAGGCCGACCGGGTCCGTTCGCTTCACGATGGCGACGGTCGGGCCGGTGAAGTCGCTGACGACGCGCCACGCGGCGTCGAGATCGAGGAGGTTGTTGAACGAGGGGCGCCCGCCGGCGAGCTGGACGGCGTCGGCGAGCGTCCCGCTCCGGTGCGTCGTCTCCCGATAGAAGGCGGCCTCCTGGTGGGGGTTCTCGCCGTAGCGGAGGTCGGCGACCTTCTCGAGGACGAGGGCGAGGCGGGGCGGGAAGCGGTTGCCCGAGAGCTGGTTCAGGTACGCCGCGACCTCGGCATGGTAGGCAGCGACGATCCCGAAGGCCTCGGCGGCGAGGGCGGCCCGGGTCTCGGCCGTCACGGCGCCGAACTCGCGGATCTCCGTGACGATCTTCGCGTAGTGGACCGGCCGGGCGGCGACGGCGACGCCGGCCGGGTTGCGGGCGGCGGCTCCGAGGAGGGCGACGCCGCCGACGTCGATGAGCTCGATCGCCTCGTCGAGGCCGCGGACCTGGCGGCCGATGAGGGGAGCGAACGGGGTGACGTTGACGGCGACGATGTCGATGGGGGCGATGCCGGCAGCGGCGAGCTCGGCGAGCTGCTCGGGGCGGTCGCGCCGGACGAGGATCCCGGCGTAGATCGCGGGGTGGAACGTCTTGACCTGGCCGCCGACGAGGGGCGGCACCGCGGTGAGCTCACTGACCGAACCGACCTCGACGCCCGCTTCAGCGAGGTGCTCTCGAGTCCCGTCGGTGGCGTAGACCGAGACCCCGAGGTCGAGGAGGTCGCGGGCGAAGTCGACGATGCCGTCGCGGTTGGCAACCGACAGCAGGGCTCGCACTGGGGGCAGGTTCCTCCTCCCGTTGGCGGTCCGGCGCCGGGGGCCGGCGCTCCGAGATGGGCGGGCGGGGGCGCCGTCGGCGACGGGCGAGGGCGTCGCGTCAGGCGTTCTGGTCGGCGAGTATACCCCGCCGACCATGTATCCTCGTGGCGGTTGCTTCCTACGACGTCTTCCTCTCGCGAGGTCGATCGGTGACGCGTCCGCCCTGGGAATACCTGTTCCTCCCGTTCAATAGCCACAATTTCCCCGACCTCTTCCACCCGACGTGGATCGGGGGGCTCGTCTTCGCGGCGGCCCTCGTCGTCCTCTACGTGGTCCGCACCCGTCAGCTCCACGGCCACCCGGCCTACCTCGAGCTCTACGAGTGGCTCTTCTGGGCGGGACTCGTTACCTTCAATCTCCTCTGGATCTACGCCCTCTTCGTCTTCGACTTCGTCTTCGTTCTCGCTACCGAGGTCATCGGGCTGGGGGTCCTCGTCTGGATCCGCTTCGTTCGCTTCCCGCCGATCCTCGCGGCGTACGAGGCGCAGCGGCACCGGGAGCGCTACATCGCCACCCGCCGCTCGCGGGCCGAGGCGACGATCCGGGCCCGGGGCTCGCGACGCCGCCGACGGTAGGTCTTGCCGGGGTCCGTTGCGCGCCGCTTCGAGGCCGCGACGCTGGCTCGGCCGGCCGAAGGGTGGGACAATGGATGCGTCATGGACATTCGGCGCTTCGGGGTCGGCCATCGACGACCTCAGGGACCCGCGGGCTCGGTCGGCCTGACCGGCGGAGCGATCCACGCCGACGAGCAGGGTCGGATCGCCGAGCTCGTCCTTGCCCGCCACGGTCGGCTCGAGCTCCACTCGGCCCCGACGACGGCCTGGCTCCTCGTCATCGAGGGAGGCGGCTGGGTCCAGGTCGGCGACGAGCGAGCCCGGATCGCGGCCGGGGAGGCGGTCTGCTGGCCGGCGGACGTCCTCCGGGGGCTCTGGACCGAGGGCTCGGAGCTTCGGGCCTTCGTCGTCGAGTTCTCGGGCGCGGACGAGTTCGTCGCCGAGGGGCCGGGGGCGGTCGGGGTTGTGGAGCCCGGCGCCCCGGCGGATGCACACCCGGTCCGGCTGACGCCGCCGACGACCGCGGCGCCGGACGCTCGACGAAGCACGGCCCACGCCGACGGCGAGCCGCTCTAACCGCCGCTTTCGGCCTGGCCTCCGCTGCACGCCACATCCCGGCGCACCCAGGCACCGTCGCGCTGCCGGAGAGCCGTTCCTCCTGCTGCCTATTGGGCCCGAAACCGTTCGCCATTCCCGACCCCGTCGCAGGGTGCCGCCCTCTGTACCAAACAGCATCGTATACCGCTGAGGTATAGTTGGCCATCATGGTACAACTCACAGCTCCCTCCGAAATGGAACGGGTCCTTCTGGAGGGCCTCGCGAAGACATTGCCCCATGGCTGGCGGCTGACGGTGCGCCGCTCGGAAGCGGGGAGGTCAAGTCGGCCCGACCTCCACGTCGAGATCGTTTCGCCCACCGGCGATCGCATCGAGGCGCATGTGGAGCTCACGTCCAGAGCCGAGCCGGCCGAGCTCGTGCGGCTCACGCCCTGGCTGCGTCAGCACGGATCCGCGATCGTCGTTGCGCCCCAGATCGGGCCGCGGGCTCGCGACGTTCTGAACCAGGCGGGTGTCGGTTGGTTCGAGCCCGAGGGTGACTGCCGCATTGCCCTGGGCAGCCTATACGTCGAGCGGCTGACGCGACGCCCCCGCCGCCGACCGGCGGGATCGCCGGGCACCCGGTACGTGGCGGAGCTGTTCTCGGGTGGATCGCTCCGCGTGGTGCGCTGGCTCCTCATCGAGCCCGATCGCTCCTGGACCCTGGCGGACCTGGCGGCGCGGACGGGGCTTTCTCTCGGCTTCGTGAGCAGGGTCCTCAAGACCCTTGCCCGCGACGCGTACATCGACCGTATTCGTGCGGGCAGCCGGGTTCGCGATCGGGACGCGCTCCTCGACGCGTGGGCGTCCGCGACTCCGCCGCGGGAGCATCGGCAGGAGCGCGTCGCCCTGGTTGGCAGGGTCGACGACCTGCTCCGGACGATCCGGGAGGCTCGGGTCAGCTCTCCGTACGCGCTCACCGCCGAGGCTGCAGCCGACCAGATCGCCCCCTTCGCGCGCTACAGCCGCGTCGAAGTGTACGTGGCCGATGTTTCGGAATGGGATCGTGCCCTGGGTCTGACGGCGGTCCCCCGGGGCGGGAACCTCGTCCTTATCGAACCGGCCGACCTCGGCGTCTTCGACGGGTCCTTCGACCGGAGTGGCCTGCGGCTCGTGAGTCGACCTCAGCTCTTCGTCGATCTCGTCCGGCGCGGCGGAGTCGCTTCGGAAGCCGCCACGTTCATCCGCGAGCGAGGCGAGCTTTGGCCGACGTAGATCCTCGCGACGACCCCGCTGCAGTGGTCGCTGCCAACCGAGTCATGCTCGAGCTCTGGACCATCCTCGCCAGCTTCGCCGAAGCGATGACCATCGTGGGCGGTAGTGCTCCACCCCTCCTCGTTGGAGAACGGCCGGAGGATCCATACGCGGGGACGCTGGACGTCGACCTGGTTATCGACCCGGCGGCGGTGCCCTCCGAGGTGTACCGAACGATCGCTGAGACCCTTCGCGGCCGGGGCTACGCCCAGATGGATCAGCCCTTTCGCTGGCTGCGGTCCGTCAGCGTGGAGGCGCGGCCGATCGATGTCGAGGTCGATCTCCTGGCCCCGATGACTCCTCGAGCCGGAACGAGGCACCGTCACGAGCGCATTGGTGGTGAGCCGTTGGCCCGGCGGACCGAGGGTGCAGAGATCCTCCGAGCCGGTTACACGGAGCGCGAGGTCACCGATCTTCTGCCGGATGGGCGTCGAAACCGACTCACGATCCGCGTGGCGACTCCCGCTGCGCTCATCGTCCTCAAGGCCCTTGCCATGGGTGGCCGGGACAAGCCAAAGGATGCCTACGACATCGACTACATCCTCCGTCACGTGGGTACCGACGCGGTCGCCGGCGGGATCGAGGCCCTTGGGGATGTTGCACCCGTGGTGAAAGCCCTCGGGATCCTCGATGACAAGTTCGGCGCGATCGATGCGATCGGGCCCACGAGCGTCGCACTGTATCGGAGAGTTCCCCTGGGGACCGCCGAGGCAGATCAGCTCCAGGCCCTTGCGTACGCCCGAGTCCGCGATCTCCTCCGCCGACTGGGTCGCGCGGGTTAGCTGGGCCGATCGGGCCCCCCGCCGAGGAGCGCCCCGAGCTGGCCGAGGATCCGGGCCGTGGCGCCCCAGACGAGGCGCCCCGCCACCGGGTAGGCCCCGTAGCGGACCCGCCGCTCGCCGAGCGTCCGCTCGACGACCTCGATCGGCGCCCCCGGGACGAACGCCTCGAGCGGCGCCTCGAAGATCGCGGCCACCTCCTCCGCCGCCGGCCGGTAGCGCGGCCGCCGTTCGGCGACGGCGAGGACCGGGGTGATCCGATAGCCCGACACGGCGACGACGACCTCACCGAGCTGCCCGAGAACCCGGACGCCCGCCGCCTTCGGCTCGAGGCCGATCTCCTCGGCCGCCTCGCGGAAGGCGGCCGCGACCGCATCGGCGTCCTCGGGCTCGACGGCGCCGCCCGGGAAGGAGACCTCGCCGCCGTGCGGGCCGCCCCGGTCGGTCCGCTCGGTGAGGACGACCCGCGCCTCGCCGCCCTCGCCGGGGACGAGGAGGACGAGGACGGCCGCGGCGCGCGGCAGACCCGCGGTCGGCACGGGTCGCGGCCGGCCGTCGACGAGGACCGGCGTCAGGATCTCCGGCGCTGCCGGTAGGTTGGCCGGCAGGGGGCGGAGCCGGGCGACGGCGTCGGCGAGCCGGAGCACCCGCCGTGCCTCCCGCTTCTCCCCGCCCGCCGGGCTCCTAGTTCACGAGCCCGCCGTCACCGCGGCCCTCCCCCCGTCCCGCACCGGCCGCCGTCGCCTCCTTCGTTCGGGCGTCGCGTCGGGCACCCGCCTCGGTGACGACCGTCGCCGCTTCGGTCCGGAAGACGAGGGTCCCGCCGACGACGTCGGCATCGACGACGATCCGGTCGCCGGGCTTGAACTCGCCGGCCACGAGGGCTCGGGCGAGCGGGTTCTCGACGAGCCGCTGGATCGTCCGGCGGAGCGGTCGGGCGCCGTAGGCGGGGTCGGTCCCCTCGCGAACGATGAGCGCCTTCGCCGCCGGCGTCAGCTCGAGTTCGAGATCCTGCTCGGCGAGGCGCCGGGTGAGGTCGGCGAGCTGGAGGTCGACGATCTTCGCCAGGTCGTCGTCGGTGAGGGCGTGGAAGACGATGACCTCATCGATCCGGTTCAGGAACTCGGGCCGGAAGGTGAGCCGGAGCGATTCGGTGATCTGGCGCTTCATCTCCTCGTAGGCCGCCCGGTCGTCGTCGCCGCGGGCCGCGAAGCCGGTGATGAACTGCGAGCCGACGTTGCTCGTCATGATGATCACCGTGTTCCGGAAGTCGACGGTCCGGCCCTGCCCGTCGGTCAGGCGCCCGTCGTCGAGGACCTGGAGGAGGATGTTGAAGACGTCCGGGTGGGCCTTCTCGATCTCGTCGAGGAGGATGACCTGGTACGGCCGGCGCCGGACCGATTCGGTGAGCTGGCCGCCCTCCTCGTAGCCGACGTAGCCGGGCGGGGCGCCGATGAGCCGCGAGACGGAGAACTTCTCCATGTACTCGCTCATGTCGATCCGGGTCATCGCCGCCTCGTCGTCGAAGAGGAACTCGGCGAGGGCCCGGGCGAGCTCGGTCTTG
>JBHOQO010000048.1:0-28286 GCA_042408925.1 Chloroflexota bacterium | reverse complement strand
GGCCGGGCCGAACGGCCCTGGGCCCGCGCCGCGTCCCGCGAGCGGCGGGTCCGGATCGGACGCCTGGCGCATGGTCGGTCGCCAGGCGGCGCTCGACCGATGGCCGCGCTAGGCCCCGGGCTCCCCCGCGAGGCGGGGGAGGAGCGACCCCTCGTCGAGCCCGGACCGGGGGCGGTCCGGGTCGTCGTCCGGGAGGCGACCGCCGAGCCCGCTTCGACGCCCCTCGTCGTCGAGCCGGTCCCGCCCGCGGCGGCCCCGCGGCGCGACGACCCGCCGGCGACTGAGCGAGCTGAGGCGACCGCCGCGGCCGCTTCGGCCGTCGCCGAACCCGCGATCGTGGCCGCCGTCGAGCCGGACGGTCGCCGCACGACGTGGACGGTCCTCGAGGCCGGCCCGGAACGGGTCCGGGCGATCCGCGCCGAGCCCGGAAACCCGGGGGACGGCCCGCCCGGCGGCGTCGCCGACGGCGCTGACCCGGGAGCGCTCGGCGGCGCGATCCGGCTCTCGGCCCTCCTCGGGCCGGTGCGGCGGGAGCCCGACGGCCGGCAGGTCCGGGAGGTCGTCGTCGCAGGCTGGCGCTTCGTCGTCGAGGTCGACGCTGCCCGGCGCGCGCTCCTCCGTGAGCGGGCCCGTCGCGGCGGCGAGGCGGCCCGCCACGGCGGACCGACCGAGGTCCGGGCCGTCATCCCCGGTCGCGTCGTCGCCGTTGCCGTCGCCGAGGGCGACGTCGTGGCGGCCGGGAGCGACCTTCTCGTCGTCGAGGCGATGAAGATGCAGAACGAGGTCCGCTCGCCCCGGGACGGCATCGTCCGGCGGGTCGCCGTCGGGGTGGGGCAAAGCCTCGAGCTCGGCGACCTCCTCGTCGTCATCGAGTGAGGCCCCCGGTTCGTCCCGCCAGGCGGCCGTTCCGACCGGGGCCCGGTCCGGTAGGCTAGGGGCCCGATGACACGCTCCTCCCGTCCCGACCCCGGCCGCGACCGCTGGCGGGCGACGACCCGGGCGAAGGCCCTCGAGGCGAACCCCGAACGGCGGGCGCGCTTCGAGACCTCGTCCGGGATCGAGATCGCCGACCTCTACACCCCGGCCGACGTCGCCGACCTCGACGAGGACCGCGACCTCGGCCGGCCCGGCGAGTACCCCTTCACCCGGGGCGTCCAGGCGACGATGTACCGGGGTCGCCTCTGGACGATGCGCCAGTACGCGGGCTTCGCGACCGCCGAGGAGACGAACCGCCGCTTCCACTACCTCCTCGAGCACGGCCAGACGGGGCTCTCGGTCGCCTTCGACCTCCCGACCCAGATGGGCTTCGACTCCGACGCGCCGCAGGCGGAAGGGGAGGTCGGCCGGGTCGGGGTCCCCATCGATTCCCTCGCCGACATGGAGATCCTCTTCGACGGCATCCCCCTCGGCGAGGTGAGCACCTCGATGACGATCAACGCCACGGCCCCGATCCTCCTCGCCCTCTACGTCGCCGTCGCGGAGCGCCAGGGCGTCCCGCGGGATCGGATTGCCGGGACGGTCCAGAACGACATCCTCAAGGAGTACATCGCCCGCGGCACGTACATTTACCCGCCGCGGCCCTCGATGCGGCTCGTGACCGACGTCTTCGAGTTCTGCGCTCGGGAGCTGCCGCGCTTCAACACGATCAGCATCAGCGGCTACCACATGCGCGAAGCCGGCGCGACCGCGGCCCAGGAGCTCGCCTTCACCCTCGCCAACGGGATCGCCTACGTCGAGGCGGCGGTCGCCCGGGGGCTCGACGTCGACGCCTTCGCCGGACGCCTGTCGTTCTTCTTCGCCGCCTGGAGCGAGCTCCTCGAGGAGGTCGCGAAGTTTCGGGCCGCCCGCCGGATGTGGGCCCGGATCATGCGCGACCGCTTCGGAGCGTCGAACATCCGTTCGATGATGTGCCGCTTCCACGTCCAGACCGCCGGTTCCTCGCTGACCGCCCAGTCGATCGACAACAACGTCGTCCGGACGACGATCCAGGCCCTCGCCGCCGTCCTCGGCGGCGCCCAGAGCCTCCACACGAACGCCCGCGACGAGGCGCTCGCCCTACCGACCGAGGCGTCGGCCCGCCTCGCCCTCCGGACCCAGCAGATCATCGCCTACGAGACCGGCGTCGCCGATACCCCCGACCCGCTCGCCGGCTCCTACTACGTCGAGTCGCTGACGAACGCCCTCGAGGCGGCGGCGACCGCGTATCTCGAGCAGATCGAGGCGCTCGGCGGGACCCTCGCCGCCATCGAGGCCGGCTTCCAGCAACGGGAGATCGCCGACGCGGCGTACCGGGTCCAGCGGGAGATCGAGACCGGGGAGCGGATCGTCGTCGGGGTGAACCGCTTCCGCGACCCCGACGGCGAGGCGCCGCCGCCGATCCAGCGGATCGATCCGGAGGCGGAGCGACGGCAGGTCGAGCGGGTCCGACGGGTCCGGGCCGAACGCGATCCGGGCGCCTGGGCCCGGGCTCTCGATCGGCTCGAGGACTGCGCCCGGGGCGGCGAGAACGTCCTTCCGGCGATCCTCGAGGCCGTCCGGGCCTACGCGACGGTCGGCGAGATCAGCGATCGGCTCCGACGGACGTGGGGTGAACACCGTGAGCTCGTCGCGATCTGAGCCCGCCCCGCTGCCGGATCGTCCGGCGGCCCGGGCGCCATCGAGGAGGGAACGATCCGTGGCCGTCCCGCCGCCCGTCCCCGAGTCGGTCCGCCGGCTCGGTCGAATCCATCACGTCGCCGTCGTCGTCCGATCCCTCGAGGCGGCCCTCGGCTTCTGGCGGGACGTCCTCGGCCTCCCCCTCGAGCGGGTCGCCGACATCGAAACCGATCGGGTCCGGATCGCCTTCCTGCCGGTCGGCGAATCGCGGATCGAGCTCGTCGAGCCGACCGATGCCACGACCGGGGTCGCTCGCTACCTCGCCAAGCACGGCGAGGGCGTCCACCACGTCTGCTTCGAGGTGCCGAGCGTCGCCGAGGCGCTGACCCGGCTCGCCATCGAGGGGATCGAGCTCATCGACACCGCGCCGCGGCGGGGCGCCGAGGGACCGGTCGCCTTTCTCCATCCACGGAGCTGCCACGGCGTCCTCGTCGAGCTCATCGAGGCGCCCGGGGGTCCGGCCTGGACGGCCCTCGGGTACGATCGGGCCGAGTGAGGCTCGTCGGGCCGGGGCGGCAGCGCCGGCCCGGTCTTATGGGAGGTGCAGCCATGAGCTCGGTTCTCGTCACCACGACCCCGAGCGTCGAGGGGCGCTCGATCGAGACGTACCTGGGGGTCGTCTCGGGGGAGGCGATCCTGGGGGCAAACGTCTTCAAGGACCTCTTCGCCGGGATCCGCGACATCGTCGGCGGCCGCGCCGGGGCGTACGAGGGCGAGCTGCGCCGGGCCCGGGCGATCGCCCTCGAGGAGCTCGTCGCCGCGGCGACCGAGCTCGGGGCGAACGCCGTCGTCGGCGTCGACCTCGACTACGAGACCGTCGGCGCAGGCTCGATGCTCATGGTCACCGCCTCGGGGACGGCGGTCCGTCTCGGCTGAGGCCTCGCCGAAGCAACGTCGGTCAGAGGATCTTCGAGAGGAAGGCCCGCGTCCGCTCCTGCCGCGGGTTGCGGAAGAGCTCGTCGGGCGGCCCCTCCTCGATGACCTGCCCCTCGTCCATCATCACGACCCGGTTGGCGACCTCGCGGGCGAACCCCATCTCGTGGGTCACGACGATCATCGTCATGCCCTCCCGGGCCAGCTCCTTCATGACTTCCAGGACCTCGCCGATCATCTCGGGATCGAGGGCCGAGGTCGGCTCGTCGAAGAGCATGAGGGCCGGCTTCATCGCCAGGGCTCGGCAGATGGCGACCCGCTGCTGCTGGCCGCCGGAGAGCTGGATCGGGTAGGCGTTCGCCTTGTGCTCGAGGCCGACCCGGGCCAGGAGCGCCCGGGCCGTCGCCTCCGCCTCCGCCCGCGGCACCCCGCGGACCCGGACCGGCGCCTCGATGATGTTCTCGAGGGCCGTGAGGTGGGGGAAGAGGTTGAAGCGCTGGAAGACCATCCCGATCTCCTGGCGCTGGCGGGCAATGTTTCGCTCCTTGTCCTCGACGAGCCGGCCGTTCACCTCGCGATAGCCGATGAGATGGCCGTTCACGAAGATCCGCCCCCGCTGGATCTTCTCGAGGTGGTTGAGGCAGCGGATGAACGTCGTCTTGCCCGACCCCGAGGGACCGATGACGACGACGACCTCCTGGCGTCGGACGGTCAGCGAGACGCCCCGGAGGACGTGGAGGCGGCCGAACCACTTGTGGACATCGGTTGCCTCGACGACGACGTCGGCGGCGGGGCGGGGGACCCCGCCGATCGCCTCGAGGAGGTCGTGGCCGACGGCGGGCATCAGCGGCCCCCGCTCACGAGACTCGGCTCGACCTCGGCGCGGCCGAAGAGGCGCTCGCGCCAGCTCGGCCCGGCCGTCGGTGTCGTGCCGCGTCCCAGGCGCCGCTCGATCCAGCCCTGGACGACACCCCAGAGGGTCGTGAGGAGGAGGAACCAGACCGCCGCGGCGAGGAAGAACTCGAAGGGGGCGAAGTACTGACCCTGCTTGCGGTTGAAGATCGTGTAGAGCTCGGGGACGCTGATGAGGACGAGGAGGGAGGTCGTCTTCAGCATGTTGTTGAACTCGTTGCCGAGGGGCGGGACGATGACCCGGGCGGCCTGGGGCAGGATGATCCGCCGCATGGCGAGGCCGTACGTCATCCCCAGGCTCTTGGCCGCCTCCATCTGCCCCGGGTCGATGGAGAGGATCCCGGCTCGGACGATCTCGGCCATGTAGGCGCCCTCGTTGACCCCGAGGGCGAAGATTCCGGCTTGGATCTCGCCGGGGATCGTGACGAGGCCGAAGAGGTCGAGGTCGGGCCAGGTGTAGATCCGGGCGACGCTGAGGCCGAAGAAGAAGAAGACGATCTGGACGACGAGCGGGGTGCCGCGGAAGAGCCAGATGTAGAGGTTCGCCGCGACCCGGAACGGGACGATCCGGGAGAGCTTGGCGAGGGCGGCCAGGACTCCCAGGCCGACCCCGATGACCTGACTGACGACGGCGATGGAGACGGTCAGCCAGAGACCGCCGACGATCTGGGCGTCGGGCCGAAAGATCGAATCGAAGAAGTACGACCAGTGGTACTGGTACGTGCTCGTGCAGCCGCCGACGACGAGCGGCAGGAGGAGGATGCTGAGCAGGGTCCCGGCCGACCGGCGGGTCGGCCGGGACCGCAGCTGGACCATCGCCTCGCGGGCTCGGTCGGCGTCAGGAGCGGATCGTGACCTGGTCCGCGGTGATCGCGCCGCTCTCGATCCCGTACTTCTTCAGGATCTCGAGGTACGTCCCGTCGTTCATCATCGAGACGAGCGCCGCCTTCACGGCGTCCTGGAGGGCGGTCTTCGTCTTGACGACGCTGATCCCTTCGAGGGCCGGATCGAGCGGCGGGATCGGCGAGAGCTCGAACTGGTCGGGGTGCTGGACGGTGTAGTAGCCGGCGACCGGCGAGTCGGCGAAGTAGGCGTCGACCTGGCCGCTCTGGAGGGCGAGGAGGGCGTCGCTGTCCTTCTGGAACTCCTTGACGTTGATCGCGGCCTTGCCCTTGTCGGTGCAGGCCTTCGAGAGGCCGTCGCCCTTGTAGTCGCCGGTCCCGTTCAGGTAGTCGACCTCGGTCGTCCCCGTCTCGGCCGCGATCGACTTGCCGCAGAGGTCGTCGGTCGTCTTGATCCCGGCCGGGTTCCCCTTGGCCACGACGAAGGACTGGCCGGCCTGGTAGTAGGGGATCATGTTCACCTGCTTGAGGCGATCGGCGGTAATGTTCTGCTCGGAGACGATGATGTCGCACTTCCCGGAGACGAGGGCCGGGATGATCGTGTCGAAGACGGAGTTCTCGACCTGGAGGGTGAGGCCGAGTCGGGTGGCCAGCTCCTGGGCGATCTCGACGTCGGCGCCCGTCGGGTTGCCCTGCTCGTCGAAGAAGACCTGGGGCGGGTAGGGGATGTCGGAGCAGACGACGAGCTTGCCGGGGAAGATGAGCTGGTCGGCCGGGACCGTGGCGACGACGCTCGGCGATGGCGACGGCGAGGGCTCCGTGCTCGGCGCGGCCGAGGGTGACGGGGCGCTCGACGGCGAGGCGGCCGCCGAGGGCGCCGAGCTCGGCGAGGGACTCGCACCCCCGGTACAGGCGGCGGCGACGAGGGCCGCGCCGAGGATGACGGCGGACGAGCGGAACAGGCGACGGTACATCAGCACCTCCTCCGGTACCTGACCTCATGGTTCGAGGCCGCGACGGGGTCGCGGCTCTCGGCTGTGGTCGGCAGGATACGCCACGATCCCGGCCGGCGTGGCGCGGTGGGCGCCTCAGCCGCCCGGACCGGCGTCGAGCGGCTCGAGGGGGAACGCCGAGAGGCAGAGGACGGCATCGGCGGCCGCTGCCCGGCGGGCGAAGCGGACGACGGCGGCGGCGAGCTCGGCGGCGAGGGCGGCCTCCTCGGGCGACGGTTCGCGGTCGGCGGCGCGGGCGAGCCAGCCGCGGGCGACGGCCTCGACCGCCTCGTCGTCGAGCTCGGCGAGACTGCGGAGCCACGCCCCGTCGACGACCCGGACCTCCGCCTCGACCATGCCGGCGAGACGCTCCGGCAGGCGGCGGAGCCCGGACCGGAAGCTCGCCGGGCCCCGACCGGTGTGATCGCGGACGGCGGCGGTCAGGGCGTCGAGCCAGACCGGGTCGAGGTCGCCGAGCGGCAGGTAGGCGTCGGCCCGCTCGGGGTCGGCGAGGGCCTCCGCGTCCCCGACGGCAAGGCAGAGCAGGAGCTGGCGCGGATCTCCGGCGACGAGCTCGAGGCCGCCGAGCCCCGCCATCCGACGGCTCGCCGTTCCCGGGCGCCCCCTACCCGCGGACCCCGGCCGCCTTGAGGAGCTCGGGGATCTCCGAGGGCGAGGCGGCGACCTGGAATCCGGCCGCTTCGAGGGCGGCGACCTTCGAGGCCGCCGTTCCCCGGCCGCCCGAGATGATCGCCCCGGCGTGGCCCATCCGGCGGCCCTCGGGGGCGGTCCGCCCGGCGACGAAGGCGACCTTCGGCCGGTCGGCAAGGTGCTCGGCCGCCCAGGCCGCGGCGTCCTCCTCGGCCGAGCCGCCGATCTCGCCGATGAGGACGATCGCCTCGGTCTCAGGGTCCGCGGCGAAGAGCCGCAGGATGTCGACGAAGCTCGAGCCGATGATCGGGTCGCCGCCGATGCCGACGCACGTGCTCTGGCCGATCCCGGCGTCGGTCATCGCCTGGACGGCCTCGTACGTGAGGGTCCCGGAACGGGAGACGACGCCGACCCGACCGGGGCGGTGGATCGAGCCGGGGATGATCCCGACCTTCGCCGCCCCCGGCGAGGTGGCACCGGGGCAATTCGGGCCGATGAGCCGGGCGCCGGCCGCCTCGACGGCCGCGACGACCGGGATCATGTCGAGGGCCGGGATCCCCTCGGTGATGCAGAAGATCGTGCCAATCCCGGCGGCGACGGCCTCGAGGATGGCGTCGGGGGCGCCGGGGGCGGGAACGAAGATGCAGGAGGTGTTCGCCCCGGTCGCCTCGACGGCCTCGGCGACGGTGTCGAAGACCGGGACCCGATCGTCGACGGCCCGCCGGCCGCCCTTCCCGGGCGTGACCCCGGCGACGAGCGGGGTCCCGTACTCGAGCATCGCCCGGGCGTGGAACTCGCCCTCGCGGCCGGTGATCCCCTGGACGACGAGTCGGGTGTCGCGTCCGACGAGGATGCTCATCGGGCCACCTCCGCGCTGCCCGCCCGGCCGCCGACCGGGCTCCGCTCGGCCGCGGCGACGGCCTTGGCGGCCGCCTCGTCGAGGCTCGTCGCCGTCTCGACGTCGGCCGCTTCGAGGATCCGGCGCGCCTCCTCGGCGTTCGTCCCGACGATCCGGACGACCATCGGGACCGTCCGCTCCTGGGCGGCCCGGGCCTCGAGCAGCCCCCGGGCGACCTCGTCGCCCCGGGTGATCCCGCCGAAGATGTTGACGAGGATCGCCCGAACGTTCGGGTCGCCGAGGATCAGTCGCATCGCCGCCGCGACCCGGTCGGCCCGGGCGCCGCCGCCGATGTCGAGGAAGTTCGCCGGCTCGCCGCCGGCCCGCTTCACGAGGTCCATCGTCGTCATCGCCAGGCCGGCCCCGTTCACCATGCAGCCGATCGTGCCGTCGAGGCGGATGTAGCTGATGTCGTGGCGCCGCGCCTCGAGGTCGACCGGGTCCTCCTCGTCGAGGTCGCGCATCGCCTCGAGCTCGGGGTGGCGGGGGAGCGCCGAATCGTCGAGGGTGATCTTCGCGTCGAGGCAGACGAGCCGCTCGGTCGTGGCGCCGTCGGGTCCCCGCTCGCGGACGAGGGCGAGGGGGTTGACCTCGACGAGGTCGGCGTCGTTCGCCCGCATCGTCGCGACGAGGCCCTTGGCGACGGCGACCGCGTCGCGGAGGTGGGCGCCGAGGCCGAGGGCGAAGGCGACCCGCCGAGCCTGCCAGTCGAGGAGCCCGAGGTAGGGGTCGGCGTGGATCCGGACGATCGCCGCCGGGTTCCGAGCGGCGACCTCCTCGATCTCGACGCCGCCCTCCGCCGAGCCCATGACGAGGATCCGGCGGGCCGAGCGATCGACGAGGGCGGCGAGGTAGTACTCGGCGACGATGTCGGCACCCGGCGAGACGAGGACCTTGCGGACCGGGATCCCCTTGATCGTGAGGCCGAGGATCGCCCGGGCGACGGCCTCGGCCTCCTCGGGATCGGCGGCGAGCCGGACGCCGCCGGCCTTGCCGCGCCCTCCGACGAGGACCTGGGCCTTGACGACGACCCGCTCGGCGCCGGCGGCGAAAAAGCGCTCGGCCGCCGCGCGGGCGGCGGCCGGGTCCCGGGCGACCTGCCAGGGCGGGACCGGGAGGCCCTGGGCGGCGAGGAGCGACTTGGCATCGGCTTCCTGGATCTTCACGAAGGTCGAACCTCCCGTTCTCGTGGCCCTGCGGGAGGGCTGGGCGATCGGGTCGCCGGTCCGCGCCGCCCGGAGGGTGCCCGGCCGACGCGCGGGGCGGGGGCGCCGGACGATCGTCCGCCGATCGATCGGGCGCTGCTGCGCTCGGTTCCTTCGATGGTACCCGAGCAGGGACGGCCGGGGCGGGCGGGCGCGGCCCGGCGATCGGCCCGGCCTGCCACCCCCGCCTCCGGCGCGGCGCTCGACGGCATAGAATGGGAGCGCCCCATTCGCCCCGCCGCCTCGGGGCCCGCTACGGGCCGTCGAGGTCCGCGGCGTCGCCGCCGGTCGGCGGGCGGGGTCCGGGTGATCCCGGTCCGCGGTCGAGGGTGGCTGCGGATCGCGTGCCCGAGCATCGTCCGACGGTCCGGCCGGGAGATCGAGCGAGTCTGGATCGAGCGGCCGGCCACGCGGCCCCGCAGCAGGAGATGAGCGGGCCGCCACGAGCGGGCTAAGGAGGATCGATGCTGCTCCGTTACCGGGGGACCGAAGGGATGCTCGCCTGGGCGTTCCACCGGATCTCCGGGGTCGCCATCTGGCTCTTCGTCGTCCTCCACGTCGTCGACATCTACCTCGTCGGCGGGAACCCGGAGGCGTACAACGAGATCCTCGCCATCTATGCCAGCCCGCCCGGTCGGGTCGGCGAGGTCCTCCTCGGCGCGGCGCTCCTCTACCACGCCCTCAACGGGCTGCGGATCATCCTCATGGACTTCTGGCCGGCGCTCACCCGCTACCACCGCCAGCTCTGGTACGCCTCGTGGGTGATTTTTGCGGCCGTCGGGTTGCCGGGGGCGTTCATCATCCTCCGGCCGATCTTCGTCCAGTGAGGTCGCCGTCATGACGCTCTGGACGCGATCCGGCCGGCCCCGCCCGCAGAGCGGCGGCCTCGAGCTCGCCGTCTGGTACCTGATGCGCCTCTCGGGGCTCGCCCTCTTCGTCCTCGCCCTGGCCCACTTCAGCATCCTCCACTTCCTCTTCGATCCGGCCGAGCAGACGAGCCAGTTCATCATCAACGAGCGCTGGAACAGCCTCTTCTGGCGGGCCTTCGACTGGCTCCTCCTCCAGATGGTCCTCGTCCACAGCTTTATGGGCGTCCGGACCGTCGTCCTCGACTACGCGAAGGGCGGCCTGCGGACCGCGGTCCTCACCGGCCTCTACCTCCTCGGCGCCGTCCTCTTCGTCCTCGGCACGATCGTCGTCATGACGCTCCCCCTGCCGGGGACCCGCTAGGAGGCCGCCGTGCGGATCGACCACGACGCGATCATCGTCGGCTCCGGCGGGGCGGGGCTCTGGGCGGCCCTGGAGCTCGCCCGGGCCGGCGTCGACGCCGCCGTCCTGACGAAGCTCTACCCGACCCGCTCCCATACCGGTGCCGCCCAGGGCGGCGTCTGTGCCGCCCTCGGGAACCTCGAAGAGGACCACTGGGAGTGGCACATGTTCGACACCGTCAAGGGCGGCGACTACCTCGTCGACCAGGACGCGGCGGAGGTCCTGGCCCGGGAGGCGATCGAGACGGTCATCGAGCTCGAGCACATGGGCCTTCCGTTCAACCGGACCGCCGACGGTCGGATCGACCAGCGGCGCTTCGGCGGCCACACCCGGAACTTCGGTGAGGCGCCGGTTCGCCGCTCGTGCTACGCCGCCGACCGGACCGGCCACATGATCCTCCAGACCCTCTACCAGCAGTGCCTCAAGCACGGCGTCCGCTTCTACGACGAGTACCACGTCGTCGACCTCCTCTTCGAGGGCGGGGACGGCGGCGAGGGGGGCCGGGCGGCGGGGGTCGTCGCGTACCGGATCGCCGACGGCGAGCTCCACACCTTCCGGGCGAAGGCGGTCATGCTCGCCACCGGCGGGTTTGGGCGGATGTTCCGGGTCACCTCGAACGCCTGGTCGCTGACCGGCGACGGCGTCGCCCTCGTCTACCGGCACGGGATCCCGGTCGAGGACATGGAGTTCTACCAGTTCCACCCGACCGGGATCTATAAGCTCGGGATCCTCCTCTCCGAGGCCGCCCGCGGCGAGGGCGGCGTCCTCCTGAACGACGCCGGCGAGCGCTTCATGGAGCGCTACGCCCCGACGCTCAAGGATCTCGCGCCGCGCGACATGGTCAGCCGGGCGATCTACCAGGAGATCCGCGCCGGGCGTGGGATCGGCGGCCGCGACTACGTGTATCTCGACGTCCGGCACCTCGGCCGCGAGGTCATCGAAGCCAAGCTCCCCGACATCACCGAGTTCGCCCGGGTCTACCTCGGGGTCGAGCCCCTCAGCGAGCCCGTGCCGATCCAGCCGACGGCCCACTACGCCATGGGCGGGATCCCGACCGACCTGGAGACCCGGGTCGTCCGCGACGACCGGGGGACGGTCGTCCCGGGCCTCTATGCCGCCGGCGAGTGTGCCTGCGTCTCGGTCCACGGGGCGAACCGCCTCGGGACGAACTCCCTCGTCGACCTCCTCGTCTTCGGCCGCCGGGCGGGGCGCCGGATCGCCCGCGACGTCCGGGGCCTCGATCTCCCGGATGTCCCAGACGACGCCGCCGAGCCGGTCCGCGCCGAGCTCGCCGGCCTCCTCGACGGGCCGCCTGCCGGCGGGGCGGAATCGGCGCCGGCGATCCGCCGCGAGCTCGCCGACGTCATGATGGACCACGTCGGGGTCTTCCGGGACGAGGCACTCCTGACGGCGGCGGTGGCGAAGATCCGGGAGCTCCGCGAGCGCTACCGCTGCGTGCGGGTCCGCGATCGCGGGAAGGTCTTCAACACCGAGCTCCTCGAAGCCCGCGAGGTCGGCTATCTCCTCGACTGTGCCGAGACGACGGCCGTCGCGGCCCTGACCCGGACCGAGAGCCGGGGGGCCCACTACCGCGAGGACTACCCCGAACGGGACGATGCCCGCTGGCTCGTCCACAGCCTCGCCTACAAGGGCCCCGGGGGGCCGATCATGCGGACGAAGCCGGTCACGATCACCCGCTTCGAGCCGAAGCCGCGGACGTACTAGCGCCGAGGAGCGAACGTTCGATGCAGGTCGATCTCCGAATCCTCCGCTACGACCCCGAGCACGACGAGCGCCCCCACTGGGAGCGCTACGACGTCGAGGCCGAACCGACCGATCGCGTCCTCGATCTCCTGCACACCGTGAAGTACGAGCAGGACGGGAGCCTCACGTTCCGGCGCTCGTGCGCCCACGGGATCTGCGGATCCGACGCCATGCTCATCAACGGCCGGAACCGCCTGGCCTGCAAGACCCGCCTCGACCAGCTCGGCCGCGGCCGGGTCACCGTCGCCCCGCTGCCGGGGCTGCCCGTCGTCAAGGACCTCGTCGTCGACATGGAGGGCTTCTTCGCCAAGTACCGCCGGGTCATGCCGTACCTCGTCGCCGAGGGTCCGGCGCCCGCCCGGGAACGACGCCAGTCGCCCGCCGAGCGGGCCCGCTTCGACGACACGACGAAGTGCATCCTGTGCGCCGCCTGCACCTCGTCTTGCCCGTCCTTCTGGGCCCAGCCCGAGTACATCGGCCCGGCGGCGATCGTGAACGCCCATCGCTTCATCTTCGACTCGCGGGACGAGGCCGCCGACGAGCGGCTGGAGATCCTCGCCGAGCGGGACGGGGTCTGGCACTGTCGGACGATCTTCAACTGCGTCGACGCCTGCCCGCGGGGGATCAAAATCACCCAGGCGATCCTCGAGGTGAGCGGGGCGATCGTCGAGCGCCGGACGTGAGGTTCGGCCGGCCGGCGGGCCGTCGGCGACCGCGCCCGCTCGGGCGACGGCGGTGAGGGAGCCCGCCGTCCGGCGGGTCATCCTCCGGGCCGACGGCGCCGCCCGCGGCAATCCGGGGCCCGGGGCGATCGGCGTCGTCCTCGTCGACGCCGAGGCGCCCGAGGCGGCCGACCCGGCCGCGGCGCCGCTGGCGACGATCTCCGAGGCGCTCGGCCGGACGACGAACAACGTCGCCGAGTACACGGCCGTCCTTCGGGGCCTCGAGCTGGCCCGGGAACTCGGGGCCCGGGAGGTCGATCTGCTCCTCGATTCCCAGCTCGTCGTCGAGCAGCTGGCCGGCCGCTGGCGGGTCCGGGATCCGAAGCTTCTGCCGCTCTGGAGCGCGATCCGCGCCGCCCTCGCCGGGTTCGAGCGCTGGTCGGCCCGCCACGTGCCGCGGGCCGAGAACCGGGCGGCCGACGCGCTGGCGAACGCGGCCCTCGATCGGCTCGCCCGGGGCGGGCCCGGCTCGGTCGTCCGGCGGCCGGCGCCGGAGCGCCCGCGCGCGAGCGATTAGGGGCGAGCGGCTAGAATCGAGGCTGCCAGCGAGGCGATCGGACGGTCGCGCGCCCGCTCTCCGTCGGGGACCGGGCGTGAGGAAAGTCCGAGCTCCGCAGCGCAGGGTGGCGGGTAACACCCGTCCGCCGTGAGGCGAGGACGAGTGCCACAGTGACGATGCCGGTCGCTTCGGCCGGAGTGAAACGCGGCAAACTCCACCCGGAGCAAGGCCAAGTAGGAGGGCGCAACCCGGCGCTCCGGCGCCGGGGGATCGAGGTAGCGCTGCCCAGCCCTCGGGTCGGCCGCTCGAGCCGTCGGGTAACCGGCGGCCCAGATGGATGACCGTCGCCGCGCCGTCAGGCGCGGTACAGAACTCGGCTTACAGATCGCGCTCGCTGGCGTCGCCGTGCTCGGCGACGCTGGCCCGTCGCAACCGGTGGGGTCGGCGCTCAGTCCTCGTCGGGGCGGAAGATGTGGGCGGCCGTGCAGGCGTTGCAGATCGGGGTCGCCGATTCGAGGTCGCCCAAGGGGAGGGGTCGGCGGCGGTTCGGGTAGAGGCACTCCACGACGTACCGGTCGTCGCCCGAGCGGCCGAGGGTGCTGATCCGCCGGAACGTGCAGCGACGGATCCGCTGGGGGGCCAGCGTCTGGGGGAGCGCGTCCGGTGAGCCGGAGGGGAGGGGGAGCGCCACGGAAGCCTCGGGTCTGTCAGGACGGTCGACGGACGATCGGGACGATCGCGTCGGCGAGCCTAGCATCCTGGAGCCGAGCCGAGCAAGGCGCGGATGGTTTCGGGCGGGCGCCGATGGTACTACCGGACAGCGGGCCCGCTCGACGGGGCTGGAGCACCGGGTCGCTCCGCGTTGGCCGCCAGCTGCACGGGAGACTAGACTGACGGCCGCGATGACGATCACGAACGGGCTCGAGCCAAGGACGGGGGCGTGAGCGACGGGGCGTCGGCGACCGCGCGAGGCGGTCCCGAGGCCGGCGGGGCCGAAACGAGCGCCTGCGCGTTCCTGACCCTCGACGGTCGGGCCGCCCGCTGTCTCGCCGGGGAGCGGCCGATCGTCCTGGCGGACCTCCAGGTCGATCTCGTCTGCCGAAGCCAGCTTCGAATCGACTGCCCGCGCTTTGTCGCGGCGGGCCGTCGGGGTCGCCGGTTCGTCCCGTCGTCGCCGTCCGCGCGCGGGGCCGCGGGCACGGCCGCCCGGTCCGCGTCGGAGCGGCTCGGCGAGGCCCGGAGCGGGGCCCTCACGGTCAGCGTCCGGCTCGGGGCCTCGCTTCGGGACGTGCCTCGCGCCCGGCTCGCGGCGCTCGGCGTCCTCGTCCTCGCCATCCTCGTGGCGGCGGTCGGTAGTCTCCGGCCGGGCGGGCTCACGATCGCCGGCCTCGTCGAGTCGCCGGCCCCCCCGAGCCCCTCGCTGACACCGGCAGCGAGCCCGTCGCCCGGCCGCGCGAGTCCGTCACCCGCCGCCCCCTCCCCGAGCCCGTCGCCGTCGCCGAGCCCGTCGCCGAGCGCGACCCCGTCGCCGAGCCCCGAGGCCAGTCCCTCGCCGAGCCCCTCGAGCGATCGATACGCGCTCCTCGAGCCGTGCCCCGACCGGCCCGACTGCTACGTCTACACGGTTCGCCGGGGCGACAGCCTGTGGGGGATCAGCACGTACTTCGGGGTCCCGCTGGCGACGATCTACGACCTCAATCCCTGGGCCCGGACGACGGGCCTCCGCCCGGGGCAGAAGCTCCTCCTCCCGCCGCCGACCCGCTAGGGCCCGGCCGCTCTGCAGTGGAGCACCCCCGCAATTTCCATCACGTCCTGGGACACTACTCCGGGCTGCCTGGCGTGACGGCCTGAGTGGACACTTCACGCCTCGCGGGGCCGGGACCGCCCGAGGTGACGGCGTAGCTGGACACTTCGAGGCTTGCGCCCGCCCGACCCGCGAACTGTCAAGCTAGGCCGTCACCGGCAATCCTCCGAACACCCGACCAGCCAACTGTCAAGCTACGGCGTCACGCCCGACCGCCGAGCCCCCCTGATCCACCAACTGTCAAGCTACGCCGTCACGAGGTCCCGCGCCCGAGCCGCCCAGCACGAGACGTCCAGCCACGGCGCTACGACCGGCAACGACGCCGACATTCCGGCGCTCGGGGCTGCCGCCCGGCGCCCCGGAGTCCTCGGTCGCCGGGCGATTCCGCAAATCGAGGGTTGACGGGCGTCGCCGAGCCGCTAGAATGCAGCGAAGTGGCAGAAAGTGGTGCCGAGTGGGGCACCAGCCCACGACGACCCAGCCGCCGCGCCCGCGGCCCTGCAGAGGACGACCCGACAGGTGTTCACCGGCGAGTACCGGCACTCGGTGGACGAAAAGGGACGGATCGCCGTCCCCGCCCGCTTCCGCGCCCAGCTCGCGGGCGGTGCCTACGTCTCGCGCTGGATCGACGGCTGTCTGGCGATCTTCCCGGCGCCGGCCTGGGACGAGCTGGCGACGAAGGTCGCCGGCCTCCCGATCTCCGACCCCGGCTCGCGGGCCTTCGCCCGGTTCCTCTTCGGCGGCGCCGTCGACGCCGAGCTCGACCGCCAGGGCCGGATCCTCCTCCCGGCCTATCTGCGCGAGTGGGCCGGTCTCGGCGGCGAGGCCGTCGTCGTCGGGGCGCGCGACCACGCCGAGATCTGGGCGCCCGAGCGCTGGGAGGCGGTCCGACGTGAGCTGACCGACCCGGCCGCCCTCGCGTCGCGGCTCGAAGGTCTCGGGATTTGAGGGGGGCGACCAGATGCGCTTCCAGGGTCCGCTCGGGTACCGACCACCGGAGGTGGCGTCGTGGTGACGGATGGGCACCTGCCGGTCATGGCGAACGAGGTCGTCGAGTTCCTCGCGCCGGCTCCCGGCAGCCGTCACATCGACGCGACCGTCGGTGGCGGTGGGCACACCGAGCGGATCCTGGAGGCGAGCAGCCCGGACGGGAAGGTCCTCGGGCTCGACGCCGATCCGGCCGCCATCGACCGGGCGCGAGGGCGGCTCGCCCGCTTCGGCGATCGGGTCGTCCTCCGCCAGGCGAACTTCCGCGAGCTGCGGGAGGTCGCCCCGCCGGCCGGCTTCGAGGCCGTCGAGGGCTGCCTCTTCGACCTGGGCCTCTCCTCGGAGCAGCTCGCCGACCGGAGCCGCGGCTTCGGGATCCGAACCGGCGGGCCCCTCGACCTGCGCTTCGATCCGAGTCGCGGGCGGCCCGCCTCGGAGCTCCTCGCCACCCTCCGGGGACCGGAGCTGCGGACGCTCTTCCGGCGCTACGGCGAGGAGCCCTTCGCCGATCGGATCGCCCGGGCCATCGTCGAGGCGCGCACGAGGCGCGCGATCGAGCGGGCCGAGGACCTCGCCGCCCTCGTCGAGGAGGTCGTCCCCGGGCCGCTCCGGGGCCGGCGACGGATCCACCCGGCGACCCGCGTCTTCCAGGCGCTCCGGATCGCGGTGAACGACGAGCTCGAGGCGCTCCGGGACGGTCTCGCCGCCGCCGTCGAGCTCCTTCGGCCCGGCGGGCGCCTCGTCGTCCTCTCGTACCACTCCCTCGAGGATCGGATCGTCAAGCGCTTCATCGCCGCCGAGCGGCGCGGCTGCACGTGCCCGCCGGAGGCGCCGGTCTGCGGCTGCGGCCGGCGGCCGAGGCTTCGCCCCCTGACCCGAAGACCGGTCCGGCCCGGCTCCGTCGAAGTCCTCACGAACCCCCGTGCCCGGAGCGCCCGCCTCCGGGCCGCCGAACGTCTCGCTGCCTAGTCAACACGTGCGTCCGACCCGCCGGGCGGGCCGGCGGGCGGAAGAACCGGGAGGAGCCGACCATGTCGAAGCGTCACCAGCACCGCCGCCGCCGGGCCTACGGGCCGCGCCAGCACGAGGTCCGGGAGCGTCGGCTTCGCCGCGCCGAGCCCCTCGAGCGCTGGATCGCCTCGATCGTCGAGGCTGGACCCGCCGACGCGGGACCCGGGCGCCGGCCCCTCGGGGTCGGCCCCTGGTTCGCTCGCGACGTCGAGGCCGCCCCGCTTCGGGCGGTCGACTGATGGCCGTCTACGAGGGCGCCCGGCCGCGACCGGGCCTCGTCCTGCCGCGGCGGCCGGGGAGCGGGCCGACGATCCTGCCCCGCCGGCGGGTCCGGGGCGCCGTCCGGGCCCGGCGCCGGCCGCGCCGCGTCGGGATCGTCCTCGGCAGCATCGTCGTCGCCTTCCTCCTCGGTTTCTTCTCGCTGGCGCAGACCGTCCGGGTCGCCGCGACCGGCTACGAGGCCGAGCGCCTCGGGACCCGGATCGAGCAGCTCGACGCCCGGGCCCGGGACCTGCGGTCCGACCTCAACCGCCTCGGCCAAGAGCCGGCGATCCGCAAGGAGGCAACCGACCTGGGGCTCGTTCCCCTGGGCGACCCCCTCGTCCTCCCGGCCCGCTGAGCCGGACCCGGCGGCCCCTCGATGCTCGGTCGGACCGATTCGCGCCCGCGCCACCTGGTCGTCCTCGCCGCGCTCCTCGCCCTGGCGGGGAGTCTCGTCATCCGGCTCGGCTGGTGGCAGGTCGTCGAGGCCGAATCCCTCGCCGCCCGGGCCCGCGAGCAGACGACGATCCGCATCGAGGAGGCGCCGCGCCGGGGCGAGATCTACGACCGGAGCGGAACCGTCGTCCTGGCGACGACCGTCGACCGCTACACCGTCGCCGTCGCCGCCGATCGGCTGACCCCGGAGGCGCAGGCGACGCTGGGGGACCGCCTCGCCGAGCTCCTCGGGCTCGACGCCGCCGGCCGGGCGACCCTCGCCGAGCGGCTCGCCGGCGGGCGGCCGTATGTCGTCGTGGCCCGCGACCTCGACGAGGCGACGGCCTCGAAGATCCGGGCCGCCGTCGAGGCCGGCACCCTTTGGAACGTGACGCTCGAGACGACGCCGGCCCGCGTCTACCCGCAGCCGGGCGGGAGTCCCGACGGCTCCCTGGCCGCCCAGCTCCTCGGCTTCGTGAATCGCGACGGCGTCGGCCAGTACGGGGTCGAGCAGCGCTACCAGGACGTCCTGGCCGGGACCCCGCGCGTCCTCGTCGCCCAGCGCGACTCGGCGGCCCGGCCGATCCCCGACACCGAACAGGTCGTCGATCCGGGGGCCCCGGGCGTCGACCTCCGTCTCACGATCGACGCCGGCCTCCAGCTCACCGTCGAGCAGGAGGTGCTCGCGGCCTGGGTCGCCGATCGGGCGGCGAGCGTCTCGGCGATCGTCCTCGATCCGCAGACCGGCGAGGTCTACGCCTCCGCCTCGTACCCGACGTACGACGGGAACCGCTACGGGGAGGTCGCCGCCCAGGACCCGTCTCGGTTCGTCGACCCGGTCGTCGGCCAGGTCTACGAACCGGGCTCGGTCATGAAGATGTTGACCGCCGTCGCCGCCCTCGAGCGGGGTGTCGTCGGTCTCGAGACGCCGATCCGGGACACGGCCTCGCTCAGCCTCGACGGGGGCCGGACCTCGGTCCGCAACGCCGACCGGAAGGGGATGGGGACGATCCCCTTCAAGGACGTCATCGCCTACTCGCGGAACGTCGGGGCGGCACGGGTGGCGCGCCTCCTCGGCCCGAGCGTCCGGGACGCCGCCGCGGCCCTCTACGACACCTGGACGCGCTTCGGGATCGGGTCGCCGACGGGGATCGACGTCGCCGGCGAGGTACCGGGGCTGGCCCGCGACCCGCGGATCAGCGCCTGGCGGGAGATCGACCTGGCGAACGCCGCCTTCGGCCAGGGCGTCGCGGTGACGCTCGTCCAGCTCGCGATGGCGTACGCGGCGATGGTGAACGGCGGGACGCTCGTGACGCCCCACGTCGTCGCCGCGGTCGGCGATCAGGCGACGGCGCCGCCGCCGCGGGCGAGCGACCTCGTCGACCCCAAGCTCCGCGACGAGCTCGTCGGGCTCCTCGCCCACGTCGTCGAGGAGGTTCCGCTCTATCGAACCCGGACCCTGGTGCCGGGCTACGTCGTCGGGGGCAAGACCGGGACCGCCCAGATCTGGGATCCGACCCTCAACGATGGCGCCGGCGGCTGGATCCCGAACGCCTACAACTACACGTTCGTCGGCTACATCGGGCGGACCGAGCCGGAGCTCATCGTCGCCGTCCGGATCGCCCACGCCGAACCGAAGTCGATCCGGCCCGGCTATCAGGTCCTGCCGGTCTATTCCTTCGAGCTCTTCCGCCGGATCGCAACCGACGCGATGACGTCCCTCGGGTTGGGAGCCCGCCGATGACCGGGCTGAGGACGGCCCCGGCGGTCCGGTCGTGGGCTCGGGGAGCCTATGCGACACTGGAGGCCGTGAACGCCGTTGCTCCGTCCGACGCCGAGTCGCACCCGGCCGTCGCGCCCGACGAGCTGGCGGGCCTGACCGGCGGCCGACTCCTCGTCCGCGGCCGGCGGCCGATCCGGGGGGCGGCCGTCGATTCGCGGCGGGTCACCCCGGGTCGCTGCTTCGTCGCCCTCCCGGGGGAGCACACCGACGGGCACCGCTTCCTCGGCGACGCCCTCGGCCGCGGCGCCGCGGCCCTCCTCGTCCGGGCCGACTGGCGCCTCGACGCCGAGACCCTCGGATCGGCCGAGCGGGCCGGGGCGACGGTCTGCGCGGTCCCCGACCCGCTCCGCGGCCTGCACGCGCTCGCCGCCGGCTGGCGCCGCCGCTTCGACCTCCTCGTCGTCGGCGTGACCGGGAGCATCGCCAAGACCTCGACGAAGGAGGCGATCGCCGCCGTCCTCGGCACCCGCTTTCGGACGCTGAAGAACCCGGGCAACCTCAACAACGAGATCGGCCTCCCGCTCACCGTCCTCGATCTCGGGCCGGAGCACGAGATGGCGGTCCTCGAGATGGGGATGTACGTCGGCGGCGAGATCGCGGACCTGGCGCGGATCGCCCGGCCGCGGATCGGGGTCGTCACCGCCGTCCAGGAGGTCCACCTGTCGCGGATCGGCTCGCTCGACGCCATCGAGGCGGCGAAGGCGGAGCTCGTCGAGGCGCTCCCGCCCGCTTCCGAGGGCGGCGTCGCGATCCTCAACGCCGACGACCCGCGGGTCGCCCGGATGGCCGGTCGAACGGCAGCCGCGGTCCGGACGTACGGTTTCGACCCCGCTGCCTCGGTCGGCGCTCGGGCCGTCCGCTCGCTCGGCTTCGAGGGGATGGCGTTCGAGCTCGTCGTCGACGGCGTGGCACGGTCCGTCCGGCTTCCACTCCTCGGCCGGCTCGCGGTCCACAACGCCCTCGCGGCCGCGGCCGTCGGGGCGGCGGTCGGGCTCGGGATCGACGAGGTCGCCGCCGCCCTCGGGACCGGCTGGCCGCTCGAGCGCCGGGGCGTCGTCCGTCGGGCGGGCGGCGTCGCCGTCGTCGACGACACGTACAACGCCTCCCCGGGCTCGGTCCGGGCCGCCCTCGATCTCCTCGCCGGCCTCCCGGGGCGGCGGATCGCGGTCCTCGGCGAGATGCTCGAGCTCGGCCCGGCCCACGATCGCGGCCACCGGACGGTCGGCGAGGCGGCGGCGGCCGTCGTCGACCACCTCGTCGTCGTCGGGGACGGCGCCCTCGGGATCGCCGAAGGGGCCCGGGCGGCCGGCCTGCCGACCGACCGGCTGACCCACGTCCCCGACCGGGACGCCGCCGGGCGCGTCCTCCTCGAGCTCCTCCGGCCGGGCGACGTCGTCCTCGTCAAGGCGTCGCGGGGCATCGCCCTCGACGCCCTCGTCGACGAGCTCGTTCGCTGCCTCGGCGGCGACGACCCGGGGGTGCAGCGGTGACGATCGAGCTGATCCAGGGGCTCCTCCTCGCCTTCGCCCTCGTCGTCATCCTCATGCCGCCGTACATCCGACTCCTCCGCTACCTGGGCTTCGGGAAGCAGATCCGGATCGAGGGCCCCCAAAGCCACCTCGTCAAGGAGGGGACCCCGACCCTCGGGGGCCTCCTCGTCATCGGGGTCACCCTTGGCCTCTACCTGCTCCTCGGCCGGGTCGAGGGCGGGATCATCGCGGCCCTCGCCGCCCTGGCAACGATCGGGGTCCTCGGCGCCGTCGACGACGTCCTGAACGCCCGGACGGGGGAGGGGATCCGGGCCCGCCAGAAGCTCCTCTGGCAGACGGTCTTCGCCGTCTTCTTCGCCTGGCAGATCCGCCAGACCTACGGCCTGAGCGGCTTTCGCGTGCCGTTCGTCGGGGACGTGACCATCGACCCGATGGTCTGGGTCCTCTTCGCGGCCTTCGCCATCGTCGCCGCGAGCAACGGGGTGAACATCACCGACGGCCTCGACGGCCTCGCCGGCGGGACGCTCGCGATCGCCTTCGTCTCGTTCCTCATCATCGCCCTCCTGAACCCGGTGCCGCTCCCAGGGGGCGGGATCGGGAACCAGCCGAACGTCGCCTTCCTCTGTGCGCTCCTCATCGGCGCGCTCCTTGGCTTCCTCTGGTTCAACGTCCACCCGGCCCAGATCTTCATGGGCGATTCGGGCTCGCTCTCGCTCGGGGCGACCCTCGCCGTCATCGCCATCATCACCGGGCAGCTCCTCGTCCTGCCGCTCATCGGCTTCGTCTTCGTCGTCGAGACCGGGTCGGTGATCCTCCAGGTCGCCTACTACAAGATCACCGGCGGGCGGCGGCTCTTCCGGATGAGCCCCCTTCACCATCACTTCGAGCTCGAAGGCTGGGACGAGGAGAAGATCACGCTCCGGTTTTGGATCGTCGCCGTCCTCTCGGGCCTCCTCGGGGTGACCCTCTTCCTCGCCTCGATCGACGCGCTCCGATGATGTCCGAGGAACCGATGGCGCCGCTGACGACCGCCCGACCCGACCGCTCCCGACCCATCGACCTCGACCGGCTGACCCTCGAGGCTGTGCGGGCCGGCGCCCTCGCCGACCGTCCGGTCACCGTCCTCGGGCTCGCCCGGAGCGGCCTCGCCCTCGCCCGCTTCTTCACCGCGGTCGGGGCGCAGGTCACCGTCTACGACCGCCGGCCGCCCGCTGAGCTCGGCCCGGCGATCGAGGCGCTCGCCGGCCGGGCCGTCGAGCTGCGGCTCGGTCCCGACGTCGACCCGGCGGCGACCTGGACCGGCGCGGCTCTCGTCGCGACCTCGCCCTCGATCCAGCCCGACTACCCGACGGCCGAGCCGCGCCTGCGGGCCGCCCTCGCCGAGCTCGTTCGGCGGCGGGCCGCCGGAGATCCGACGGCGCCGGCCCTCGTCTCCGAGCTCGACCTCTTCCTGCGGCTCTGCCCGGCCCCGACCGTCGGGGTGACCGGGACGAAGGGCAAGACGACGACCGCCGCCCTGATCGCCGCCGTCCTCGCCGCCGACCCGGCGCACCCGGTCGTCCTCGGCGGGAACATCGGTCGGCCGCTCGTCGAGGAGCTGCTCTCGCTGACGAGCGAGGATCGGGTCGTCGTCGAGATCTCCGAGCTCCAGCTCCCGACGCTGTCCCGCGGGACGACGGTCGCCGTCTACACGAACGTCACCGCCGATCATCTCGACCGCCACGGGACCGTCGAGGCGTATCGCCGGGTGAAGCGGCGTCTGGCGGAGCTCGTCGACCCCGACGGGGCGCTCGTCCTCAACGCCGAGGATCCGGTCTCGGCGGCCCTCGCCGGCCTCGGCGGCGCCCCGAGCGTCCTGTACCGCCGGAGCGTCCCGATCCCGGGCGGCGTCGGCGTCGTCGACGGCTGGATCGTCGCGGCCGGCGTCGAGCGGCTGCCGTCGGTCGGCGGCGGCCCGGCGGCCGCCGGCCCGAGCGGCCGGATCCTCCCCGTCGGCGAGCTCCGGCTCCCGGGCGAGCACAACGTCTCGAACGCCTGTGCCGCCGTCGCCGTCGGCCTCCTCTTCGGCCTCGCCCCCGACGCGATCCGGCGGGCCGTCGCCGGGTTCGCCGGCGTCGAGCACCGGCTCGAGGTCGTCGCCGTCGTCGACGGGGTCCGCTTCGTCAACGATTCGCAGGGGACCCAGCCGGACGCCGTGGCGGCCGCCCTCCGGGCGTTCCCGCCGCCGATCGTCCTCATCGCCGGAGGCCGGGACAAGGGGGTCGACCTCGGCCCCCTCGGTCCCCTCGTCGCCGAGCGGGCCCGGGCCGCCGTCCTCATCGGCGAGAGCGCGCCGCTCCTCGAGGCGCTCTTCCGCTCGGCCGGGCTCGAGCGGATCGAGCGGGCGCCCGATCTGACGACGGCGGTCCGGCGGGCGGACGCCCTGGCCCGGGCCGCCCTCCTCGAGGCCCGGGGCCGGGAGCCCGCCGAGCTGGCGACCGTCCTCCTGAGTCCTGCCGCCGCCTCCTTCGACATGTTCGTCGACTACGCCGATCGCGGGCGGGCCTTCAAGGCTGTCGTCGCCGAGATCGCCCGGGAGCACGCGGAGGCGGCCGGTTCGACGGGAGGGTCGCGATGACGACGACGGCGACACGCCTCCAGCACGTCCGGCCGCTCGGCCGGACCCAGCGCAGCGCGCTCCGGCGGGAGCGGCACGAGATGGACTCGGCGATCCTCGTCGCGGTCATCGCCCTCGCCGCCATCGGGATCCTCATGGTCTACAGCTCGTCGGCGATGAAGGCGTACCTGGCCACCGACGATTCGTTCCGGGTCGTCGGCCCCCAGATCGTCTGGGCCGCGATCGGGCTCGTGGCGATGCTCGTCGCGAGCCGGATCGACTACCGGTACCTGCGGGTCGCGTCCGTCCCCCTCTTCGTCGTCGCCGTCCTGCTCCTCGTCGTCGTCCTCCTGCCGCCGATCGGGCCGCTCCAACCGATCCGGGTCGGCGGCTCGGCCCGCTGGCTCCAGCTCGGGCCCCTGCCGGCGATCCACCCGGCCGAGGTCGCCAAGCTCGCCCTCGTCGTCTACCTCGCCCACTGGCTGGCTCGGCGAGGCGGCGCCGTCCGGGGGGTTCGGAGCGGCCTCCTCCCGTTCCTCGCCATCGCCGGCCTCGTCGTCCTCCTCGTCCTCCGCGAGCCGGACCTGGGAACGGCCGGGGTCCTCGGCCTGACGGCCCTCGTCATGCTCTTCGTCGCCGGGGCGAACCTCGTCTGGCTCGCCGGCCTCGCCGCCGCGGCGGTCCCGGCCATCGGCCTCTTCTTCCTCCGGGACTACCAGCTCGACCGGATCCGGGCCTGGCTGGACCCCTGGGCGTACCCGGATTCGATCGGCTTCCACACGATCCAGGGCCTTCTCGCCCTCGGCCTCGGCGGCCTCGTCGGGGCCGGGCTCGGCGAGAGCCGGTTGGCCGGCGGCCTCTTCCTCCCGAACGCCAGCAACGACTTCGTCTTCGCGGTCATCGGCGAGGAGTTCGGCTTCCTCGGGGGCCTCGTCGTCATCGCCTGCTTCGTCGTCCTCGCCTACCAGGGGTTCCGGGTCGCCCTCGGGGCCCCCGACACCTTCGGGGCGCTCCTGGCGGCCGGGATCACGGCCTGGCTGACGCTCCAGGCCTTCATCAACATCGGGGTCGTCGTTGCCCTCTTCCCGATCACCGGGATCACGCTGCCGTTCATTTCGGCCGGCGGCTCCTCCCTCATCGTCAGCTTCGCGGCGGTCGGCATCCTCCTTTCGATCAGCCGCGAGACCGTGGACCGAGGAACCTGGAACGATGCGTTGCCTCCTGACGGGCGGCGGCACGGGCGGGCACATCTACCCGGCCCTCGCCGTGGCCCGGGCACTCCGCGCCCGGCTGCCCGAGGTTGACCTCCGCTGGGTCGGCGGCCGCCGGGGCCTCGAGGCGAGCCTCGTCCCGGCGGCCGGGATCCCGCTCCGCCGCCTCGTCCTCCGGTCCCTCCGGACGGTGGAGCGGGACGTCCATCTCGTCCTCGACCCGCTCCGGCTCCTCGCCTCGATCCCCCAGGCGGCGGCGATCCTCGTTCGCGAGCGGCCGGCCGTCGTCGTCGCGACCGGCGGCTACGTGACGATCCCCGTCCTCCTCGCGGCCCGAGGCCTCGGGATCCCGAGCCTCCTCTGGGAGGGGAACGTCGTCCCCGGTCGAAGCGTCCGGGCGACGGCCCGCCTCGCCTCGGTCCTCGCCGTCGCCGACCGGGAGACGTGCCGAGCCCTCGGCCGCGAGGCCGGCTGCTACGTGACCGGGACCCCGATCCGGGACGTCCGGAGCGTCGACCGCGAGGCGGCCCGGCAGCGCTTCGAGATCCCGCCGGGGGCCCGAGTCGTCCTCGTCTTCGGCGGCTCCCAGGCCGCCCGCCGGCTGAACGGCGCCGTCCTCGAGGCGCTCCCGCGCTTGACCGAGCGGGTCTGGTGCATCCACGTCGCGGGAACCGACGGCTATGCCGCCGCCCTCGCCGCCCGCGAGGCGCTCCCGGCGGAGCGGCGGACCCGGTACCGCCCGTTCCCGTTCCTCCACGAGGCGATGACCGACGCCCTCGCCGCCGCCGACCTCCTCGTCGGCCGGGCCGGCGCCTCGACGCTGGCCGAGGCGGCCGCCTTCGGCCTGCCGGTCGTCATCGTCCCGTATCCCGGCGCCGCCGGTCACCAGCTGGCGAACGCCGAGCGGGTCGTCGCTGCGGGAGCGGGGCGGCTCGTCCCCGACGAGCGCTTCGACGCGGCGGCCCTCCTCGACGCGGCGGCCCTCCTCGAGCGGCCGGCCGAGCACGCGGCGATGGCGGCCGCGGCCCGGAGCCTCGCCCGGCCCGGGGCGGCCGACGCCGTCGCCGAGCTCGTCCTCGCCCTGGCGCTTCGGCGCCCGCTCCCCGAGGCGGCCCGGATCGAGCGGCTCGCCGCCGGGACGGCGGGTTGAGGGAGGGGAGAGCGATGCCGGACTCGGCTGCCCGCCCCGTCGCACCGCCCGCGGCCGCCTTCGACCCGGTTGCCGTCGCCGCCGACATCGCCCGCCGGATCGGGGTGAAGGTCGTCCGAAACCAGCCGCTCGCCCGCCTCACGACGCTCCGGGTCGGCGGGCCGGCCGACCTCTACGTCGTCGCCCGCAACGCCTTCGAGCTCCGGGCCCTCGTCCGCTACGCCCGGAGCCGCGACCTGCCCCACGTCCTCTTGGGCCGGGGCAGCAACGTCGTCGTCGCCGACCGGGGGATCCGGGGTCTCGTCATCGCCGTCCGGGCCGAGGGGAGCCGGATCGAGGGCGAACGGTACCTCGCCGAGGCCGGCGTCCCGATGGCCCGGGCGGCAACCGAGACGGCCGCCGCCGGCCTGACCGGCCTCGAGTTCGGCCTCGCCATCCCGGGCACCGTCGGCGGCGCCGTCTGGGCAAACGCCGGGGCCCACGGAAGCGACGTCGCGGCCGTCCTCGAATCGGCGACGGTCCTCGCCTCCGACGGCCGGGAGGTCCGGCTCGGCCCCGCCGAGCTCGACCTCGGCTATCGGACGAGCCGTCTCAAGGTCCCGCCGGGACCCGACGCCGTGACCCCGCCCGGGCGCGGCGGCGCGCCGGTTCCGGTCGTCCTCTCGGCGACCTTCCGGCTCCGGCCCGACGACCCGGCCGCGATCCGCGCCCGCCTCGACGAGATCCGGCGCTGGCGGCGGGAGCACCAGCCCCTCGGCCTCCCCTCGGCCGGGAGCGTCTTCCGGAACCCGCCGGGCGACGCCGCCGGGCGGCTCGTCGAGGCCGCCGGCTGCAAGGGCTGGCAGGTCGGCGGGGCGCGGGTGTCCGAGCGCCACGCGAACTTCATCGTGACCGACGGCCGGGCCCGGGCCGCCGACGTCCGGGCCCTTGCCGAGCGGATCCGGGACGCCGTCGCCGAGCGCTTCGGCGTCCGGCTCGAGTACGAGGTCGTCTTCCTCGGCGACTGGGGCAGGGAGGCGGCGGGCAGGGAGGCGGCGGGCAGGGAGGCGGCCGCCGACGAGGGGGCGACGACGCCGTCGATCCCGGAGGTGGACCCGTGACCAACCCGGACCGGCCCGTCGCCGTCCTCCTCGGTGGACCGTCCGCCGAGCACGACGTCTCGATCGTCTCCGGCCAGGCCATCGCCCGGGCCCTCGCCGAGGGGGGGCGGCCGGTCGAGCCGATCCTCGTCGACCTCGAGCGCCGCTGGTGGTTCCTCCCGCCGGCGGTCCTCGCCGAGCCGCCGGAGCCGGCCCGCTTCGACGAACCCGAGCGGCTCGGGGCCGAGGGGCCGCTCGGCCCCGGAGCGGCGCTCGAGCGGCTCGCCGGCCGGGCGCCGCAGCCGGTCGTCTTCATCGCCCTCCACGGCCCGTACGGGGAGGACGGGACCGTCCAGGGCCTCCTCGAGGCGGCCGGCCTCCCGTACACCGGCTCGGGCGTCGCGGCGTCGGCGATCGGGATGGACAAGGCGCGCTTCAAGCGCCTCCTCCGGGGCGCCGGGCTGCCGGTGGTCGACTGGCTCGAGGTCACCGAATCGCGCTGGCGCCGCGATCCCGCAGCCGTCCTCGACGAGGTCGAGCGCTTCGCCCGGGCGACGGGCGAGCCGCGCCTCATGGTCAAGCCGGCGGCCCTCGGCAGCTCGGTCGGGATGACCCTCGCCCACGGCCCGGAGGAGCGGGCGGGCGCCCTGGAGGTCGCCCTCCGCCACGACGAGCGGGCCCTCGTCGAGCGCTACGTCGCCGGCGCCCGGGAGCTGGAAGTGGCGGTCCTCGGCAACGATCCCGAGGCCCTCGAGTCGTTCGGCCCGGGCGAGATCTGGCCCGGCCGGGAGTTCTACGACTACGAGGCGAAGTACCGCCCGGGGCTCTCGCGGACGACGCCGCGGGCCGACCTCCCGCCGGCGACGGCCGCCCGGCTCCGGGAGCTCGCCGAGGCGACGTACGCCGCCGTCGGGGCGGCGGGCTTCGCCCGCGTCGACTTTCTCGCCGCCGGCGAGGAGCTCTACGTCTCGGAGATCAACACGATCCCGGGGTTCACGCCGGTCAGCCTCTTTCCGGCCATGGCGGCGACCGGCGGCTACAACTTCCGGAGCGTCTGCGAACGGATCGTCGAGCTCGCCCTCGAGCGGGCGGCGGCGCGCCGGCGGCCGCCGCTTCGGCCGGGCGATCTGCCGCGGGGGGTCCGATGACCCGCCGACCGCAGGTCGCCCGCCTCCGCCAGGCGCGCTCGGTCCGCCC
>JBHOQO010000047.1:0-19780 GCA_042408925.1 Chloroflexota bacterium | reverse complement strand
CCTCGATCTTGGCGACCCGGTCGCGGAGGCGGCCGAGGTCCGGGCCGGGACGCTCGGCCGGGGCGTCGGGGGCTGCGGCCTCCAGATCGCGGGCGAGGGTCTCGGCGAGGAGGCCGATCGTCGTGAGCGGCGTTCGGAGCTCGTGGGAGAGGTTGTCGACGAACTCGGTCCGGATCTGCTCGAGGCGGCGGAGCTCGCTCAGGTCCTCGAGGACGAGCCAGACGCCTCGGACCGCCGACGGCCGCCCGGAGACCCGGACGATCCGCGGCTCCCCGTCGCGGATCGTCAGCTCGATCGGCCCTCTGCCGGCGACGACCGCCTCGATCCGCGGGTCGACGAACGCCTCCATGGCCGTCCGCCCGACGAGGCTCCCCGGGGAGCGGCCCAAGATCCGGTGGGCCGGCGCGTTCGCGAAGACGACCCCACGGGCGTCGTCGAGGCGGAGGACCCCGACGGGCAGGGCGTCGGCGAGGGCGGCCATGTCGGCGGCGATCCGCTCGAGGCGACCGGGCT
Organism: Chloroflexota bacterium; assembly: GCA_042408925.1. Classification (GTDB taxonomy): domain Bacteria; phylum Chloroflexota; class Limnocylindria; order Limnocylindrales; family CSP1-4; genus BPIH01. The sequence goes on along the minus strand of JBHOQO010000047.1, from coordinate 19,267 downwards.
CGGCGGCCTCGAGGAGCTCGCGGATCCGGAGCGCCGGGTCGGTCTTCGGGTCGATCCCGAGGAGGCCGCGGATCCGCTCGAGCTGGCGCCCTCGATCGCGGGCCAGCCGCCCGACGACGAGGAGGGCGACAGCGAGGGCGGCGATGGTCGCGACGGCGAGCGGCTCCACGCGATGAGGATCGCATAGCAGAAGCGTCGCGAGGTGACGTCCCGGGACGGCCAGCCCCGTCGACGCCGGGCCGCCCGCGACCGCGCGCCGGTCCCGTTCGGGCCATCAGTCCTCGCCGACCTGGGCGAGCGGCACGAGGTCGGGAACGAACCGAGTGTCGTTGGTCACGAGCAGCCGTGCCCCGGCCTCAGCCGCACTCGCCGCGATCAGGGCGTCGGCCAGGTGCCGAGCGGAGCGACCTCGGACGTGGCGAATCGCCGCGCTCGCGAGTTCGGCATCGAGACCGAGGAGGCGGACGTTCTCGTGCGCGAGGAGCTCGACGAGGGTATCGGCGAGCTCGGGATTGTCGCGTCGATACGGAGTCCCCCGAAGGACATGGATCGCTTCGAGGAGCACGAGGGCGGGGATCCCGACCAGCTCCTCGCCTTCGATGAGCTTCGCGACCCGGACGGCGAGGGCGGGGTCGTCCTCGGTCAGGTACCGAACGAGCGCGCTCGTGTCGAGGCCGATCACAATGGCGACCCCGTCGCGGTCGGAGACGGCGCCGATTCGGCTGGACAGCGGCTACCGGGCCGGAGCTGGATCACGACTCGGGAGACCGGCTCGCTCGGTCCGGCCGGTGCTCGGCCGCGAGCTCGTCGGCGAGGGTGCCCTCGTCCCGCAGCCGAGCGAAGTCGACTGGTCCGCCGGGACCGGCCAGGCGACCTCGAAGCGATCGCCGGTGGCGCGCCGGCAAGAAGGTGACGACGAGTCTGCCGCCTTCGACCGTCTCGACAGCCCGATCTCCCGGGCGCACGCCAAGCTGCTCACGGACAGCCTTTCCAATGACGAGCTGATATCGCTCCCCGACGACTGGCATCGGACGACCTCCTTCGGCCCGAGGTATGACTTGGCGTCTTAAGTATGACGATCGCGGATAAGTACGTCAATCAGCGGATCGTCAGACCGGCTGGGCGGCTTCGGCCTCGGGCTCGCCGGCCTCCAGCGACGCCCGCCGCCCGGCAAGCCAGGCCTCGACGACCTCGACCGGAGCGATCCAGCGTTCCCCCGTCCGGCGCCGGGTCACCTCGACCCCGCCGGCGGCAAGCGAGCGCGGGCTGACGGTGAGGATGATCGGCATCCCGAGGAGCTCGGCGTCGGTGAGTTTGACGCCCGGCGATTCATCGCGGTCGTCGTAGAGGATCTCCCGGTCGGGGCCGGCTGCCGCGGCGACCTCGTGGAGCCGCTCGGCGACCTCGGCGACCCGCGGGTCCTTCGCCGCCCCGAGGGCGACGAGGTGGGCCGGGTACGGCGCAACCGATTCGGGCCACACGATTCCTTTCTCATCGTGGTGGGCCTCGACGACGCAGGCGAGGTTCCGCCCAAGGCCGATCCCGTACGAGCCCATGACGATGGGGCGCCGCTCGCCGTTCTCGTCGAGGTAGAGGGCGCCGAGGGCTTCGGTGTACTTCGTCCCGAGCTTGAAGATGTTCCCGACCTCGATCCCGTTCTCCAGGCGGACCGGCCCGCCGCACCGGGGGCAGGGATCGCCGGTTCGGGCGGCGGCGATGTCGACGACGAGGTCGGGCCGGTAGTCGCGGGGGACGTTGACGTTCCGGAGGTGGACGCCCGGCCGGTTCGCCCCGGCGACGAGGTTCGGCGAGGCGGCGACGAGGTCGTCGACGACGACGACGGCGTCCCGGGCCCCGATCGGTGAGCCGTAGCCGGGCTCCATCCCGTGGGCTCGGATCTCGTCGGGGTGGGCGGGTCGGAGGCCGCCGGTCGCCCGGACGGCGTTCGCCAGCTTCGTCTCATTCACCTCGAAGTCGCCGCGGACGACGGCGACGACGAACCGCCCGTCGCCGGTGACGAAGAACGTCGCCTTTGCCGTCCGGTCCTCGCCGACCCCGAGGAAGCGGGCGAGGGCCTCGATGGTCGGGGTGTCCGGCGTGTCGACCGGTTCGAGGGGGAGCGGGTCTTCGATCGGGGGCGTCGGCTTGCCGACGACGGCGACCTGGAGGTTCGCGGCGTAGTCGCAGGCGCTGCAGAGGACGAGGACATCCTCGCCGGCGGGATTGAGGACCATGAACTCGTGGGCCTGGGAGCCGCCCATCATCCCGACGTCGGAGGCGACGGCGATCGTCTCGAGACCGAGGCGCTCGAAGATCCGTGAGTAGGCCTCGAAGTGCTTGCGGTAGCTCTCGTCGAGGCCGGCCTCGTCGCGGTCGCAGCTGTAGCTGTCCTTCATGACGAACTCCCGGACCCGGATGAGCCCGCCCCGGCTCCGGGGCTCGTCGCGGAACTTGGTCTGGAAGTGGTAGACCATGACCGGGAGCTGGCGGTAGCTGCGGACGATGTCCCGGAGCAGGTCGGCGACGACCTCCTCGTGGGTCATGGCCAGGACCATGTCGCGACCGCTCCGGTCCTTGAAGCGGACCATTTCGGGGCCGATGGCGTCGTAGCGGCCGGTCTCGCGCCACAGGTCCGCCGGGTGGACGACCGGCATCTCCATCTCCTGGCAGCCGATCCGGTTCATCTCCTCACGGATGATCTGCTCGATCCGCTTCGTGGCTCGGAAGCCGAGGGGCAGGAGCGAGTAGATCCCGGAGCCGAGCTGACGGACGTAGCCGGCCCGAACGAGGAGGCGGTGGGACGGCATCTCGGCGTCGGCCGGGTCGTCGCGGAGGGTCGCAAAGAAGAGCTGGGAACATCGCATGGCGCGAAGGATAGCCGGGGGGCGGACCCGAAGGCGGGCGGGTCCCGAGGGCGTGCCGGTCCCGAGGGCGGGCGCCGGCCCGTTGGGCGTGCCGGTCCCGAGGGCGGGCGGGTCCCGAGGGCGGGCGGGTCCCGAGGGCGGGCACCGGCCCGTCGGGCGTGCACCCGGTGCACATTCTGGAGGCCGGGTCGGCCGCCGAGGGGGCTAGCTTGTCGATTCTGTGACCGGGGTGCACGCGGTCGGCGGGGCGGCCGGCGGCTGGCGGCCTGAGCGTCGAATTCGTGCCGGGGGTGCACGCCGCCGACGGGGTGGAGCACCCCAGGGACGCCCCGGGCACCAGGATGTGCACCCCAGGCACGCGGCCGTCGGACTCGTGCACCCCGTGCACGAAATCCGCAGGCCCGCCCGCGCTCGGCCGGCACCGGCGGCGGCACCGGCCGGAATCGTGCACGGGATACACGGGATCGGCAGACAGCGCCGCGGCGACGCTCGGCCGGGCGGAGGCCCGGCCTCGCCCCTCGCCACCCCGCCCGATCCACTACCATCGGTGCCGCACTCCCCGTCGGATGCCGCCGGATCGGAGCCCCGGCGGCCCAGCTCGAGGTCCCCCCGTGCCCGAAGGCGTCACCCTCACGCTCGTCGTCGTCGTGGCCCTCGCCCTCGTCTTCGACTACATCAACGGCTTCCACGACACGGCGAACGCCATCGCCACCTCGGTCGCCACCCGGGCCCTCCCGCCAGCCGTCGCCGTGACGATGGCCGCCGCCTTCAACTTCATCGGCGCCTTCGCCGGCACGGCCGTCGCCAAGACCGTCGGCGCCGGCCTCGTCGACGAGCAGACGACGACCCAGACCGTCGTTGGGGCCGCTCTCCTCGGCGCCATCGCCTGGAACCTCATCACCTGGTACGAGGGCCTCCCCTCCTCGTCCAGCCATGCCCTCTTGGGCGGCCTCTTCGGGGCGACCCTCGTCGCCGCCGGGCCCGGCGCCTTCAAGGTCGAGGGCGTCGTCGGCAAGGTCATCGTCCCGATGGTCACCTCGCCGCTCATCGGCTTCGCCGGCGCCTTCGGCCTCATGCTCGCCCTCTACTGGCTCTTTCGGGACGCCTCCCGCAAGCCCCTCGCCCGGGTCTTCCGCCGGCTCCAGGTCCTTTCGGCCGGCTACATGGCCTTTTCCCACGGCTCGAACGACGCCCAGAAGACAATGGGGATCATCACCCTCGCCCTCTTCTCGGCCGGCCTCATCCCCGAGGTCAGCGTCCCGACCTGGGTCATCGTTGCCGCCGCCTCGGCGATCTCCCTCGGGACGGCGGTCGGCGGCTGGCGGATCATGCGGACGATGGGTCACCGGGTCGCGGAGCTCGAGCCGGTCCACGGCTTTGCCGCCGAGACGACGGCGGCGACCGTCCTCCTCACGACCGCCCACCTCGGGATGCCGGTCTCGACGACCCACGTCATCTCGAGCGCGATCATGGGGGTCGGGACCGCCAAGGGGCCGCGGGGCGTCCGCTGGACGGTCGCCGGGAACATCATCGTCGCCTGGCTCATCACGATCCCGGCGGCCGGGGCGATCGCCGCCGCGGCGTGGCTCGTCCTCGAGGCCGTCGGGATACGATGAGCCCGGCCCACCGATCGGAGACCGCGCGATGACCTTCCGCCTCCTGCCCCGCGACGCCCGCTTCTTCCAGCTCTTCGTTGCCGAGGGCGAGAACCTCCTCGAGGCGGCCCGGCGCCTCGAGGCGATGCTCGAGGAATACGACCGGATCGAGGAGCGGGTCGCCGAGATCCAGGTCCTCGAGCACCGCGGCGACGAGATCGACCGCGAGATCGCCCGCCGCCTCGAGGCGGCCTTCGTCACCCCCTTCGACCGGGAGGACATCCACGAGCTGACGTCGCGGATCGACGACGTCCTCGACGGGATCCAGTCGATCGCCGAGATCTTCGTCATCTACGGCATCGAGCGGCCGACCGAGGAGGCCCGCCGGATGGCGGCGATCCTCGCCGCCGCCGCCGCCCAGCTCGTCGAGGCGCTCCGGAAGCTCGACCGGCTCAAGAACCTCGACGACCACATCGTCGAGATCCATCGCCTGGAGAACGAGGCCGACGGGCTCTCGCGGGCCGCCGTCGGGCGGCTCTTCAAGAACGGCGAGCACCCGCTCGAGGTCATCAAGTGGCGCGACGTCTACCGGGAGCAGGAGGAGGCGATCGACGCCGCCGAGGACGCCGCCGAGGTCCTCGAGCGGATGTACCACAAGGGCACCTGAGGCGCGACGGGCGGCTGAGGCCCCGAGGGCTACCCGACGCCGAAGGGCACTCGGATGGGCGGAGGCAACGGCCGCGCCCGGGCCGCCCGGTCAGCCCCGGCGCCGGAGCACGTAGCCGAGGCCGCGGACCGTCTCGATGATCGTCGGGTGGGCGGGGTCCGGTTCGATCGCCGCCCGGAGCCAGTGGACGTGGACGTCGACGGTCCGCGTCTCGCCCGGGTAGTCGTACCCCCAGACCCGCTCGAGGAGCTGGTCGCGGCTAAAGGCCTGACCGGGATGGCGGAGGAGGAAGGCAAGGAGCTCGAAGGCCTTCGGCTTGAGCGGCACCGGCACACCGTCGCGGAGGATCCGCCGGCCGGCCAGGTCGACCTCGACGCGCCCGACGCGGATCGGGGGCGGCGGCGTCTCGATCGGGGCCGGCTCGGCGGTCTCGGGCTCCGCGCCACCGGCGGGCTGCGCGCCGCCACCGGCCGTGGGCCCGCGCGCGCTTCTCTCACCCCGCTCGGCGCGCCGGAAGATCGCCCGGATCCGGGCCGCCAGCTCCCGGAGGCTGAACGGTTTCGTGACGTAGTCGTCGGCGCCGAGCTCGAGGCCGACGACCTTGTCGACCTCCGAATCGCGGGCCGTCAGCATGACGATCGGAACGTCCGACTCGGCGCGCAGGATCCGGCAGACCTCGATCCCCGAGAGCTCAGGGAGCATGAGGTCGAGGAGGACGAGGTCCGGCCGCTCGCTCCGGAACCGCTCGAGGGCCTCGGCTCCGTCGGCGGCGGTGACCACCGACCAGCCCTCGCCCTCGAGAGCCTCGGCGAGGGTCTCGCGGAGGGTCGGCTCGTCGTCGACGAGGAGGATCGTCCGTGGCACGGCGCCCTCGCCTGCGCCTCGACCGGCCCGCCCTACCCCGCCCCGCCGGCCCCCCGACCGGCCGGAGCGGCCGCCTCGAGGACCTCGGCGGCCCGGTCGAGCCGCCCGAGGGTCCGCTCGAAGCCGAGGGCGACGAGGGTGTCGAAGAGCGGCGGCGTGGCGGTCCGCCCGGTCACCGCGACCCGGATCGCCATGAACAGGTCCCCCGCCTTCCAGCCCTCCGCCTCGGCCAGCTCCCGGAGGGCCGGCTCGAGCTCGTCGGCCTCGAAGGCGATCGGGCCGAGGTCGGCGATCCGGCGCCGGGCGGCCCGCAGCGCCCGGATCGTCGTCGCGGCGTCCCAACGCTTCGGCACGAGGAGGGCCGGATCGATCGCCAGCTCCTCGACGTAGAGGAAGCCGACGAGGTCGACGACGGCGGCGAGGGTCGGCAGCCGCTCCTGGACGACCGGCATGAGGGCGGCGAGCTCGTCGGCGGTCGGACAGCGGTCGATCCGCCCCTCGTCTCGGGCCCGCTCGAGGAACGGCAGGAGCCGGTCGACGAGGGCGTCGACCGGGAGGCGTCGGATCCAGGCCCCGTTCAGCCACAGGAGGCGCTCGCGGTCGAAGACGGCGCCCCCCTTCTGGACCTTGTCGAGATCGAAGCGCTCGACGAGCTCGGTGAGGCTGAAGATCTCCTCCTCGGTCCCGCTCGACCAGCCGAGGAGGGCGAGGTAGTTGACCATCGCCTCGGGGATGAAGCCCTCGGCTCGGTAGGCGGCGACGGCGGTCTGGCTCTTGCGCTTGCTCATCTTCGAGCGGTCGGGGTTGAGGATGAGCGGCAGGTGCGCGAAGATCGGCTCCCGATACCCGAGGGCCCGGAAGAGGAGGATGTGCTTCGGGGTGTTCGAGACATGGTCCTCACCCCGGATCACGTGACTGATCGCCATCTCGGCGTCGTCGACGACGACCGTGAAGTGGTAGAGGGGCGAACCGTCGGCCCGGAGGATGACGAAGTCGCCGCCGAGGTTGTCGGTGTCGATCTCGACCCGGCCGCGGACGAGGTCGTCCCAGGCGACGACGCCGGGCGGGACCCGGAAGCGGATCGCCGGTCGGCGGCCCGCGGCCTCGAAGGCCCGCCGTTCGTCGGGGGTGAGGCGGGCGCAGCGGCCGCCGTAGCGGGGTGGGAGCTTCGCCGCCTCGCGGGCCGTCCGCTCCGCTTCGAGCTCCTCGGGCGTGCAGTAGCAGGGGTAGGCGAGGTCGGCGGCGAGGAGGCGCTCGGCCGCGGCCCGGTAGCGCTCGAGGCGCCGGGACTGGCGGTACGGGGCGTACGGCCCGACATCCGGGCCGCCGGCGACGTCGGGCCCCTCGTCCCAGCGGAGCCCGAGCCAGTGGAGGCCCTCGAGGATGTCTTGCTCGTAGGCGACCGAGCTCCGGGCGAGGTCGGTGTCCTCGAGGCGGAGGACGAAGGTCCCGCCGTGGCGGCGGGCGAACAGATAGTTGAAGAGGGCGGTTCGGGCGGTCCCGATGTGGAGCGGCCCCGTCGGACTCGGGGCGATCCGGACGCGGACGTCGGCTGGCATCTCGGTTCGGATCGTATCAGCCGCGTCGGGCGCGGCGGTGTCGGGCGCGGCGTCCGGCGCCCTCGATCAGGGACCGACCCCCTCCCTGGCCCGCGGCGCCCCGGCCAGGATCGAACGGCCGGGCCGGCCCGGGACCCGGTGGAAGAGGCGCGGGTCGGCGTCCCCGAGGAGGACCCGGATGAGGGACGCCGGCCGGAGGCCGAGGGTGGCCCGCCCGAGGGGGCCTTCCAGGGTGAGCGAATCGAGGGATTCGGAGCGGGCGAGGACGGTGATCGGGGCGCCGGGGGTCAGCGCCCGCGCCTCCAGGTACGAGAGGAGGCCCGGGTCCTCCTCGGCCCGCTCGGTGATCCGGTAGATGGTCGCCCGCTGGCCCGCCTCGACCTCGCTCAGCGGAACGCCGGCCGGGCGCCGGGCGGCGGTCGCGGCGTCGATCGGGTTGCCGTGGGGGCACGTCTCGGGGTGGCCGAGGAGCTCGTCGAGGCGGGCCTCGACCCGGGGTGAAATCGCCGACTGGAGCCGCATCGCCTCCTCGTCCGATTCGGCCCAGCCGAGGCCGACGACCTCGATGAGGAGCCACTCGAGGAGGGCGTGGCGGCGGAAGATGGCATCGGCGGCGGTCCGGCCCGCCTCGGTTAGGGCGAGCTGGCGATCCTCGCCCTGGCAGACGAGGCCGTCGGCGGTGAGCCGGCGGAACATCTCGCTCGCCGCCTGGGTCGACACGCCGAGATGGCGGGCGATCTCGGCCGCCGTCGCCCGCTTTCCCTCGCCGGCGACGATCCGGAGGGCGAGGAGGTACTCCTGGGCGGCGGTCGAGAGGTCGGACCCGCTCTCGCGGCGGCGCGTCATGGCCACCATGGTACGCGAGCCCGAAGCGCCGGTGGGAGCCGGAACCGGCCGACGGCGGCGCCGACGGCACCGACGAGCCACGCCGCGGCGATGAGGACGGTGAGGGCGCCGGCGGCGCCGGCGGGGTCCCGGGTCCCGCCGAAGACGGCGAGGAGGGCGGCCCCGGGGACGGCCACGACGAGGGCCGCGACGCCGGCGATGGCGGCCCGAACGGCAAGCGGCGGCAGGGCGAGGAGGGCGAGGAAGAGACCGGCGGCGGCGAGCCGGCCGAGGAGCGTCCAGGTGTCGGCGTCGACGGGGCAGCCGGCAGCGTAGCGGTCGCAGCCGGTGAGCTCGCCGGCGGCGCCGACGGCGAGGAGGGAGAGGAACGGCCAGCCGACGGCGGCGAAGGTCAGCCGGGCTCGCCGCGGCGTCGCGAGAAGGAACCCGGCGAGGCGCTCGGGGAGGGGGTCGGCGGGGGACGCGGCGGCCCAGGTCGGCGAGCGGAACCGGGCCGGGCGGCCTTGCCGGAGCGTCCGGGCGTTCGGCGACCCGGGGCCGGGTTCCCGCGCCGCCCTGGCGGCGGCCCCGGCGGTCGCCCCGCGGGCGAACTCGTGGGCCTCTGACCGGGCGTCGTCGGGCGGGCGGTGCATGGCCTCGGCTCGGGCCTCCGCTTCGGCCTCGGCTCCGGCGGTGCGCACGGGGTCACCGGGCTCATCCACGAGGCTGGCGGCGCGACGGGCCCGGGCCTCGTACTCGGGTCCGTGTTTTCGGGGGTCGGCGTACTCGCGCGGGTTCGGGCGCCAGTACGTGCCGGTCGTGACCCCGTACCAGGCGGCGCCGTGCCACGCCCGCTCTTCCTCGTGGAGGGCGTCGTCGTAGGAGGTGGAGCCGAGGGTGGCCCGGCGGGTCGGCACGCGCCGCGGGCGTCCGGCGTCCGACCCTGACCGCTTCGTTCGTCCCGCCTCGGCCGCGCCGGTCGACGTGCCGCCTCGGGGATCGCTCCGACGCCCGGCCGCCGGGCCGGTCGACGAGCCGGTCGACGAACCGCCCGACGGACCGGTCGACCCGGCCTGGGATCGGGTTGTTCGGGGGCCCCCCGGTCGGCCTTGCCGGGCCCAGCCGAAGGGATCCTCGCCCGAGGACCTGCCCGACCGCCCTCCTTGGCTCGGGCCCCCGGTCGGTCGCTTCGGGCCCGCGCTCGCCGCCGAGCCGCGGGGTTCGCGAGCCCCCGGACTCGACCCGCCGCCGGACGACGGCGCATCGCCGCCCGTGGATCGGGGTCCGCCCCGACCCGAACCCGCCGTCCAACCGCCACTCGGCCGCCCCGCTCCGGACGGGCGCCCGGCCCGCGCCCCGGAGCCTCGCGTCGCCGACCCGGCGAGCATCTCGTACGCCGCCTTGATCGCCAGGAACCGCGGCAGCGCCGCCGGGCCCGCCGCATCCGGGTGGTACTGCTTCGCCAGCCGCCGGTACGCCCGCTTCACCTCCGGGAGTGGCGCCCCGGGCGGCAGGCCGAGGGTTCGGTACGGATCGCCGGAGAAGATCATGGCCGCCTCACGCCGACCCGACGAGCTCGCCGAGCGGTACGAGCTCGAAGCTCGGGACCGCCTCGGCCACGACCTGCCCGTGGGAGTCGAGGGACGGCGGGCGGTGGTAGCGACCGAGCTGCCGGAGCGGGGCGGCGTCGAGGACCCCGACTTGGCGGAGCGCCTCGACCGTCGTCGCCCACGAAGCGCGGCCCCGAGCGTCCCCGTCCTCGATCTTGAGGGCCAGGCCCGACGGCCCGGTCGCCGCCGTCCCGACCCGCTTGCCCGGGAGGATCCCGATCCCCCGGAGCGCCTCGGCGCCGGCCTTGGCGACGAGCCGCCCCGGGAGCGTCTTCATGAGCGAGGTGTCGAGCCGGTCGCGGTTCCCGCCGACGATCTCCGGGTGGGCGAGCATCGCGTCGCGGACGGTCCGGAGGTGCCGGGCGAGGCCGAACCGCTCGTCGCCGGGTCCCACCGCCTCGGGGTCGGCGAGGAAGGCGTAGGCGCGGGCGAGGATCCGGAGCGGCACGACGTACGTCGGGATCCCGCAGTCGTCCCCGACGAGCTGGAGCTCCGCCGGCGCGATCCCGAGGGCCCGCCCCACCGCCGAGCGGTAGGCGACCTGGGCCGGGTGGTCGACCGCCCAGTAGCCGTCGAGGGGCCAGTCGGCGAGGCGGGCGAGGAGGAGGAAGACGGCGTGCTGGCCCGAGCACATGTGGCGGGCTGGCCCGGGCCGTTCCCCGTCCCGCGCCAGGCGGGCCGCGGTGAGGGCGTCGAGAGGCATCCCCTCGGTCCCGCAGGCGAGCATCGACTGGCTGAGGCGCGCCCGCCGGAAGATCCCGTGGAGCGTCCGGACGTGGAGGTCCTCACCGGAGTGGGAGCTGGCGAGGAGGGCCAGCTCGGCGTCGCTCAGCTCGAATGCCTCGCGGCCGCCGGCTTCGAGGAGGGCGACGAGGCCGAAGGGCTTGACCGTGGAGCGGAGGGTCACGAGGTGCTCGGGATCGCCGATCGCCCGGAGGAGGCGGCCCTCGACGTCGACCTCGACGACATGGCCCCGGTGCTCGCTCTCGACGACGCCGCCGCGGACCTGTCGGACGAGGACGGGCGGCGCGGGGCGGTGCCGCAGTCGCTCGGCTCGGCGGGTTCGGATCGGCGCAGCGGCGGGCGCCACGGCGACATCGTCGGCCGACGCGCGCGGCTCGGCCGGCCTGCGCGGCTCGACCGGCGCCCGCGGTCCGTCGGCGGTCATCGACCCGTCCACCTCGTCCTTTCCTCTCGAGCGCTCCTCTCGAGCGAGCGGTGCGATCGCGCCGCTCGGCGGGCCTCCCGGCGGCCCGCGGCGCTGCGGCTCGCCTCCGTGGAGGCGAGGATACCGCGTGCGGCGCCGCCGATCCGCAGGTGCCGATCCGCAGATGCCGATCCGCGGGCGCCGACCCGTCCCGCCCGGTCCTCGCCCACCTGCCGCTCTGCTAGGATGCCGTCGCGGTCGGCATCGGCCCGGTGACCACCGCCGAGGAGCCGACCGGTTGTGACGCCGACGGAGACGACCCGTGAGCCAGGCCCCATCTCCCTCCCCCGCCCCGTCGATCCCGGCGACCCTCCACATCTCCCGCCACCCGGCCGTCCTCCACAAGCTCGCGATCCTCCGCGACGAGCGGACCGAGCCGAAGAAGTTCCGGGAGGTCGTCCGCGAGCTCTCCTGGCTCCTCGGCTACGAGGCCCTCGCCGACGTCCGGGTCCGGCCGCTCCGGGTCCGGACGCCCCTGGAGGAGACCGAGGCCCACGAGCTCGCCGACCGGATCGGCCTGGTCCCGATCCTGCGGGCCGGACTCGGGATGGTCGACGCGATGCTCGAGCTCATGCCGACGGCCCAGGTCTGGCACCTCGGGCTCTTCCGCGACGAGCGGACCCTCCGCCCGGTCGAGTACTACAACAAGCTCCCCGATTCGGCGACCGTCGACCTCTGCCTCATCCTCGACCCGATGCTCGCGACCGGCGGGTCGGCGACGGCCGCCATCGAGGTCCTGAAGCGCTGGGGCGCGGTCCGGATCAAGCTCGTCAACCTCATCGCCGCCCCGGAAGGGGTCAAGGCCGTCACGGAGGCGCACCCCGACGTCGAGATCCACTGTGCCGCCCTCGACCGCCAGCTGAACGAGCACGGCTACATCCTCCCGGGCCTCGGCGACGCGGGCGACCGGCAGTTCGGGACGGGCGGTCGTTCGTAGGCGATCGCGGCGGCCGGCGTCCTCGGCTCGTACAACGAGGGGCTGATCGGCCCCGGCCACTGCTCGGCGGACGGGGTCGCCCGCTCCACGAGCTGGCGCCGTCGAGCCGGTCGGACCACAAAGGGGATCCCGCCCCGCGGTGAATGTTTTCGCCCCCTCCATCGTCGAATCAACCGATGGAACTCGAGGGATCCCAGCCGCGCTTGGCGGCGGTCCGAGCCGAGGCCCGCCGGGACCCGGACCCCCAACGGCGGGCCGATTCCTTTCGGGCGTACCTGGATCGCCGCGTCCTCGACAACGCCTACCGCTACGCCACCCTCATCCTCGGCGACGACCTCTGAGGCCGAGGACGCCGTCCACGACGCCACCCTCTCGGCCTGGACTCACTGGGACGAGCTCCGCGACCCGGAGCGATTCCCCGCCTGGTTCGGGCGGATCCTCGTGAACGCCTGCCGCGATCGCCTCCGTGCCCGCCGGCGTGTCGCCGTGCGCACCGTCCCCGCCGACGACGCGCGCGAGCAGAGGGACGGATGGGCTGCGACCCAGGCTCGGGTCGCCGGCGATCCCGGCGAGGATCTGGCTCGCCGCGACCTCCTCGCCCGGGCCAGTCGTGCCTGGCTCGTGTTTGTCGATCATCCGAACGTACGCGGCGCAGGCGCCGCGTCGGTCGTGCTGCTCGTTGCCCCAATCGGTGATCGCTGGTTCGTCTGGATCGCCCACTGACGTTCGCGCGGATCCGCCGGCCCGACACGGGGACCCGGGCTCGGTCGCCCAGGCGGATCTCGGGCCCCGCCCGCGTTTTCATTGCCTGATCACCAGCGCGCGGTTCTCGTGGCCGCCCGCAAGCAGGTTCGCTGCCCGGCCACCTCCCGCATCCCATGCCCGCCATCCGTCCTACCCCGGCGGCCCGGATGGCCCTTGGATCCCAGCCTCGCGCGCCTAGCATGTGATATGCCACCGGGTGGGCGACGCGTCGGGACTCGGCGGCCGACGCCGGACCCGCCCCGGGCAACCCACGCCCAACCCCAACCCGCCGGCGCGTCCCTTCGACTCCGAAGGAGGGAGCCGTGTCCACCTATCCGGTCGCGGCACCGGCGCGGCGGAGCCTGCCGCTCTGGCTCGCCCTCGCCGTCGGCGCCCTGATCCTCGTCCTCGCCCTCGTCGCCGACGCCCTCGACGTCCGACCGGCGCCGGTCGTCGGCAGCCACGTCGGCACTCCCTACCTGCCGACCCAGCACCTGACCCAGGACCTGGGTCGCTAGCCGGCCCCGGCAAACCCAAGCCTTCGACGACGGGGGAATCGATCGGGCCGGCCTCGCGGCCGGCCCGATCGTCGCACCTCCTCCCCCCGGGTCAGGATTCGACGGTCAGTTCCCGCCTTCGGTCACCGTGACCGTCCCCTTCTGGAAGTTCAGACCCTTGGCGTCCTCGCTGATCCCCTTGAGGGCTTCTTCGGCGAGGTCGGTTCGATACGCGTCGGGCGACGGGTCCGCCTTCAGGATGTTGGCCTGGCGGGCGATCTGGACCGTCTGGTCGTAGAGCGCCTTGTCCATGATCCCGATCCCGTTCGGCGAGGGCCAGATGAGCGGGTTGATCTCGTTCATCTGCCAGGCCTGGTGGCCCTTGCCGAGGGCGGTCCCGGCCTTCAGCACGTAGTCGACGCATGCCCCCGGATTGTCGCGGCAGTAGATCCAGCCCCGGAAGGACGCCCGGAGGAAGCGGATCGCGATGTCCTTGTTGTTCCCTTCGGCGAGCCAGGAGGCCCGGGCGAAGATCCCGTCCTGGAGCATCGCCGTGCCCTCCTTGTTGTAGTCGATGACGTTCATGTCGGAGGGCTGATAGAGCTGCCCGGTCGCCGGGTTCACCGTCTCGAGGACCTGAGCGTACTCGTTGTAGATCATCGCCTCGGCGACGTCGATCTCGCGCTTGAGGAAGGCGTTCATGTCGAAGGCCTGGATGACCTTCTCGTAGTCGCGCCCTTCCTCGAGCCCGTACTTGCGGGCGGCGGCGGTCACCTCGAACTCGTTGCCGAAGTCCCAGACGCCGACCTTCTTACCCTTGAAGTCGGCCGGCGATTTGATCCCGCTGTCGGCCCAGGTCACCGAGAGCGTGCCCGAGCGCTGGAAGACCTGGGCGATGTTCACGAGGTCCGAGCCGCCCTCGCGGGCCTCGAGGACCTTCGGCAGCCACGAGGTGGTGAACTCGGGGCCGCCGGCCGCCGACCCGACCTGCTGGGGAACGACGTCGGGCCCGCCGGGAACGATCGTGACGTCGAGGTTCTCGGCCTTGTAGTAGCCCTGCTCGAGGGCCGCGTAGTAGCCGGCAAACTGGGCCTGGGGGACCCACTGGAGCTGGACCCGGACCTTCGCCGCCTGACCGCCGCCTCCGCCGCCGGAGCACGCCGCGGCGACGAGGACGGCGCCGGCGATGAGGGTGAGAACGGAACGGGAACGCTTCATCGACCTCCTCCTACTCGACGGCCCCTGCGGGCCGCCCTCTCGATTCGACCCCGACCGCCCCGCCGTCCCGGCGGCGGATCGGCCGGCACGCCGAATGTTGGCGCGCATCGTAGCGACTCGGCCGGCGGTTCGCCAGCCGGGTTCGGCAGCCGCGGCGAGCGGGTCGCCGTCGGTCCGGTCATCCGTCAGACCTCCGGCTCTCTGAGCGAGGCATGCCAGGGGATCACGACCCGCTCGATGGCCACGACGACGAGATAGAGGACGATCCCGGTCACCGAGGCCATGACGATCGCCGCCCAGGTGATGTCGAACCGGAGGGCGCTCGCGCTCTGGACGATGACTCGCCCGAGGACGTCCGAGGCGCCGCCGAAGTACTGGGCGACGATCGCCCCGATGAGGCTGAGCGTCGTCGCGACCTTCAGGGCCGTGAAGAAGAAGGGGAGCATGTTCGGGATCCGGACCTTCCGGAGGATCGTCCACTCCGAGCAGGCGTAGGAGCGCATGAGCTCAAGGGACGCCGGCGAGACCTGGCTGAGGCCCCGGGTCACGTTGATCATGACCGGGAAGAAGACGAGGAGCGCGGCAACCATCATCTTCGACACCGGGTTCGTGAGGCCGAACCAGTTGTTGAAGAGCGGCGCCACGGCGATGATCGGGACCGCGTTGAGGGCGACCGCGATCGGGAGGATCGAATCGCGGGCGGTCGTCCAGCGGGCCGTCAGGAACGCCGCCCCGACCCCGGCAAGGGTCCCGACGAGGAGCCCGCCGATGGCCTGGAGGAAGGTGTTGACGAAGGCCGGCCCGATCGGCCAGCGGCCCGAGTCCCACGTCTCGACAAGGGCGGCGACGATCGCCGAGGGGGCCGGGAGGACGAAGGCCCGGATGTCGAGGGCGGCGACGAGGAGCTCCCAGAGCCCGAGGACGCCGAAGAAGACGAGGACGGCCGGGAGGTAGTAGCGGACCCGCTGCCCGAGCCGGCTCCGGAGCCGGCGCTCGACGCCGCCCGAGGGGGCCCGGAGCGTCGCCTCCGCCCCGGCCATCAGCCGAGCCCCTCCGCTGCGAGCCGCCCGCTCGACGGCCGACTGGGGCTGGTCGCCTCGTTCCCGCCGTTCCCCTCCCCCGCCCGGAGCGCTTCGCGGACCGCGGTGACGAGCTCGAAGTAGCGCGGCAGCTCCCGGGTCTCGAAACCACGCGGTCGCGGCAGGTCGACCTCGATGATCTTCGTGATCCGGCCCGGCCGGGCGCTCATGACGACGACCCGCGAGGAGAGGAAGACCGCCTCGGGGATCGAGTGGGTGACGAAGACGATCGTCGTCCCGGTCCGCTCCCAGATCCGGAGGAGCTCCTGGTTCATCCGCTCCCGGGTCATCTCGTCGAGGGCCCCGAACGGCTCGTCCATGAGGAGGATCGCCGGCTCGAAGGCGAGGGCCCGGGCGATGGCGACCCGCTGCTGCATCCCGCCCGAGAGCTGGTACGGGTAGTGGCGGGTGAAGCCGCTCAGCTCGACGAGCTCGAGCATCGCCCGCGCCCGGGCCACCCGCTCGGCCTTCGGCCGGCCGAGGATCTCGAGGGGCAGGATGACGTTGTCCTCGACAGTCCGCCAGTCGAAGAGGACCGGAGCCTGGAAGACCATCCCGTAGTCGCGGTCGAGGCGGGCCTGGGGGGCGGGCTTGCCGTTTACGGTGATCGTCCCGGCGGTCGGCGGGGTCAAGTCGCCGATGAGCCGCAGGAGCGTCGACTTCCCGCAGCCCGAGGGGCCGATGAGCGAGACGAACTCGCCGCGCCGGATCTCCAGGTCGATCCCGGTGAGCGCGAGGGTCGTCGAGCGGCCGCCGGCCGCGAAGCGCTTCTCGACCCCGGCGCTGCGGACGACGGTCTCGGCTGCGGTCGTGGTGGTCACGGCAGCACTCCTCCTGCGATCGGGTTCGGGCTCGTCCCCATGACTCCCTCAGGTCTCCTGGGCGTCGGGGCGGTTCCGGAGCACGACGAGCTCGGCCGCCCGGACGATGAGGAAGAAGACGATCCCGAGGAGGCCCGAGGCGATGATCGCCGCCCAGAGCCGCTCGGGCGCCGTGATGTAGTACTGGTTGAAGTTGATGATCGCCCGGCCCAGGCCGTCGGGGATCCCGCCCGGGCCCTCGCCGATGATCGCCCCGACGATGCTCGCCGTCGTCGCGATCTTCAGGGCGGTGAAGAGGTACGGCAGCGAGGCCGGAAGGCGGACCTTGACGTAGACGTCGCGGGCCGAGGCGGCGTACGAGCGCATCAGCTCCAGGGCTCGGGGGTCCGGCGAGCGCAGCCCCCGCATCATCGCGATGGTGACCGGGAAGAACGTCAGGTACGTGGCGATGACGACGACCGAGAAGACGTTCGCCCCGAAGTAGACGACGATCATCGGGGCGAGGGCGATGATCGGGATCGTCTGGCTGGCGATGACGTACGGGACGAACGCCCGCTCGAGCAGGTGCGAGTGGACGAAGAGGGTCGCCAGGAGGAGGCCGAGGAGGGTCCCGGCGGCGAAGCCGAGGGCCGCCTCGCGCCAGGTGAAGAGGGCCTGGCCGACGAGGTAGGCGGCGAGGGACGTGTCGCTCCCGCGCTGGACCGGGGCCGCGAAGGCGGCGACGACGCTCCAAACGTGGGGGAGGCTGACGTCGTCGGCGAGGGGGAGTCGGAGCGGCGGATCCCAGACGACCCGGCCGTCAACCCGCCAGGGGTCGCCCCCGAGGAGCTTGACGAGCTCCCAGACGGCGGCGACGGCGCCCAGGAAGAGGACGAAGGTGACGACCGAGCGGAGGAAGGCCCGCCGCCGGGTCGGCGGGGCGGCCGCCTCGAGGGCTTCGGCGAGCTCGACCTCGGTCCGCTCGAGCTCGGTCGGCTCGATCTCGACGGCGAGTCCGTCGACGCTCGGGGGGTCGGTCGGCGGGTCGGGCGGACGAGGGCCTGCCGTCGACCGCTCGTTCGCCCGGGCGACCCGGTTCGTGCCCTCGACCACGCTCGTCGCTCCTCCGGGACGCTGCGTCCGCTCGCTCGGTTCGGGCTCGCCGCTAGCCCTCGACCGCCTCGTCGGTGATCGCGAGGCCGCGGTCGATGATCTCGAACGCCTCGGCCATCTCGGCCTCGGTGATCGTGAGCGGCGGGTTCGTGAAGAACGTGTTCCAGCGGACGAAGGTGTAGAGGCCCTGCTCACGGAAGAAGCGGGCAAGGGCCGCCATCTCGTCCGACGTCCCGTTGTACGGCGCGAGCGGCGTCCACGGATCGCGGCGCCGGACCAGCTCGACGATCCCGAAGAGCCCGATGCTTCGAACCGCGCCGACCGAGGGGTGGCGGGCCGCCAGGTCGGCGAGGTGGCGGGCCAGGACCTCGCCCATCCGAGCGGCGCGCTCGATGAGCCCGTCCTCCTCGTAGACGCGGATCGTCGCCAGGGCGGCGGCGCAGCCGAGGGGGTGGCTGTTGTAGGTCAGGCCACCGTAGAAGACGTTCTCCCGGAAGTGGTCGGCGATGGGGCGCCGCATCCCGACGGCGCCGAGCTGGACGTAGGCCGAGGTCAGGCCCTTCGCCATCGTCAGGAGGTCCGGAACGACGCCCCAGTGGTCAACGGCGAACCAGCGTCCGGTCCGGCCGAAGCCGGCCATGACCTCGTCGGCGATGAGGAGGATCCCGTGGCGGTCGCAGAGCTCGCGGAGCCCCTGGAGGTAGCCGTCGGGCGGGATGAGGATCCCGTTCGTGCCGACGACGGTCTCGACGATGAGGGCGGCGATCGTCTTGGGGCCCTCGTACATGATGACCCGCTCGGTCTCGGCGAGGAGCTCGTCGGCCGGTCGCGGCTCGGGTTCGCCCCAGGGGTGGGTGTCGGGGATCCGGAAGACGCCCGGGATGCCGGGCTCGGCCGCCCAACGCCGGGGGTCGCCGGTCAGGGTAATCGCCCCGGCCGTGCCGCCGTGGTAGGAGCGGTAGCGGACCCCGATCTTGTGGCGGCCGGTCACCATCCGGGCGATCTTGATCGCGTTCTCGTTCGCCTCGGCGCCGCCGTTCGTGAAGAAGAAGACGTCGATGTCGCCGGGGCAGATCTCGGCCAGCTTCGCCCCGAGGCGGGCCCGCGGCTCGGTCGCCATGAAGGGGTTCGCGTAGGCGAGCCGGGCGGCCTGGGCCTGGATCGCGGCGATGACGCGCTCGTCGCCGTGGCCGATGTTCGTGCACATCAGCTGGCTGTTGAAGTCGATGAAGCGCTTGCCTTCCGGGGTCCAGAAGTAGACGCCCTTGGCGCCGGCGACGGGGATCGGGTCGACCTTCGCCTGGGCCGACCACTCGAAGATCGTGTGGCGCTTCGTCAGCTCGACGATCTCGGCCCCGGTCATCGCCGATCCCGTCGTCGGTTCCGTCGTCTCGATGCCCATCACTCCACCTTCTCCGGCCCGCGGCCGGCCCTGCTCCACGTCGACGGTCGCCGTCGCCGCCCGCTCGCCGACGGCGACGGCGCTGCCCCTCGATGGCGGAGCGCCCGGTCCCACTGCCGGCGCGGCGGTCGGCGGGATGCCCGTCGCCGCCGGCCGGTCGGGGCTCGGTGGCCATGAAGGGGTTCGCGTAGGCGAGCTGCGCCGCCTGGGCCTGGATGGCGGCGATGACGCGCTCGTCGCCGTGGCCGATGTTCGTGCACATCAGCTGGCTGTTGAAGTCGATGAA
>JBHOQO010000045.1:0-29122 GCA_042408925.1 Chloroflexota bacterium | reverse complement strand
CCGCCGCCGTGGGCCGCCGAGCCCGAGCGGCTCGAGGCGACCCAGGCCGACGCCGACGCCGCGGCGAAGCGGTTCTGGCAGCGCTCGTCGTGGTACCGCCGGGCGAGCATCCGGAACGAATCGCTCGCCGGGCAGCTCGTGATCGACGAGCTGCCGACCCAGGGCACGGTCCTCGGGACCGAGGTCGTGGAGGCGGCGAGGGCGGGGGACCTCATGGCCCGGCGCCGGCTCGAGGACGAGCGGTTTGCCTACTTCGCCGAGGCCTCGGTCGTCTTCCTCGACCTCCCCGACGCCGTCTTCCGCGGGTATGCGGGCGACGCCGAGCTCCTCGGGCGGCCGCGGGACGACGATCCGGCACCGATCGAGCTCCTCCGCCGCGAGATCCTCCGGCTCGAACCGCAGCGGGTCTACCTCCCGCTCGGGATCGGCGGGCACGTCGATCACCAGCTCGTCCGAGCCGTCGGGGCGGCGCTCCTCGCCGAGCCCCCGGCCTGGGTGATGCCGGGTCCGGAGTGGGCCGGCATCGTCACCTTCTACGAGGACTTCCCGTACGGCTGGTGGTCGAACTTCGGCCAGCTCGAGGACCTCGGCGACGGTTTTCTGGCCGAGCTCCCGCCCGACGTCTCGCTCACCCCGGAGTACGCCGACATCAGCGACCAGATCGAGCGGAAGATCCGGGGGATCGCCCTCTACGAGAGCCAGCTCGACGGCCTCTTCGGGGGCCTGCGGCCGATGGCCGAGGCGGTCCGGGCCTTCGGCCTTCGGGTCGGCGAGCTGGGCGGGGTGCCGGGCTTCGCCGAGCGCTACTGGAGCACGACCCGGATCTAGCGGCTCGCCTCCGGCCCGCTCGGCGCCGGGACCTGAGGCGGCGGCGTCTCCGCGGCCCGTCCGCGCATCCAGACCGCCGTCCGGCGGAGCCCGTCGGGAAGCGTGATCTGGGGCGACCAGCGGAGCATCCGCCGCGCCTTCTCGATGGAGACGACCCGGCGGCGGATGTTGTCGATGTCACGCCGGTCGACGTGGACGACCTCGATCGGGCGCTCGACGGCCTCGCCGACCATTCGGGCGAGGTCGTTGATCGTCGTCTCGATCCCGGTCCCGACGTTGAAGACCTCCCCTTCGGCTCGGGGTGCGACGGCCGCCCGGAGCGTCGCCTCGACGGCATCGTCGATGTACGTGAAGTCGCGGGTCTGCTGGCCGTCGCCGTGGATCTGGAGCGGCCGGCCGGCGAGGGCGGCATCGAAGAACTTGGCGACGACCCCGCAGTACGGGTTGTCGGGGCGCTGGCCGATCCCGTAGACGTTCGAGTAGCGGACGACGGCGACCGGGAGGCCGTAGCTCTCGTAGAAGGCGATGCAGTAGTGCTCGCCGGCGAGTTTGCTCACCGCGTAGGGGCTCAAGGGCACGATGGCGTCGTCCTCGTTGATCGGGATCGAGCGCGGGTTGCCGTAGACCGAGGTGGAGCCGGTGTAGACGACCCGCCGGACGGCGGCGCTCCGGGCGGCGAGGAGGACGTTGAGGGTCCCGCCGATATTCGTCGCGAAGTCGTCGCGGGGGTTCTTTGTGCTGGCGATGATGTTTCGGGCGGCGAGGTGGAAGACGAACTCGGCCTCCCCAACGAGGCGGCCCACGAGCGACTCGTCGACGACGGACCCCTCGACGAAGCGGACGTCGGGCGGGAGCGTCTCGGGCCGGCCGGTGAAGCGGTCGTCGAGGACGGTGACGGCGGCGTCGGCCTCGACGAGGCGGCGGACGAGGGCGCCGCCGACGAACCCGGCCCCACCGGTCACGAGGATCCGGCGCCCGGCAAAGGCGGTGTCGATGGAGGGCTGGAGCTCGGTCATGGCGATCCCTCGGTGGCGAGGCACCTGCCCCGGCGCGCATCCGGCGCCCGGCGAGGCTGCCCTTGGGTCGTCAGTCTGGTCGTCAGTCTGGGTCATGGTAGCGACGGCGCCGCGATCGAGACGAGGCGTCGCGCCGGGGACGGGCGGGCGCCCGCGGGCGGGAGCTCACACCGGGACGATCGGGATCAGATCCTCGAGCCCCCGAAAGTCCGACGGGTTGCGGGTGTACACGGGAAGACGACGGGCAGCCGCAATGGCAGCGGTGTAGAGCTCCGCAATCCTCGGCCGCGCCTGTCGTCCGGCCGCACGAACGGCCGCGAAGATCGTGCCATACGCTCGCGCTGCGTCACCGTCGAACGGAAGCGGATCCCAGGTCGCCGCAACCCAGAGGAGGCGCTCCTGGCGTCGGGCACGCTCGAGATCGTCGTCGGCCGCAGACGGTCCGGCGGCCAGTTCGGCAAGCGTGATCGCGGTGATCAGGGTCTGTGCCGGTAGGCGCTCCGGGTCGAGGTGCTCGAGATCGAGGACGACCGACGTATCGAGGATTCCGCGCTCGAAGGACGGCAGCGTCGCCCGGGCGGCCGCCACGTCCGACGCGAGCTCGTGCGACCCGGGATCAGGGGACGTCGCGGCCGGATCCATCAACGAGCGATGTACGGGTCGACGAGGCTGTCGAGGTCGGCTCGGAACCGCCGCCAATCGACCGGCTGCAGCGAACGGGCGGCAGCAATGGCCGCGTCCCGCGGAACTGCCGTCGCCGGCGCGATCGGGCGAAGTTCCGCGACCGGCGCGCCGCTGCGGGTGACGACGATTCGTTCCCCCGCTTGAACGAGACGGAGCACCGCGGCGGACTGGTTTCTCAGCTCGCGCTGACTGACGATACGCATGCGCGAGAGTGTAGCGCACCGTGGCACATGTGCTACGACTCGCCCTCCTCGCTCATCGCTTCAGGCCGGCCCGGAGGAGGAGGGCCGGGCGGAAGAGGCGCCACCAGTCGCGCAGGCCCCGCATCTTCGTGTACCCCTCCCGGGGGTGGTAGCGGACGGTGCAGGGGACCTCGATGACCCGGTAGCCGCGCCGGATCGCCTTGTAGAGGACGTAGGGCTCCAGGTCGTACGAGTCGAGCCAGGGTTGGTCGATGTCGATGGCCGGGTCGGCGAGGAGGTCGGCGCGGAAGAGGCGGAAGCCGTTCGTGGCGTCGGTGATCCGACGGAAGACGAGGAGGCTGAAGATCGCCGAGTAGAGGCGGGTGCCGAGGCCGCGCCCGCCGGTCGGGCCCTCGACCCGCCCGCCGGCGAGCCAGCGGGAGCCCTGGGCGTAGTCGGCGTCCGCGGCGAGGAGGGCGTCGAGGGCGGCGGAGAGCTCGGCCGGTTCGTGCTGGTCGTCGCCGGAGACGAGGGCCAGGTACGGGCGCCCGCGGGCGAGTCCCGCCCGCCAGCCGTCGCGGATCGCAGCCCCGACGCCCATCCGCCGTTCGTGGCGGATGACGAGGGCGGCGCCGTGGGCTCGGGCTTCGTCACCGGTCCCGTCGGTCGAGCCGTCGTCGACGACGATCGCCTCGAAGCGGCCGTCGCGAGGGATCTTGTCGAGGACGCGGCCGATCTTGCCGGCCTCGTTGAGGGCAGGGATGGCGACGGCGACGAGGGGTTCGGCAGGGGTCACGGGGCGAGGATAGGCGATGGCGGGCGGTCGTCACCGGGGCGGGCCGACGGGCCGGAAGACGAGGCCGCTGGAAGACGGGCCCTCGGCGACGAGAAGCCAGTCGGGCGAGGCCCGAAGCGCCGCGGCGAGCATCGGCTCCCGTGCCGGGTCGACGATGACGAGCTCGACCCCCCAACGGTCGAGGCGGGCCGCCCAGTCCGGGGCTGCCTCGGCGATCCGGATGTAGTCGTCCCAGGCGGCCGCCGGGACGACCTCGAAGCGCGAGTCGACGAAGGTCCGGACCTCGGGGAGCGCGTACTCGACCCAGGAGGCCCAGGGCTGGGTGACGTAGGCGCGGGTCCCGGGCGCGATCCGCCCGGCGAGGGCGTCGGTGAGGTCAACCGGGGCGTCGGCGAGGAGCGGCCCGGGATCGGTCGGCGAGCCCGCACGCCACCAGGGCAGGGTGGCGAGGCAGGCGGTCCCGAGGAGGCCGACGAGGAGTGCGTTCGCCGGCGAGCGGCGCGTCGACGGCGACGGTCGGAGGGGCAGCCCTCGAGCGACAGGACCCAGGGCGACGACCGCCGCCATCGCCCACCACACGACCGCCCGCTCGGCCCGAAGGGCGAGGAGGGCAAGGATGAGGAGCCAGGCGAGGGTCGGCCACGGCGGTCGGGCGGGTCCTCGAAGGAGGAGGATGACCGTCCCGACGAGGGCGACGAGGAAGAGGAGGCCCGGGATCGTCATGGGGGAGGTCGGCTGCCACTCACTCGCGAGGCCCCCGACGACCGGGCTCGTCGCCAGGCCGACGGCATAGGGCCAGACCTCGGGACCGAAGGGGTTGACGAGGGTGCCCAGAAGCGTCGCCGCGAGGAGCGAGGGGGTGACGATGGATCCCGAGCGCCGCTGGCTCCGCGCTACTCGGAGCTCGGTCAGCCAGGTGACCCCGACGGCGGCTGCGGCGAGCGGGAACGAGCCGTGGACGTTCGCCCAGACGATCGCGAGCGGCAGGAGGAGCCACCGGGCGGCCGGTCGACGCCGACCGACCTCGAGGAGCCAGAGCGTCGCCGCGAAGAGAACGACGGCGACGAGCTGGGCCCGAAGGGCGAGCCCGGGCGCGACCAAGACGAAGGCGGCGAGGACGAGGAGGGCGGCCGATCGGCAGTCGAGCCCCGATCGCCGGAGCGAATCGAAGAGGAGGAGGACGACGCACCCAACGAAGACGGCCCGAAGGAGGACGAGGCCGGGCCAGCCGGCCGCCCCGTGGACGACGGCGAAGGCCACTTGGGCGAGCCACTGCTGGTCCACCCAGGGCGCGCCGGCGGCCGTGAAGGTAAAGGGATCGGATCGGAGGACGTCTCCCCGCGCGAGGATGATCTGACCGGCCCGGACGGCGTAGGCGAGGTCAACGGCGGAGAGGGGGACGGCGAGGGCGACGGCGACGGGCAGAAGGAGCGCCGTCGCCTGCCAGACGGCCTCGATCGTCGGCCAGCGGCGGTCGCTCATCGATCGGTCTTGCCTACCCTCCCGGGTCGGGCGACGCCGCAGGGCGGACGGGGCGCCGCCGGTCCTGGCACGATACCAGGGCGTCAAGCGGACGCGCACTCCCAGGCCCAGGGTGCGGCTCCGAGCGGCGGGGCCGAGCTGCCGGGCCCGCGGGCCAGGCCATCACCCCACCCGAGTTCGACTAGCCCGCCGCCACCTGCGGGAGGCGGACCGCCCCCGCGCCGTCGTCGTAGATCGACTCGATCGCCCGGACCATGAGCTCGACGCAGAACCGCTCGTGGACGAGGTCGTGACCTCGACGGGCCAGGAGGTCGGCGAACGGGTGGTCGGTGAGGAGGCGGACGATCGCCGCCGCGAGCGCCTCCGGGTCGCCCGCCGGGACGAGGAGGCCGCTCACTCCGTCCTCGATCATCTCCGGGATCCCGCCGACGTTCGAGGCGACGACGGGCCGGCCGAGGGCCATCGCCTCCAGGACGACGAGCCCCTGGGCCTCGCGGTACGAGGGGAGGACGGCGACGTCGAGGGCCGCCGTCACCGCGGGGACGTCGTCGCGGCGGCCGGTGAAGACGACCCGGTCGCCAATCCCGAGCGCCCGGACGCACGCCTCGAGCGCCTCGCGCTGGCTCCCCTCGCCGACGACGAGGAGGTACGCCTGTGGGCACCGCCGGACGACCTCCGGCCAGGCCGCCAGGAGCGTCGGGTGGCCCTTCTCGGGCTCGAGCCGGGCGACGACCCCGACGAGCTGGGCGTTGGCCGGGAGCCCGTACTCCTCGCGGAGCGTGCAGCACGGCTCCTGGTGGTCGTAGCGGGACAGGTCCACGCCGTTGTAGATGAGCTCGACCGGTAGCCCCTCCCCGCGCTCCTCGCCGATCTTCGCGACGATCGCCCGCGAGACCGCGATGAGGCGGTCCATGTGGGGCGTGAGGCGGCGGATCTCCTCCCGATCGGCGAGCGATCGAACCCGCGACGAGTGGACGGTCGAGACGACGTAGGGCCTCCGCATCCCGAGCCGCTCGAGGGCGAGAGCCGCCTTCGTCCCGATGACCTCGGCCCGGTACATGTGGTTGTGGACGACGTCGGGGCAGACGGTGAGGAGGTGGGCGGCGAGCATCCCGACCGCGACGGCGTCGTCGGGTTCGTCGAAGACAACGACCCGGACCCCCGCTCGCTCGAGCTTCCGGACCGCGCTGCCAGGCGAAAGGCTGACGACCGAGACGTCGTAGCGTCCGTGGTCGATCCGGGTCACGAGGTTGTAGACGTGCTCTTGGGCGCCGCCGTTCGTCCCGCTCGCGAGGAGCTCCACGACTCGGATCCGGCCGCCGCCCGGAACGGGCCCCCGGACGACGGGCTGATAGCAGGGGTCGGCCGGCCCGAGCGGGGTCACGACTGGGCCTCCCCGTCGGTCCGCCGGACGAGGAGGCGAGCGATCGGCTCGTCGACCGCGCCCCAGGCGTACTTGTACGGCTCGTTGCCGCGGAGGAAGTCGAAGCGTCGTCGCCCCAGTTCGATCGCCCGTCGGATGAGGCGCTCGGCGAGGAGGACGCCCGGCGAGAGCGCCCCGGCGTCGGGGTCGATCCCGGCGTTGTAGTAGTAGATCGTCGTCCCGTCGTCGAGGGTGATCCCGGCCCCGATCCGTCGGCCGCCGACCTCGAGGAAGCTGAGGCAGAGAAAGCCCTCCGGCCAGGCGAGCTCGAAGAGCCGCTCGAGGAAGCGCCGGCTTTGGCGCCCGCCCTCGGTCGGCGGAAAGAGGCCGTCGGCGCCCCAGCGGCGCTGATGGAGATCGACGAAGGCGTCGAGCTCGGCGAGGGGATCGGCGGCGTCGGCGAGGCGGACCGGACCGACCGCCTCGGCCCGACGGACCTTGCGGCGGATCTCGTGGCGGTCCTTCTTGTCGAGCCGGGCGAGGAGCGCCTCGAAGCCGCCGGCCTCGGGGAGCTCGACGACCGGGCAGACGTCCTCCCGCTCGAGGGTGAGCGTCCAGCCTTCGATGATCTCGCGGCGCCCGAAGGCCAGGGCGAGGACGTCCGTTGCCGGGTCGGCGCAGCGGAGCCGGCGGAGGTCGACGACGTCCCAGGGGACCTCGTGCCGCTCGCTGGCGAGGTAGTCGACAACGGCCTCGGCAACGGCCGGGAGATCCTCCGGGGCGGCGAGGAGCGTCGCGTAGTCCGCGTGGTAGGAAGCGCCCATGAAGACCGCCTTGGCGGTCGGCGGGACCGGCGTGAGGGCGGCCTCGGCACCATGGCGGATGGCGGTCCGGCGGACGGCGTCACCGGGCTCGAGCTCGTGGCGGTGCATGAGGGGTGCGATCGCCACCGGCTCCGCCGGCGCCGCGTCTCCCGCGACGGCGGGTCGGTCGGCCTCGACGAGGACGAGGGTCTCGTCGTGGGCGTTCGCCCCGTAGGCGTCCCACCAGGCTCGATGGACGGCCCAGCGAGCGAATGGCGTCGCCCAGGGGTTGCGGGCCGCGAGGGCATCCCAGGTTCGACGCTCGATCGTCCCGAAGGGCCGGCGAAGGGCCCGGAGGCGACGAGGCGAGGGAGCGTCGGCGGGCGCGGAGCCGACCTCGGGACAGGCGGGCTCGGCGTCGAGGGCGGGGTGGGTCACGGCCAGGAGGATAGCACCGGTGGGAGAAGTCGTTGCGTGGGCAATCTCACAGCGGGAACCGGTCAGGGGTCCGGGTTCGTCGTCGGTCCGTGACGGAGTTCCTCAACGAGCAGACGACATCCTGGCAGGAGCAGGACGAGGCTGTGGAAATAGAAGAGAGGGACCGCGAGCCCTGCCGCCATCGCCCTCGACCATGGACGGCGACCGAGCACGAGCGCGACGACGACGGGCGCCCTGATCAGCGCCGGCAGCCAGCTCTCCTGCCGTTGGGCGATGAGCGCCCGGGCGAATTCGAGCCACAGATCCCACCACGGTAACGAGATGGCGGCGAGGCAGGCGGCAGCGACAAAGAACTCCCGCCAGCGCCGCACGGCCAGAACGGGCGAGAGCTTGCAGAACGCGAAGAAGGCTGCCGCCGCGCCGGAGCCCCGGCCACCCCGAAGAGACGCCAAAATGGCAGCGCCCATCATAAGGTCGACATTGCCGGTCACGAGCGCCCGCGGCACAAACGGCAGCCAGCCGAGGAGACCTGCCGAGACCCAGCTCCCCGCGATGT
The DNA here is from genome assembly GCA_042408925.1 of Chloroflexota bacterium. Lineage (GTDB taxonomy): Bacteria > Chloroflexota > Limnocylindria > Limnocylindrales > CSP1-4 > BPIH01. Next base: position 20,974 of record JBHOQO010000045.1, on the reverse strand, counting down.
ACCGAAGCGCGAGCAGTTGACCCGCGAAGAGCGCAATGGTGAACAGCGGCCACGGGATCAGTGACAACGCAGCCGCCACGATCGCGATCGGCGGCGCGTAGAGAAACGCGAGGAACGGCCCTGCGGCCTCGTAAGGGTTCTGCCCAGTACGCAGCCGCTCACCGGCCAGCCAGTACGCGACGCTGTCGTGGAAGGGCCAGGCGCCCATCCAGGACCACCACAGAACCTGGCCTCCCGCGACGCAGGCACCGGCCACGGCGACCGGTCGGCGAAATCGATCAAGAGCGCGCCGACACACGTGGAGAAGATTTGTCAGCGATCGCACGGCGACCAGATCGGCCTCCATCATGTCGCACTCCTCGCGCGGGCTGAAGCGTGCAGAGTCGGGGCTGAGAGAGCGACAAACCCCCCGAATAGCACGAGCGGGTAGACCGCTGCCGGGAGAAGTGGCGCGAGTGGCCACATCGCCACCGAGAAGATCAGGGCTGGCCAACGGCGACCGTCCTCGAGTCGCACAGTGCAGCGGCCGCTCACGGAACGTACCAGCCGGCGAAGCTCAGGAGGGCAACACCGAAGAGGAGGAGGGCCGAAGTGGCGGGCCAGGCAACCCGGCCGAGCCACGATCCGCGGCCGGCGAGGAGCCAGAAGTAGGGGACGACGACGGTGAGGTGGCGGCCGACCGAAACGAGGTTGCCGCTGGCGAACTCGAGCGTCGATGCCGCGATCGGCCACAGCGCGTACGCGAGCGGCAATCGATCCGCGCGGGCAAAGACGAGGAGGTAGATGCCGACGAGGAACGTCACGAGCTGGGAGATTTGGAGCCAGCCCAGGTGTTGTGCGAGCCGGTCGGGGCCCGTCCCGAGCCCGGTTCGCGCCCAGTGCGCCTGGGCCTCGAGGTAGCCGGTCGGTTGCCCTGTGAGCAGCGCGGTGAAGCCCAGGTAGCCGAAGGCGGCGACAATGGCGAGCCCGAGCCAACCGAGCCGGAGCCGCTCGTCCGGGCGCAGCCGGCGGAACCCGAGCCAGGCCAGGGTCGGGAGGAGCACGACCCCCTGGAAGCGCGCGAGCGTCGCCAGGCTGACGAGGACCCCGGCGAGCGGCCATCGGCCGCGCTCGGCTGCAAGACAGGCGCCAACGACGAGGAGGAGGAAGAGGCTCTCCGGGTACGCCATGGAGAAGGCGAAGGAGAACGGCGACAGCGCCAGGAGGGCTGCCCCTCGGGACGCTCGCGCCTCGCCGAGGACGACCGTACCGAGCCGCTCGACGAGGACGAGGGCAACGAAGAAGGCGACGTTCGAGAGGACCACGGCGACGAGGGCGTCGAGGGTCGGCCAGGGGAGGCTAAGGAGCCGGACGACCAAGGGGTAGAGGGGCCAGAAGGCGATGTTCAGGCCGCCCTCGGCAAGGGGCGCCGCCTGGTAGCCCTCCCGGACGATTCCGAGGTACCACCAGCCGTCCCAGGCGGTCAAGCTCCGGAGGATCGGGTCGCCCGCGCCGCTCGTGAGCTGGGGATTGCGCGCCACCGCCGTGTCCGCGATCGCCGCCGCGGCGAGGACGAGGAGGCGCGAGAACGCTAAGGCGAGGAGGGTGGGTCGGGAGGGCACGAGCGAAGCCAGGCGGAAGCGCATCGTCACGACCACCTCGCAGCGCGACGTTCCGGCCAACTCGTCTCGTCGCCATCGACGGCCAGGACCGCGAGGGCGACGGCAAGGGCAGCGGGGTAAACGATCGGGGGCACCGACGCGACGAGCGGCCACGGCGCCGCGAGCAAGAGGAGGGACGCCCACCGGCGACCGCGCTCGATGAGCCAGGCAACGGGGAGGAGCGTGAGCATCGCGTAGTGGTCCCAGAGGATCGGGGAGACGAGTTGGCTCACGACGATCGTCGCCAGGTATCCGACGAGCGGCGGCCGGCGGACGCAGACGACGATCCAGACGACGCCGACCAGACCGACGGCGAACCACTGGAGGAGCCCCGCCGCGCTCCGGTCAAGGCCGGCTCGGTAGGCGAGGGCCCCGAACGTCACGTTCCCCGGGGTCGTGATCGGATCGCTGAGCCTCCCGATGAGCTCGACGAAGTCCCGCCAGGCGCTGATCCCGACGATCGGCGTCGCGGCGAGGGACAGGACGAGGAGGAGCCCCGCCCCGATCGCCACCGCCCGCCAACGGCGCCGCGCGACGGCCCATCCGAGGAGGAGCACCGGCTGCACCTTGACGAGGCCGCCGATCGCCGCGACCGTGCCCACCGTTCCGTCGGAGGCGAGCCGGCGCCAGCCGAGGACGAAGAGACAGAACAGTAGCGGACCCACCTGGCCGAGCTTTATCGAGTAGACGACTGGCCAGCTGAGGCCTGCGAGCGCGAGGACGAGCCAGCGAGTCCTCGGCCCGACCGGCAGGAGCGCGATGCCGGCGACGAGGGCGACGACGAGCGCACCCGTCCAGAGCCACACCGCGACCTCGGCCGGCGCGAACGCGGCGAGCGGGAGGACGGCGAGGGCGAACGGCGGCGGGTAGAAGTAGAGGCCGAAGCCGCCGGCGGCCTCGAAGCTCGTGTCGTAGAGCGGCCGACCGGCGAGGAGGCGACGCGCGGCCGCGTCGTAGGCCAGGTAGTCGTGGCCGAGGGTCCCCGCCGACGCCCCGGCGAGGACGACGAGCGCCGTCGAGACCGCGAACGTGAGGGCGGCGGCGACCGGGAGGAGCCGCGGTGAGGCCGCCCCGACCAGCGGCAGGGTACCGATCAATCGGGGCAATCTCCGGCCGCGCCCGGGACGACCGTCCCCGGATCGACCGCCTCGACCGCACGGTGAAGGAACGGGATCCGAACGAGGTCCCAGGCCACCCGCAGCGCGAGCCCCGGCCGCGCCCGCATCCGCGAGCCGCGCCGATCGGTCCAGGAGACCGGGACGACGGCGATCCGGTAGCCGCGGCGCCGGGCCAGGAAGATGAGCTCGACGTCGAAGACGATGCTCGTGATCCGCTGCCGGGCGAAGAGGTCGCGGGCAGCATCCAGGGTGAAGCCCTTGAAGCCGCATTGGGTGTCGCGGACCGAACCGACGACCCAGGCCGAGGCGAGGAGGTGAAAGCACCAGCCGAGGAAGCGGCGGAGCGGCGGTTGGCTGCGGCGCATGTCGCGGCCGTCGGGCTGGATCCGGCTCCCGAGGGCGACGTCGTGGTCGGCGAGGGCACGAACGAGCAGCGGGATCTGGTCCGGCGGGGTGGCCATGTCGGCGTCGGCGAAGACGACGAGCTCGCCTCGGCCGGCGAGCATGCCGGCCCGGACCGCCGCCCCCTTGCCGCCGTGTGGGACCTGAAGAAGACGAAGCGTCGCTCCGGCGACGTCGCGCTCGAACTCCGGACGCGCGCGAACGATCGCGGCCGTCTCGTCCGTGCTCCCGTCGTCGACGACGAGGACCTCGATCTCGGACGGCAGCTCGGCCGATCCGGGCGAGCCGTACCGGCCGCGCTCGCCGCGCCGGCGGAGGTAGCCGAAGAGTTCGTCGAGGGCCGGCCCGAGTCGCATCGCCTCGTTGTACGCCGGCAGGACGAGGGTGAGCGACCGGGCAGTCATGGGTTGGAGTCTAGCCGGCGGCGAGCGCTCGTCCAGCCGCCGTTCGCTCGAACGGAGCCGCCGTCGGTACCATGGCGCGGCGGCACGCATCGTCGTGGCGAAGTCCCGAGGGAGGAGCTATGGCGATCCCCAGGCCCCGGGCGATTCCGCGACAACGGGCTGGCGAGTGGGTCGGGCTGCTGACGGTCCTCGGGGCTCCGTCGTTCCACTGGTTCGGCGTCCTCCCGATGCGGCCAGCGTTCTTGCGGATCCGCCGCGAGCTGCACTCGCCGCTGCTACGTTCCTCGGCTCGTTGACCGAGCCGGGGGTGTGGCTCGGCATCTCGATCGTGGCGGTAGCCTACGTTGCGGGGTCGCGGTGGCCGATCCTCCGCGAGGCCGGCTGACACCGAGAAAAGACCTGCGGGCCACTCGAGAGCCCTTCCTCCCGTTGACATCGCGACGCCAGCAACTGAGGATCAGGAGCGTGCGAACCACGATCGGGATCGATGACGCGCTACTCGCCGAGCTGAAGGTCGAGGCCGCGCGCTCTGGTCGGACCCTGACGGCCGTCATCGAGGACGCCCTGCGGGCCGAACTGGCACGCCTGACGGAGCGGCGAGCCACCCCACCGCCCGAGCTGCCGGTGTCGTGCAGAGGGCGGCTCCAGCCCGGGGTCGACCTCGACGACAACGCAGCACTCCTGGATCGCATGGAAGGGGCCGGCCGCTGATCCTGCCCGACGTCCAAGGTCCACCCGATCCGGTGGAATCCGCCCTCGCCGTCGTCGCCGCCGCCGTCCGGGCGCAACCAGCAACGGCTCGGAGCGCTCCGGGAGGGACGATCAGGAGTATCTGAACCGCCGGAGGCTGAGCATCGCGAGGGTCGCCCAGTAGCCGGCGAGGTAGACGAACGGGGGGACGGTCGGACCGAGAAACGAGGGCGACAGCAGGGGCACGGCCGCCGCCCACCAGATTCCCCGACCCATCAGCCAGGCGACCGGGACGAGCAGGACCATGGCGTAGTGGTCCCACAGGATCGGGGACACCAGCTGCGACACGACCACGGTCGCCATGAAGCCGACGACAGGCGCCCGCCGCAGGCTCAGGAAGAGCCAGACGAGCGCCGCGAATCCGGCGTGCACCCAGTGGACCACGACCGCCGCCTCGTGCCCGAGCCCCGCGCGATACGCCAGCGCACCCAGATTGACGTTCTCGACCTGAGACACCGGATCCCCCACGCGGAGGAGAAGCGCGAGCCAGTCTCCCCAGCTGCCGAGGCCCGAGATCAAGGTCACGAACGCCGAGGCCGACACGATTCCCGCGACCCCGACGATCAGAATCCGGAACCGCCGAACGAGGGCGGCCCAGACCAGAACAACGATCGGTTGGAGCTTGATCAGCGTCCCGGCTGCTGCGAACGCGCCTACGACCATGTCACGCGTGAGCCAACGCCAGCTCGCGGCAAAGCAAAGAAGGAGAAGCGCACCAACCTGGCCGAGGACCAGCGCCTTGGCCACGGGGAATGACAGTCCGGCGAGGAGGAGCACGGACCATCGCACCCGCGCGGGCACGGGCATGAGGGCGATCCCACCGACCACGGCCACCCACGAAAGGAAGGCCCAGAGCCAGGTGGCGACCTGGGCATCCAGCAGCGTGAGCGGCAGGATGGCGAGGACAAATGGAGGAGGGTAGTAGTAGAGCCCGAACGCGCCTGTCGACTGGAAGTGCGTGTCGTAGAGCGGGGCTCCGACGAGAAGCCGTCGCGCGGCGGCGTCGTAGGCGAGGTAGTCGAAGCCGAAGGCTCCAAGGTCCAGCGCTGTCCGCGCCCACGAGAGCGTGGACGTCGCGAACACAGCAACCGCGCTGCCTGCCAACGCGACCAGCACCCGATCGCGAGGAATGCGGGCCGGGCCCGGCGAGGGGGTTTCCCGGAGGCGCTCGGTCACGGGTCCCGCCGCAAGATGTCCGGCAGAGCGCCGACCGCCAGCGCGAGGCCATTGAGCCAAATGACGGGTAGGGCGAGGGTCGCCGCCACCGCGACCGTCCACCGACGGTCGGTCCGCGCTCCCCAGATGACCACCGCCCCAGCCACCAGGAGCCTCAGCGGGAGCGGTACGTCCCATCGCCAGCCCGGGGTGTCCGGCGCCACCGCTGCAGTTGCGACCAGATCGAGCCACTGCCGCCACGCGTCGGGGGCTACGGCGAAGGAAACGCCAGCCAGCGCAAGAGTCAGGCCGCAGGCGGCACCGAGCGCCCTCCACTCGCCTCGTACCACGAACCACAGCAGCCCGATGCCCGACGATACCTTGGTCAGGAGCACGAAGGCCCAGGCAGCCGGCCATCGGAAGCCGACGGCGATGGCGACGGCCATGAGGAGATGGATGTTCCCGGACACGATCTCGAAGGGGATCGGCAAGAAGAGGAGCGCGAGCGGAGCCCACGGTCCGGCCAGAGCGAAGAGGGCCGCGCAGTTCAGGGCCGTCCAGAGAGCATTGAAGAGGGGCCAGGACAGCCAGGTCACCGCGGCCGCAACCTGAGCGAAGACCGGCGCGTACACGTACGAGCCGAGCCGCCCGACCATCGCCCCGGCGTAGTAGTCGCCGTCACGAGTCGACCAGTAGGCGTACGCGTCGACGCTTTGATCCCAAGGCCGAACGCTGAAGAGGCGGAGGAGGACGAAGCCGAGAACAAGCCCGACGTACACCACAACCCCCCACCGGCGGACCCCGTGCCCGACCGAGCGAGCCGCGGTCGTGAGCACCGCTGGGAACCCGCGGCGAGCGCGCTCCTCCACCGGTCCGTTGACCGCCCTCACGAAGACGACTCTCCCGAGCGCAGCCGGACGCTTTCTTCCACCCGCGAGCCCGGCGTCGAGATGACAGCAGCGAGCATGATCACGAGGGCCCAGACGTAGAGCGGGGACCCGGCGATCAACCGCGCGGCCGCGGCGCGATACGCCTCCCAGTCTCGCGCCCCTTCTGTTAGGACCACCGGAACTACTCTCCAGGACACCGCCATGGACGTGGCGACGAGACCAAGAAGCACGAGCCGCTCGAGACTCGGCAATACCCTGACCGCCGCCCCCCACGCCCCGCGCAATCGACTCATGCGAACCGGATCCGCCAAGGCCCCGACACGCCGACAGCAACGCTGGCGACCGCGAGCCATAGAAGCACCGGCCAGGCGACCGCGACGAGAGCGACGACCAGGGCCGCCGGTGCCCAGCCCCACGCCCGGACCCCATCCCCGACCGGGGCCATCAGCCGCCAGACGGCGAACGACACGAGCACGGCCGGATAGTGGAACCAGGTGAGCGGGAGGACCACGAGCGAGGCGAGCGCGGCGATGAAGAGGCTCGCTGCTGGATCGTCCACCGCCCGGGCCGCGATCAGCGTCCCGCCGACGGCGAGGACGACGACCGCGACGTGGATCGCCCTGGCCGCCGTCTCGCCCGCCCCCAGCCAGAGGGCGACCTGAGCAGCCGGCCCGATGTTGCGGGGGTCGAGGAGCGCGGCGCCCGACACGACCTGCGAGACGGCGAGGTACTCCTGCCAGGGACCGATTCCTCCGGCAATGAGGCTGACGACCACCACGAGCACCATCGTCGCGAGGGCCGCAGCGAGAACCGCCCCGGGGCCAGAACCGTGCAGCCGATCCCGGCGCCGGGTGGCCCGAACCGCGAGCCACAGGATCGCGGTGCCCGGTGAGAGCTTCGCGAGCGTGGCCAGCCCGACCGCGACGCCGGCCGCGAACGCCGCAGAGCGCGACCGCGCCACGGCCCACACCAGGAGGGCGCCGAAGACGGCCGGGAACAAGGCATCGAGGTTTCCGAAAAGGAGGGCGACGGCAAAGGGCGCGACGAACGGCATGAGGGCGAGGAAGAGGCCGGCCGTGGACGACGCGTCGCCGAACCGGGCCGCAGCCGCCAGGCGCCAGAATCCCCAGCCGAGGCCGGCGACCGCCGCCACCCAAAGGCCGAGCAGCGCCGCTCCGAGCGGGACCGCAGCGGCGAGGGCGGCGGCCTGGGCGACAACCGGCGGGTAGGCGAAGAAGAGATCGACAGCGGACGGGGTCGAGCCGGCCAGGAGCACGGGCTCGTACGGGGACCGTCCCGCGGCCACCCGTCGGCCGGCTTCGAGAACGAGGGCGAGGTCGAAGCCGGCGCGCGGCGGATCGACGGCGAGCAGTGCGGCGGCGAGGGCCGCGAGGCCCGTCCACCCGACGACACCCAGGACGAGGCCGGCGAGGAGCAGCATCCGCTGCGCCCCGGGTCGCGGAATGATCGACCCCCGCACGGCCATGCCCGGCATGCTACCCCGGCCCCTGCCGAGTCGAATGGCTCTCATGGGGGATGGGTCATGCCCCCTTCGTACCCGGGAGCAGGACGAAGCGCCGGTGCTACGCTGCACCGGCCGTGGGTACCCCGGTCCTCCTGTACCTCCTGGCCCTCCTCGTCCGGGTCCCGGCGGCCGCCGGGTTCCCGGATCCGGCGTATCCCGACTCGTTCTACTACGTCGACGCCGCCCGTGCGATCGCCGAGGGCCGCGGGACGACCATCGACGTCGTCTGGATCTTTGCCGAGGTCGGCGGGCGCATCCCGACCGAGCCGACGCTCCCGATCCCGGCCTTCGGCCACTGGATGCCGCTGGCCGCCTTCGTCCAGGTCCCGTTCCTCGCCCTCCTCGGCCCGACGCCGATCGCCTCGGCCCTCCCCTTCCTCCTCGTCGGCGCCCTCGCGGCACCCCTGGCCTGGGCGATCGCCCGTGACGCGGGCCTGCCCGACCGGGCGGCGATCGCGGCCGGGCTCCTCGCCGCCGTCCCCGGCCTCCTCCTCCCGTTCCTTGCCCAACCCGACAACTTCGGGCTCTATGAACCGATCGTCGCCGGGGCGCTCTGGCTGACCGGCCGCGCCCTCCGCGGTAGCGGCCGGGCCTTCGTCGGGGCGGCGGTCCTCGCCGGGCTCGCGGTCCTCTCGCGGAACGACGGCTTGCTCGTCGTCGGCGTCCTCGTCCTGGCCGCCGTCTGGAATCGGGGACGAGCGATCGGCTGGCGGCCGATCGTCGCCGGGACGCTCGTCCTCGGGGTCGTCGTCGCCCCCTGGTACGCCCGGCAGCTCGCCACGTTCGGGACGTTCTCGCCCTCGACGGCCTCGGGCAAGGCGCTCTTCATCCGCGACATCGGCGAGTGGAACTCGATCGCGACCCCGGCGACCCTCGAGCACCTCCTCGGCATGGGCCTCGGGCCCCTCCTCGCGAGCCGGCTGCTCGGCCTCGTCGCGGCCGGGACGATCTTTGCCGTCCTCGTCGGCGGGATCGCCCTCCTCCCGTGGGCCATCGTCGGCGCGTGGCGGCGTCGGCGCTCGGTCACCTTCGGCCCGTTCCTGACGTACGCCCTCCTCCTCTTCGCCTTCTCGGGGCTCGTGTCGGCGGTCCACGTCCCCGGCGGGACGTTCATCCACTCGGCGGTCGCCCTCGCCCCCCACACCGCCGTTCTCAGCGTCGACGGGATCGGTGCCGCCGTCGCCTGGGCCGCCCGGCGACGACCGACGTGGCGGCCGAGGCAGGCGGAGCTCGTCTTCCTCGGCGCCGCCGTGGCCTGGATGGTCGGGCTGGCGGTCGTGGGAACCCTCACGACCCACGACACCTGGGCCGCCAAGCGGGAGCGGATGCTCGCCGTCGCGGCGGCGCTCGAGCGGGCGGGCGCCGCGCCGACCGACCGGCTCATGTCGATCGACGCCGCCGGCTACCGCTACTACACCGGGCGGGGCGGGATCGTACTCCCAAACGACCCGCTGCCGGTCGTCGAGGCGGCCGCCCGGGCCTATGACGTTCGCTGGCTCATCCTCGAGGCCGACGACGCGGTCCCGGCCGTCGGGCCGGTCCTTCGCGCCGACGAGCGGCCCGACTGGATCGGACCCGCCGTCTGGCGGGACGGGACCCGGGTCGCCCTCTACCCCGTCTGCACGGAACCGAGGGACCCGCGCTGCGCGAGCGGCGCCCTCGACGGAGGCAACGGATGAGGCCGTTCATCGCGACCGCCGGAGTCCTCGGGGTCGCCCTCGTCGTTCGCCTCCTCGCGGCCGCCATCGTCCGCTTCCCGATCCCCGAGGACACGGCCTACTACGTCGACGTGGCCCGCAACCTCGTCGCCGGCCGGGGGCTCGTTGCCGACGCCCTCTGGAGCTACCAGACGCCTCCGCTCGTCTTCCCCCGCCCCGCCTTCGAGGTCTGGCTCCCGCTCCCCTCGCTCCTCGCCGCCGTTCCGATGGCGATCGCCGGGGCCTCGTTCGCGGCCGCCCAGGCGATCCCGGTCGCCGCCGGGGTCGTCGTCGTCGTCTGCGCCCGGCGCCTCGCCGCCGACGTGGCCGCCGAGCTCCGCCTCCCCCCGGACCGGGCAGCCACGCTCGCCTTCGGGACCGCGTTGACGACGGCGGTCTACCTGCCGCTCGTCCTCCACTCCGCCCTCCCCGACTCGACGATGCTCTTCGCGGCTCTCGCCCTCGGGGCCTGTGTCCTCATGGCCCGCCTCCTCGCCGAGCCCCGGGGCTTCGCACCGTCGGACCGCCGCCTCGTGGGCCTCGGGCTCCTTCTCGGCCTCGCCGCCCTGACCCGGAACGAGGCGCTCTGGCTCGCCGTCGCCTGGCTCCTCCTTGTGGGAGCGCGGCGGGACCTCGGGATCGCGGCGCGCCTCCGTGGCGTCGCCGTCATCGCCGTCGTCTCCCTCGCCGTCTTTGCGCCCTGGGCGATCCGGGACTGGCTCGTCTTCGGGACGCCGCTGCCCGGCCAGGCTCTGGCGAACGCCCTGTCGGTGACCGGCTTCGACATCTTCGCCTGGCGGGACCAGCCGACCCTCGACCGCTACCTCGCCCTCGGCCCGGCCCGCCTCCTCGAGCTCCGGCTCGTCGGCCTCGGTCACAACCTCCTCAACGTCCTCGTCCTCCTCGGGATCCCGACCGCGGTCGCAGGGATCCTCGCCCTGCCGACGACGGCCCGCGTTCGAGCCCTTCGCCCGCTCCTCCTCTACTCGGCGATCACCTTCGCCGCGACGAGCCTCCTCTTCCCGGTGGCGACGACCTGGGGGACGTTCCTCCACGCCGCGGGCCCGGTCCACGTCCTCCTCGTCGTGGCCGCCCTCCTCGGCCTCGACCGGCTCCTCGCCGCCGTCGGGCGCCGACGGGGTTGGACCCGACCGGTCGCCTGGCTCGGGGCGACCCTGACGGTGAGCGGCTCCCTCGTCTTCACGGCACTGTTCCTGCCGGGCTTCGGGGCCCAGGCGGCCAGTCGCGAGCGGCAGTTCGAGGCGGTCCGGGCCGCCTTCGCGGCGCTCGGCCCATCCCTCGGAGGCGGGGCCGGCGAATCCGGGCCGGTCGTGACGAACTTCCCGATCTGGCTCGCCTACGCGACCGGCGCCCCCGCCCTCGCCCTCCCGGACGAGCCGCCGGCGGCCGTCCTCGACCTCGCGGCGGCGTTCCCGGGAACGCGGTTTCTCGTCGTCTTCGGGGAGGAGCACGGCCGTTGGCCGGCGGTCCTCGTCTCGGGTGCGGGGGGCGACGCGGCGCGCTGCTTCGAACCCGTCGATCTCTCCGGAGCCCTGCCCCCGGCCGCGGCCCCGGACCTCGCCGACGTCAGGGCTTGGCGGATCACCTGCCTCCGGGAGGCGGCCGATGGCTAGCGGATCCCGCCGTCCGTCGGCTCCGCGGCCCGCGCCCGAACCGCCGCCGGCCACCGGTCGGGCCGTTCACCGCTCGTATACTGCCCCGGAGATGGACGCCTCCCGCGCTCCGGACGACGCTCGCTCGACTCGCGTCGAGCCCGTGCTGCCGTCCGAGCCCGGGCCGCCGGGAAACGACCGCCCGCCTCGGGATCGCCGGCTCCCGCCGTCGGAGCGGGAACCCGCGCCGACGAGCCCGGACGTCGGCCTGCCGCCCCCCGAGCGCGACAGCCGCTTCGACGGCCTCCACGCCGAGGCGAAGGGAGCGATCGGCTACAGCGCGAACAGCCTCCGGGCGATCCGCGAGCGCTATCGGGAGCTCTACCTCGAGGAGCTGGCCCGTTGGCATGGCCTCCGCGACGAGCTCGAGCGCCTCGAACGGGCCGGACGCCCCCGCCCGGAGGCAACCGCCGTCGATCCGGCCGCGGCCGCCGAGGCCGGTGCCGAGGACGCCCGGCTCCGGGAGCTCCGCCGCGAGGTCGCCCTCCTCACCTCATCCCTCGGCGTTCACCAGCAGGAGCTCTCGAAGCTCGAGCTCGCCCAGCAGGCTCTCGAGCGAACGTGGATCTTCCTGGAACGGGGTGACGCCAGTCTCGTCGGCAACCCCGAGGGCGCGGCGACCCCCGAGGACGTCCGGATGCAGATCGTCGAGGCCCAGGAGGCCGAGCGGTCCCGGCTCGCCCAGGAGATCCACGACGGCCCGGCCCAGGCTCTCGCGAACGCGATCTTCCAGGTCGAGTACATCGACCGGGTCCTCGGCACCGACGAGCGGCTCGCCCGGACGGAGCTCCACTTCCTCCGGGAGCTCCTTCGACGGGAGCTGAGCGACGTCCGGAGCTTCATCAGCCAGCTCCGACCGCCGCTCCTCGAGGCCCGGGGGCTGAACGCGGCGATCCAGGAGGCGGCCGAGCAGTTCTCGGCCCTCGCCGGCATCCCGGTCGAACGGCGTCTCGAGGCGTCGCCCGAACGCCTCAGCGACGCTCAGCAGACCGTCGTCCTGCGGGTCGTCCAGGAGGCGCTCCAGAACGTCCGCAAGCACGCCGGGGCCGGGGTCGTTTCCGTGACCACGTTGGAGGCGGCCTCGACCTGGACCCTCGAGGTCCGGGACGACGGCCGCGGCTTCGACGTCAAGGCGGTGGCCGCCCGCGGCCGCCGCAACTTCGGCCTTCAGTTCATGCGCGAACGCGCCGAATTGATCGGTGCCCAGCTGGAGATTCGATCGCGCCCCGGAGCGGGCACGATCGTCAGGCTCGCCATTCCGATGGGAGGTGGACACGACCGATGAGCAGCGAGTACACGGGACCCGAGCGGCGACGGGGCGGCCCCGATCGCCGGAGCAGCGGCGAGAAGACGAAGATCCTCCTCGTCGACGACCACGCCCTCTTCCGGGTCGGGATGCGGAACATCCTCGAACAGGAACCCGACTTCGTCGTCGTCGGCGAGGCCGACAGCGGCCGGAGCGCCCTCGACCTCGCCTTGGAACTCAGCCCCGACATCATCCTGATGGACCTCTCGCTCCCGGCCCCCGGCGGGATCGAGACGACCCAGCGCATCAAGCGCGAGCTCCCGGCGACGGGGATCATCGTCCTCGCCATGGAGGAGGACGAAGATTCCCTCTTCGACGCCATCAAGGCCGGCGCCGCCGCGTTCATCCTCAAGGACGTCGGCCCCGACGACCTCGTCACGATCATCCGCCGGGTTTCCCAGGGCGAGTACCTCATCAACGACAAGGTCTTCTCGAAGCCGTCGGTCGCCTCGCGGGTCCTCAAGGAGTTCCGCGAGCTCGCCGTCTACGGCCAGGAGGCGCAGCCGATCTTCGCCCCGCTCTCGCCCCGCGAGGTCGAGATCCTCGACAACATCGCCCAGGGGATGACGAACAAGCAGGTCGCCTACGCCCTCTCGATCAGCGAGCAGACGGTGAAGAACCACATGAGCTCGATCCTCCGGAAGCTCTCGGTGAACGACCGGACCCAGGCCGTCGTCTACGCGATGCGCCAGGGTTGGATCAAGATGCCGGAGGACTGACGGGGGCGTGGCCGATGGATCTCGGGAGGGCCAGGTGACGGACGAGCGCGGGCCGGCCGACGAGCCGGCGGGAGCGCCCGACGGGTCGCTCGCTGGCGACGAGGCGGTGGCGGCTGCCCGTGGGGAGCTGGCGACCCTCGACCGTGAGCTAGCCGAGATCGAGCTCCTCATCAACCAGGCCCGGACCGAGGCGAGCCGCCACGAGGCACGGCGGGCCCAGGCCGAGGAACGGCTCCGCGCGCTCCGCTCGGCCGGGGAGGACACGGCGGCGGCCTTCGAGCAGCTCGTCACCCTGACCCGCCGGGCGGCGATCATGGAGTCGCAGATCGACGTCTTGGAGGGCAAGCAGAAGGCGCTCCGCCGCTTCCGGGAGACGCTGGCCCGCCACGTCGAGGCGCTCGCCCGCCGGCTCGAGGCGGTCGAGGGCCGAGCGGGCGAGCCAACCGCGGCCGAGACGCCGACCCGCCCCGAGCCCGGGCCGGCGGCGGTCGAGGCCGGCCCGGCCGGACCGGTCGACCTCGAAGTCCTGCCGCCGGCGATGTCCCGGATGGTCCTCTCGGCTCAGGAGGATCTCCGGCGCGAGATCGCCCGGGCGATGCACGACGGTCCGGCCCAGAGCCTCACGAACATCGTCCTCCAGGCCCAGATCGTCGAGCGCCTCATGGACCGCGATCCGGCGGCGGCGCGCCGCGAGGCGAGCCTCCTCGTCGGGATGGTCCAGCAGACCCTCGAGGCGACGAAGTCGTTCATCTTCGACGTCCGACCGATGGTCCTCGACGATCTCGGCCTCCTGCCGACGCTCCGGCGGGCCGCCCGGGACCGCGGTCGGCGGGCCCAGATCCCGGTCGAGTTCGATTCGGCGGGGGCCGACCGACGGCTGCCGATCGACGTCGAGAGCGGGCTCTTCCGGATGATCGACCAGGCCCTCGCCGGCTACCTCGCCGCCCGCCCGGAGCGGGTCTCGCTGCGTCTCGACTGGGCCGATGCCTTCGAGGCGGTCGTCGAGGCCGTCGCCCCGGAGGTGGGACCGTCGGCCGAGGTGCCCGCCTCTGCCGAGACGCCGAAGGCGGCGGGCCGGGGCCGCAGCCGGGCCGGGGACGAGGCGGCCGAGCTGCCGCCGGCCCTCGCCGCCCTCATCGAGGAGCGCCGGAGCCGCGAGGCGGCCCTCGCCGAAGCGGCGAGTGCCCGGTACCGGCTGCCGGAGGCGACGCTCCGCGACATCCGGAGCCGGGCGACCCCGATCGGGGTCGAGGTGGAGGTCCTCGACGGGGGTCGCGGGCTCCGCTTCCGGGCGCCGATCCCGACCGAGCCGGCGTGAGTCCCGACCGGGACGGCGTGGGGGGCAATCGGGCCGGCCAGGGGCTCGTCGAGTACGGCCTCATCCTGGGGCTCGGAGGGCTCGTCGCGCTCGTCGTCCTCGTCGTCTTCGGCGACGTCGTCCGCGACGTCCTCCGCTTCATCGCCGATCTCGTCGATGCGGCGACGCGGGGCACCGGATCGGTACCATCGGGCTAGTGGTCAGCCCGGAGCCGGCCGGCTATCGTGGGGCGGCGCCGGGTATCCGGCGGTCGTCATCATCCACAGGAGGTCGCCACATGGCATTCCTCAGCACGCTCGTGTCCCTGGTCCGCGGCGACGAGGAGGGGCAGGGCCTCGCCGAGTACGCGCTCATCCTCGCCCTCATCGCGATCGTCGCGATCGTCGCCCTCATCTTCCTCGGCGGCCAGGTCAGCAACATCCTCAGCCAGGTCGGGAACTCGGTCTAGGAGCCCGACCCGGCGGGCCCACGCGCCGGACAAATGACTGGAACCGCCGGCCCCTGGGGCCGGCGGTTCGGCGTTCCGGGCCGGTTCGCGGGGTTCCCGGATGCACCGGAGAATGTGGTACCGCCTTGACAGGGGCCGGCACGGGGGCGACACTGCCCCCGGCTCCCGGTTCTTCAGGGGGACTACACGCCGGGAAGGAGGTGATTCCCGAAATGGCATTCCTTACCGCTCTCATCTCGCTCTTCGGCTCCGACGAGGAGGGGCAGGGCCTCGCCGAGTACGCGCTCATCCTCGCCCTCATCGCGATCGTCGCGATCATCGCCCTCATCTTCCTCGGCGGCCAGGTCAGCAAGATCCTCAGCCAAGTCGGGAACTCGGTCTAGGGACGTCGACCCGTGACGCGGCCGCCGGCGGCGCCGGCGGCCGCGTTCCGTTCCCGGTACCAGGGTGGCGGTCGGGGCGGACGATCGAGCGGCTGGCGCCCGGCAACGGGATCGGCGATCCTCGTCCGTCGGGAGCGGGTCGCAGAAACCCTCGCGCCCCGGCCGACGTCCCGAAAGGAGGTGACTCCACCGGTGATCCAACGACTCGCCCGGGGAGCCGGACCGCCGAACCGGTCGACCCGGCAGGATGGCGAAGCGGGCCAGGGGCTCGCCGAATACGCACTCATCCTCGTCCTCATCGCGATCGTCGCCATCCTCAGCCTCATCTTCATCGGCGGCACCCTCAGCACGATGCTGAGCAACGTCGGCAACTCGGTCTGACGGGCCGAGGGCCGACCGGCGACGGCCCGCCCCCATGTCGGGCGGGCCGTCGCCCTTCTCGATCGGCCGGTCCGCGGCGCGTCGCCTGCGACGATCCTCCATTTCTTCCTAGCGACCATGGCCCTTTGGTATAGTCGCGGCGCCCCAGGTGGCTGCTACAGTGGTGCCACCTGTCACACGGTACGGGGAGATACACCTTGAAGCGCTCGAATCGACTGATCCTGCTCATCGGGATCTTCCTGGCGATCGTCGCCTTCGTCGGCATCGTCCTCATCTTCAACCAGCGGCCGGGGGGAGAAGGTCCGGCGGCGTCGCCCACCGAGCTCCCCACCGTCTTCGCCAAGGTCGACATCCCGCTCGGCGCCCAGGTCACCGCCGACATGGTCGAGCAGCGGAACCTGGCGACAACCGAGCGCGACCCGACCGCCTTCCAGAGCACGAGCCTCGTCATCGGCAAGGTCGCCCGCCGCGACATCGTCGCCGGGGCCCAGCTCACCGCTGCCGACTTCGACGTCGGGCGCGGCCAGGGCCTGACGTCCGTCGAGTGCCCGGCGACGATGCGCTGCATCTCGGTCCAGGTCGACCAGGTCTCGGGCGTCGGGACGCTCATCAACAAGGGCGACTACGTCGACCTCCTCGTCGGCTTCCAGTCGGGGACGTTCCCGGTCGTCACGATCAACCCGAACGACGGGTCGATCACGCCGGTCGCCGGCCTGAACAGCACGAGCGTCAAGCTCCTCCTCCAGGGGATGCAGGTCGTCGGCACGCTCCTGCCGCCGGCGCCGCAGACGGAGGGGCAGCAGCCGGCCCAGGGTGGCGGCGGGACGACGCTGACCGGCCAGCAGGAGATCGTGATCCTCGCCGTCACCCCGCAGCAGGCCGAGGTCATCAAGTTCGCCCAGCTCGACGGGTCGATCAGCCTCATCCTCCGCTCCGCGAAGGACTTCGTCGATCCCGTTACGCACCAGCCGATCACCCCGCCGGCCGACCCGACGACCGGCGTCGTCCTCAAGACCCTCGTCGATGAGTACGGGGTCCTCGTCCCGCAGCTCATCGAGGCCGTCCTGCCGGCCGGGGCCTCGCCACGGCCGTAGCGATGCGCCGACCGCCCGCCCCGGGCGGGCACCGGACGACCGAACGGGCGCGGAGCGCACAGAACGCCGCCGCGCCCGTCGTCGCTCGGAGCGGACCCCCGACGGCCGACCGGCCGCCGGACCTGCGCCTCACCTGACGAGCAGCTTCGACCCACCGACCGACGGACCACCGAACCGGAGCGAACCCGAGCCACCATGGCCGACCAGATCAGCGTCCTCATCGTCGACGACATCCCGGAGACCCGCGACCATCTGACGAAGCTCCTCTCCTTCGAGAGCGACATCGTCGTCGTCGGGGCGGCCGCCTCCGGGCGGGAGGCGATCGAGCTCGCCGAGCAGCTCCGGCCGGATGTCGTCCTCATGGACATCAACATGCCGGACATGGACGGGATCGCGACGACCGAGCAGCTGGCGACCCGGGTCCCGACGGCGGCGGTCGTCATGATGTCGGTCCAGGGCGAGGCGGACTACCTGCGTCGCTCGATGCTTGCCGGAGCCCGCGAGTTCCTCGTCAAGCCGTTCAGCTCCGACGAGCTGACGGCCTCGATCCGGCAGGTCTACGCCCGCGAGCGCGAGAAGCTGAGCCGGATCGCCGTCGTCCCCCCGTCCGTCGCGGCGGCGACCGGGCCGGCCCGGGAGCCCGGGCGCCTCCTCGCCGTCTTCAGCCCGAAGGGCGGCGTCGGTCGGACGACGATCGCCGTCAACCTCGCCGTCGCCGCAGCCGCCGAGCTGAAGCGGGAGACCGTCCTCATGGACGGCGCCTTCCAGTTCGGCGACGTGGCGGTCCTCCTCAACCTCAACCCGAAGAGCAAATCGATCGCCGACCTCGTCCCCGAGCTCGAGGCCGGGGGGGAGCCGGAATCCCTCGACACCTTCGTCGTGAGCCACTCGAGCGGGCTCCGGGTCCTCCTCGCCCCGCCGTCGCCGGAGATGGCCGAGCTCGTGACGGCGACGGCGGTCCGGCGCGTCCTCGACGCCCTCCGGGCCCGGCACGACCTCGTCGTCGTCGACTGCCCGCCCACGTTCAACGAGACGACGCTCGCGATCCTCGACGCCGCCGACGCGATCCTCGCCGTCCTGACCCTCGAGATCACGAGCATCAAGAACATCCGGCTCTTCCTCGAGGTCGCCGATCAGCTCGGCTACGAGCGCGAGAAGCTCGTCCTCGTCCTGAACCGGGCCGATTCGACCCTCGGGATCCGGGTCAGCGACGTCGAGCACTCCATCGGGCGGCGGATCGACCATTCCATCGTGAGCGACGGCCGGACGGTCGTCTACGCCCTGAACCGGGGCGTCCCGTTCGTCGTCGCGAGCCGCGAGACCCAGGTCGCCCAGGACGTCATTCGGCTCGCCCGGGCGGTGGCCGGCGTCCCGGCGACCGCCACGAGCCAGCCGCAGCGTCCGGCGGCCCAGAAGCGATCACTTCTTGCCTGGCGGTAGTAGGGTGTACGCAGACAGGCGGCCCGAGCGGCCGCACTCGACCGAGAAGGTCAGAAGGGGGTAGGCGATGTCCCTGCTCAAGCGAATCGAAAGCGCCCGACCGGGAGCGGCGCCGGCCGCCCCCGGCACTCCTGCGGCTCCGCCGAGCGTCCCGGCCCCGCCCGGGGCACCGCCGGCCCCGCCGCGGCTCGTCACGACCGGCCCGGTCCGGGAATCGTTCCGGGACGTCAAGTTCCGGATCCAGAACCGGGTGATCCAGGACCTCGACCCGAAGCTCGACCTCTCGAACCAGGTCGAGGTCCGGCGCCAGATCGAGGAGATCTTCGGCAAGGTCATCGACGAGGAGGGCCTCGCCCTGACCCGGGCCGAGCGGGTCCGGATGCTCGAGCAGATCACCGACGAGATCATCGGCCTTGGGCCCCTCGAGCCGCTCCTCCGTGACGAAACGATCACCGAGATCATGGTCAACGGCCCGCGCCAGGTCTACATCGAGCGGGGCGGCAAGCTCGAGCTCACGAACGTCGTCTTCCAGAACGACGACCACGTCATGCGGATCATCGATCGGATCATCGCCCCGATCGGTCGCCGGATCGACGAGTCGAGCCCGATGGTAGACGCCCGCCTCACCGACGGCTCCCGGGTCAACGCCATCATCCCGCCGCTGTCGCTCGTCGGGCCGGTCATCACGATCCGGAAGTTCTCGGCCTCCCCCTTCACCGTCGACGACCTCATCCGCTTCGGGACCGCAACCCCCGAGATGTTCGACTTCCTCAAGGCCTGCGTGGAAGCGCGGCTGAACATCTTCGTCTCGGGCGGCACGGGCTCCGGCAAGACGACGACCCTCAACGTCCTCTCGTCCTTCATCCCGAACGACGAGCGGATCATCACCATCGAGGACGCGGCCGAGCTCCAGCTCCGCCAGGAGCACGTCGTGACCCTGGAGTCGCGGCCGCCGAACATCGAGGGCAAGGGCGCGATCCCGATCCGGGAGCTCGTCCGCAACGCCCTCCGGATGCGGCCCGACCGGATCATCGTCGGCGAGGTCCGCGGCGCCGAGGCCCTCGACATGCTCCAGGCGATGAACACCGGCCACGACGGCTCGATGTCGACCGGCCACGCCAACAGCCCCCGGGACATGCTGAGCCGCCTCGAGACGATGGTCCTCATGGCCGGCGTCGACCTGCCGCTCCGCGCGATCCGCGAGCAGATCGCCTCGGCCGTCGACCTCATCGTCCACCAGTCGCGCTTGAAAGACGGCTCTCGGAAGATCGTGAACATCACCGAGGTCCAGGGCATGGAGGGCGACGTCATCGTCATGCAGGACGTCTTCGTCTTCGAGCAGACCGGCGTCGTCGAGGGGAAGATCCAGGGTCGCCTGAAGCCGACCGGGATCCGCCCGAAGTTCGTCGAGAAGTTCGAGGTCATGGGGATCCACCTCCCGCCGAACCTCTTCGGGTTCGGCTTCTGACGGTGGTCGCGGGAGCGCGGAGGCGAGCATGGACAGCCTGACCATCGCGGTCGCCGGCGCCGCCGCGCTGGCGATCTTCCTCATCGCCGTCGGGATCGCCCTCTCCGGGAGCGGCTCGGGCGTCACGGCCCGGCTCGAGCGCTACGCCTCGGGCCGCCGGGAGACGCAGCAGGCCGCGACCGGGCAGGGCGGGATCGCCGAGCTCCTCGCCCAGAGCCAGGCCCTCGCCCAGCTGAACAAGGTCGTCGAGCAGCGCCACTTCGGGGCGAACCTCGCCCGCGAGCTGGCCCGGGCCGACCTCAAGCTCAAGGTCAGCGAGTTCCTCGTCCTCTGGGCCGCCTCGACGATCGGGGTCCCCGTCCTCTTCCTCGTCTTCTCGGTGGCCCTGCCGGCCCTCGGGAGCCCCCTCGCCCTCCTCGCCGGGGCGCTCCTCGGCTTCCTGCTGCCGCGCTTCTGGCTGAACCGCCGCAAGGCGAGTCGGCTCAACGCCTTCAACAAGCAGCTCCCGGACACGATCACGCTCATCGCGAACGCCCTCCGGGCCGGCTCGTCGTTCCTCCAGGCCGTCGAGCTCGTCGTCCGGGAAACCCGGCCACCGGTCTCGACGGAGTTCAGCCGGGTCATTCGCGAGGTGAACCTCGGC
This sequence comes from Chloroflexota bacterium, assembly GCA_042408925.1. Lineage (GTDB taxonomy): Bacteria > Chloroflexota > Limnocylindria > Limnocylindrales > CSP1-4 > BPIH01. The sequence goes on along the minus strand of JBHOQO010000045.1, from coordinate 520 downwards.
CTCCCGTTCGAGCAGGCGATGGAGAACATGGTCCGCCGGGTCCGGTCGGACGACCTGGAACTCATGGCGACGGCGATCTCGATCCAGCACACGGTCGGCGGGAACCTGGCCGAGATCCTCGATTCGATCGCCTTCACGATCCGTGAGCGGGTTCGGATCAAGGGCGAGATCCGGGTCCTCACCGCCCAGCAGCGGCTGTCCGGCTACGTCGTCGGCTTCCTGCCCTTCGGCCTCGCGGCGTTCATCTTCATCGCCGCGCCGTCCTTCTTCGATCCGATGTTCGACCCGGCCGTGAACATCGGCGGCTTGCCGGCGGGCGTCATCATCCTCGGCCTCGGGCTCGTGTCGATGTTCACGGGCTTCATGCTGATCCGCCGCATCGTGGACATCGAGGTCTAACGATGGAGACGCTCCTTCCCCTCCTCGTCGCGGCGGCCGCCGCGACGGCGATCCTCCTCATCACGATCGGGATCGCCGGGAGCTCGACGACGGACCCGGTCCAGGCCCGGCTCCTCCAGCT
>JBHOQO010000043.1:0-49615 GCA_042408925.1 Chloroflexota bacterium | reverse complement strand
CGCCGGCGGGCAGCGTTGACGGCCCGAACGAGCTCGACCCGAAGCTCGGCCTCGAACCGCTCGGCGGCCGTCGCCACCGCCGCCTCGGCCGCCGCCTCGGCCGCCGCCACCCGCTCCTCGGCAGCCCGCCGCGCCCCCTCGACGAGGCGTTCCGCCTCGGCGGTCGCCTCGGCCTCGATGACCCCAACGATCGCCTCGACACCCACGGCCGCCCCTTAGAGGAGGAGGATGAGCGCCCCGATGACGAAGCCGAGGATGACCATCGTCTCCGGAAGGGCGAGGAGGACGGTGATCGTCCCGGTCAGCTCGGGCTTCTCGGCGAGCGTCCCGGCCCCGGCCGACCCGATCCGCGACTGCGCCCAACCCGTGGCCAGGGCGCTCAGGCCGACCGCGAGAGCGGCACCGATGAAGCGGAGTGCGTCGTCCATCGTTCGATCCTCCTGTCGAGGGCAGGGGCGTTCGTGGCCCGGACGTCCGGGCCGACGGCGGCCCGGAACGGTCGGTACGGTCGCCCGCCGGGTTCGAGGAACTTCGTGAAGAACTCGACGTAGTGGAGCCGCAGGCTCTGGATCGAGGCGTCGAAGAAGCCGAGGCCGATGTTGAGGGCATGGAGGACGGCGGCGACGAGGACCCCGGCAACGACGTTCGGGACGAGCGAGCCCAGGAGATCGGCGACGACCGCGAGCATGACCGAGGCGAGACCGATGGCGGCGAGCCGGGCGTACGAGAGGACGTGGCCGAGCGTCCCGAGGATCTCGATCGGACCCGCGATCCCGACCGTGACGAGGAGGACGGCGGCCGCCAGGCCGAGGGCGCCCCCGGCGACCGGCAGGAGCGTCGGTCCGAGCAGCCCGGCCGCGACGCCGAGGAGGAGCCCGACGGACCCGACGGCGACGAGGAGCGCGACCCGGCCGGCGAGCTCCCGGCGATGCCGGAGGAGCGCCGCGTTCACGATCCCGAGGACGAGCCCGAGACCGACCTGCCCGGCGCCCACGGCAAGGGCGAGGACGAGGAGCGGACCCAGGGCCTCGCGCCGGTCGAAGAGGATCGGCTCGAGGCCGAGGACCTCGTGGCCGAGTCCGCCGAAGACCTCCCCGAAGAGGATCCCGAAGCCGACCGTGGCGACGGCAACGGCGAGCCCGACCGGCCAGAGGATCGTCATCCAAGGCCGGTCGCGCCAGCGCCGCCTGGCGAGCCACAGGGCGAGGAGCCCGACGAGCCCGTAGCCAGCGTCGCCGACCATGAGCCCGACGAAGGCCGGGAAGCCGAGACCGAGGAGCGGTGTCGGGTCGAGCGTCCCGTAGCGGGGTACGGCGACGAACGTCGAGAGGGCCTCGAACGCCCGGGCCGGGCCCCGATTCTCGAGGACGACCGGCGCGTCCGGCTGCCCCGGTTTCGCCCGCTCCCGCTCCACGATGATGACCGCCGGCCCGACCTCCCGCTCGAGGCGCCGCCGGACGTCGTCGAGGGCGTCGGCGGGGAGCCAGCCGGAGACCACGACGAGGTGGTCCGAGGCGGCCGCGCCGCGAACCGCGGCGACCTCCGCCAGGCGATCGAAGAGGACCGCGAGACAGGCCTCGACGATCGGCCGGACCTCGGCGGCCCGCTCCTCGAAGGCCGTCTCGACGGCTTCGAGGCGTCGGCGCGTCGCTTCGATCTCGGCAGCCAGCCGCGGTTCGAGGGCCTCGAGGGGTAGGCCGGCGAAGCTCGGCGGGAGCCGGATCTCCTCGAGGTCCTTCGACCCCAGGAGCGCTTCGACCTCGGCGGCGAGACGGGCCGGGTAGAGGACGACCGCCGCGATCCGACCGGGCGGGAGCTCGCCGGCCACGAGCTCGCAGGCACCTCCGGTGCACGCTTCGAGCTCGGCCCGGAGGACCGGCAACAGGGAACGGTACCGGGCCGCGAGGACGAGTCCCGTCGAAGCGAAGCCCTGAACGGCCGGCAGGCGGCCCACGGCCCCGGTAAGGGCTTCGACGAGGGCGCGGTACTGCTCGAGCCGGGCGAGCTGGCCCTCGAGACGGGTTCGCTCGGCGACGAGACCGGCAATCGGGCCCTCGGCCTCGAGGACGGATTCGGCGAGCTCGAAGAGTCGCCGATCATCGAGGACCCACAGCGCCTCGACGAGCTCGTCGGGCGCCCGGCCCTGACCCACGAGGCCGGCGAGCTCGGTCAGCCTGGCGACGGCGGCGGCGTACTCGTGGCCGACCGGCAGGTCGGGCCCGGGCCCGAAACGAGCGGCCGCGCCCTCGCTCGGCGGCTGGAAGGGGGCGAGATCGAGGAGGCCGATGAGGTGGAGGGCGCGGACGACGTCGAGCGCCCGCCCTCGGGGAGCGACGACGTCGACGCGGACCATGGGCCGGAGCATCGGCGGCGCCCCTCAGGCACAGACCTCGGTCTCGCCGAGGACCGCCCGGACGAGGATGGTCGCGGCGGCGGCGACGCGGGCCGCATCGGACGCGGCGGCCCCGCGAGGGGCGGGCGTTGGCGCTCCGGCCTCGATTTCGGCGACCGCCGCAGCCGTCGCCCGAGCGTAGGCGGCCCGAAGCTCGGCGCGGCGGGCCTCGATCCGGGCCGCAGTTCCGGCTTCGATCGCGGCCACGCGCTCGGCCGCTTCGGCCAGGATCCGGTCGGCCTCGGCCCGGGCGGCCAGGCGTCGCTCGCGGGCCCGTCGTTCCGCTCGTTCGAGGATGGCGAGGGGGTCGTCCATCGACCCGACCTCCTGCTCGGTGATCGAACCGGGGTCCCGGCGGCCAGTGTTCGACCTGACCGATCGTCGCCGGCAGGGGTGGCGGTCCCGAATCCGCGATCCGTTCGGCCCGATTGGGTCCCGCGGTGCGGGGTCGGGCCCAGGCGTCGGCCGGCCGCGCGCTCAGCCGGCCTCGGCGGCCGCCCGCTCGGCGACGACGAGCGCCCCGAGGACGCCGGCCCGCCCACCCAGCCCCGGCCGCACGAGAAACGCCTCGGCGCCGTGCTCGGCGAGCCCGGGGTAGCCGCCGAGGACACGGACGAGCTCGGTCCGCGTCGCCTCGACGAGTCCCGGGAGCTCGGCAACCCCACCGCCCAGGACGATCCGTTCCGGCGCGAGCACGTACACGAGGGCCCGGAGGCCGAGGGCGAGGTAGGCGGCCGCGAGCCGAACGGCGGCCCGGCGGTCCGCCCCCTCGAGCGCCTCGGGCCGACGGCCGAAGCGGGCCTCGAGGGCGGGGCCGCAGGCGAACCCTTCCCAGCAATCGCGGTGATAGCGGCAGGTCCCCTCGAATTCGTCGCCCGGGATCCGCGGGAGCGGCAGGTGGCCCATCTCCGGATGCCCGAGGCCGCCGACGAGGCGACCGTCGACGACGGCCCCGCCGCCGATCCCGGTCCCGACCGTCACGTACACGAACGAGCGGCAGTCGCGGGCGGCACCCCAACGCCCCTCGGCGAGGGCGGCGGCGTTCACGTCCGTCTCGAGGCCGACCGGGAGGCCGAGCCCCTCACGGAGCGGCGCCACGACGTCGACGCCCGACCAGCCGGCCTTCGGCGTGTGGAGGATCCGCCCGTAGGCCGGGGCGTCGGGCCGCAGCTCCAGCGGCCCGAAGGACCCGACCCCGATCGCCCGGATCGGCTCGCCGACGGCGAGGGCCCCCCGGAAGAAGTCGACGACGGCCCGGAGGGTCGGCTCGGGTTCGCCGGTCGGGAGGCGGATCGAGCGCCGGACGTCGTCCGGGCCCGAGCCGACGAGACAGAGGACCTTCGTGCCGCCGGCCTCGACGGCGCCGTACGTCGTCGCCATGGCGCGATCGTACCCGGACCCGGAGCGGCCGGCCGGCGGTTGCCGAGCCGCGACATACTCGCTACCGTATGCATATGACGAAGACCACCGACCCGACCGTCCCCGCCCGGACGAGCAACCTCCCCGCCGCCGCCCGGAGCGGCGCTCCCCTCCCCCGCCCGACCGCCCTCGCCACGTTCTTCCAGGGCCTCGCCGACCCGACCCGGGTCCGGATCCTCGAGCTCCTCCGCGAGCGGCCGCGGACGGTCAGCGAGCTCGTCGAGGAGCTCGGGATCGCCCAAGGCCGGGTCTCGAGCCACCTCGCCTGTCTCCGTTGGTGCGGCTACGTCGTCGGCGAAGTCGACGGCCGCTACACCCGCTACCGCCTCGTCGACGAGCGGGTCAGGACGATCCTGGAGCTGGGCGAGGCGATCGTCCGCGACAACGCCGCCCGCCTCACCTCGTGCCTCGTCCTCGCGACCGAGGCCGAGCCCGCGCCGCTCGAACCGGCGCCCGCTCGGTTCGCGCGCCGCCGGATCCAAACCGGCTGAGCTCCTCGGGGCCCGCGGACGGGGCGAGGTCAGCCGGCCGGCGCCTCCTCGGGGATCTCCTCGGTCGCCCTGCTCCCGAGAAGGCTCCGGGCCGCTTCGGCCGAGGCGGACGCCGCGAAGAGCGACACCCGGTCGCCGGCCTCGAAGACGACCCCGCCGCGCGGCACGACGAGGCCCCCGTCGCGCTCGATGGCGACGACGATGACGTCCCGGGGCCAGGAGATCTCGGCGACCGACCGGCCGACGAGGGTCGAGCGGGCGCCGAGATCCGCCTCGAGAAGGACGCCGCCGGCCCCGACCCCGCGGACCTGCCGGACGCTGCCGGCCAGCGCCCGCCGATAGGCCGCCATGACGTCCCGAGCCGACAGGACACCGCAGAGCCGCCCGCCGTCGAGGACGGGGATCCAGCTGAGGTGATGGTCGGCGAGGGCCCCGAGGGCGTCGTCCAGGGCATCCTCGGCCGAGATCGTCGGGGCGTCGACGGCGACGTCGCCGACGGGGCTCGTTTCGTCGGCCGCCGCGAGGCGGTCGGCGGTGACGATGCCCCGATACATGCCGTCGGCTCCGACGACCGGGGCCCCCGGGACCTCGGCGGCCGCCAGCCGAGCCCGGGCGACCCCGACCGGAGTGTCGTCCCGAAGGACGAGCCGCGGCGAGCGGGCCGCGTCGCCGGCGACGAGGGAGGCCATGAGCGGCATGGCGAAGCGGAACCGGTGGGCCGGTGATTCGGCCCGGTTCCGGAGCTGGCTGCGGTAGATCGTTCGATCGCCGACGACGATCGTCGCCAGCCCGACGGCGAGCATCGCCGGGGCGAGCATCGCCAGGTTTCCCGTCATCTCGGCGACCATGAGCATGACGGCGAGCGGGGCGTGGGCAACGCTGCCGAAGAGGGCCATCATGGCGACGATGACGAACGGCGCCGGGTCGGCCGGGATCGCCGGGGCGATCGGCTCGAGGAGCCGCCAGATCCCGGCGCCGAGGAGCCCGCCGATGACCATCCCCGGGCCGAAGATGCCGCCCGAACCGCCGGAACCGATCGAGAGCGAGGTCGCGACGATCTTCGCGAAGGGCAGGAGGAGGACGACCCAAAGCGGGATGTCGAGGAGGCTCGCTCGGTCGAACCCCGCCTGGATCCAGCCGTAGCCGGTCCCGAGGGCCCCCGGCATGGCGATGCCGAGGACGCCGACGAGGAAGCCGGCGAGGGCGGGCCGCAGGGCCGGCGGCAGCGACGATTGCTGGAACCAGCGCGTCGTTCCGTAGAACGAGGCGACGTAGAGGCGCCCCACGAGCCCGGCGGCGATGCCGATGAGGGCGTAGTAGCCGAGCTGGAGCGGGGCCGCGAAGCCCGGGCCGGTCACGCGTCCGAAGATCGGGTCGTACCCGACGAAGGCCCCGAAGATCGAGAAGGCAACGACCGAGGCGATGAACGACGGGACGAGGACGTCCGCCTCGACGTCTTCCCGGTACGGGATCTCGGCCCCCAGGACCGCGCCGCCGAGGGGCGCCCGAAAGATCGCCCCGATCCCGGCGGCCATCCCCGAGGCGACGGCGATCCGGGCATCCCGGGCGTCGAGGTCGAGGGTCCGGGCGAGCCACGAACCGAAGGCGGCTCCGATCTGGGCCGTCGGGCCCTCGCGGCCCCCCGACCCGCCGGAACCGATCGTGACCGCCGAGGCGACGAGCTTCACGAGCGGCACCCGACTCCGGATCCGCCGCGGCCCGTGATGGAAGGCGGCGATGGCGGCGTCGGTTCCGTGGCCCTCGGCCTCCGGCGCGAGCCGGGTCACGATGATCCCGGAGATCAGCCCGCCGAGGGCGACGACGAAGGGGATCGCCCAGGGTCGGACCGGCGCCGTGAAACCCGTCCCGCCCTCTCCGAGCGGCCGGGCCGGCTCGTAGCCGGCCAGCAGCCCGAGCAAGAGGCTGGTCGCCAGCTCGAGGGCGTGATAGAAGACGACGGCCCCGACCCCGGCGATGACCCCGATGAGCGCCCCGAGGACGACCCACTTGCGGAGATACGTGGCCTGCCGAAGCCCTCGACGGGCTCCGACGAGCCACCGGCTCGGCTGCCGGATCACCGAAGCGCGTCGAGCGTGGCGGCGATCCGTTCGAGCTCGGCGAGGGTCCGCGCGGGGATCGGACGGGATCCGACGAGCTCGGCGATCCGCTCCCGTCTCCGAGTCAGGACCGCGTCCCGGAGCGCCGCCCCGTCCTCGGTCAGGCGGACCCTCGCAGCCCGGCGGTCGGCTACGTCGGGCCGGATCTCGAGGAGCCCGCGACGGGCGAGCCGGCGGAGCTGGCGGCTCGTCGCCGGGATCGTCACCCCGAGTCGGGCGGCGACCTGGCTGACGGTCAGCCCGTCGGGGGCCTCGCCGACGACGAGGAGGGCGCGCCATTGGGGGAAGGAGAGGTCATGGCTCGGGGTCGCCTCGGTGAGGGCGCGCGCCGTCGCCGCGACCCCGGCCGCCACGAGGCGGTCGAGGACGTCGGTCAGGTGCGGGGCTGACATCGCCCGAAGGATAGCAGACACGGTTGCCAGGAGGCAACCTATGCGGGTCGCCGCGTACGCACCCGACATCCGTGCCGGCGGCGGCCGACCCGCTCCCGCGCCCGGTCGCGGGCGCGTGCACCCGGTGCACATTCTGGGTCCCCGGTCGGCCCCCGAGGCGGCCGGCCTGTCGGTTCTGTGCATGGGGTGCACGCGGTCGGCAGGCCGGCAGCGGCCGAGCGGCCGGGATGTCGGATTCGTGTCGGGGGTGCACGCCGACGAGGGGTGCCGGGGCCCGGAGGCGCGACGATGTGCACCCCGTGCACGCCGCCGCCGGAACCGTGCACCGGGTGCACAGGATCGGCGGGTGGGGCCGGTCGACGCGGGCCCGCCGCGACACCGAGCGGCTCGGCGAGCTCCTTGCCGGCCCGGCAGCCGAGGCGGCACCGGGCGCCCCCGGATCGAGAACGACCGGCTCGTCCCCCTCGCCTCCTCCGGCCCGATCGAGACGGCGATCGACTTCGCCATCGCCCGTCGCTTCACGGGGCGTAGCACGCGCTCGTTCCGGCGCGGAGCCAGCCCCCTCCTCCACGTGCGCCCCCTGCGGCTCGACGGAACCTGGAACCACTCCTGGTCCCGACGCGTCGCCGCAGCCCGTCGACCCCGGCCCGTGGCGGCCGAAGCCAGCACCGCAGAAGGGATGGTTCCGCGACGCCACCGGTCCTGCACCGCACGGGCAGCCGCGGAGCGCCTCGCCGGGCTTGCAGGGCGAACCGCGGCGTGGTAGGCTATGAATACGCTAGATCGTATATGGAGACCTGAACCATGCAGAACACGAGCCCCCTCGTCCTCATCGACCTCGGCGTCGGCGGCATGACCTGCGACGACTGCGTCGTCCGCGTGAAGACGGCCCTCGAATCCGTCCCCGGCGTCGAGGAGGCGTCCGTCGACCTCGCCTCCCGGAGCGCCGTCGTCCGTGCCCGGGCGGACGTCCCCGGCGGCAGTCTGGCCGCCGCGGTCCGCGAGGCCGGGCCGCCGGCCGGTCACCGCTACAACGCCTTCGAGCGCGCTCGCCGACCCGTCGGTGCCGAGGCCGGCGCGGGGCCGGCGTCCGGAACGACCGAGGCCTGACCGGTGGCCGACCCCGATCTCCTCATCCTCGGCTCGGGTTCCACCGCCTTCGCCGCCGCCATCGCCGCCCACGACCTCGGCGCCCGGGTCGCCATGGTCGAACGGCGGACCCTCGGCGGGACGTGCGCGAACCGCGGCTGCCTCCCGTCGAAGAACCTCATCGAAGCCGCTCGGATCGTCCACGAGGCGGCCCATCCCCGCTACGAGGGGCTCGCGCCGGCCCGGATCGAGGTCGACGGCGCCCGCCTTGTCGCCCAGAAGGACGACGTCGTCCACGCCTACCGGGCGAAGAAGTACGCTGCCGTCGCCGAGGCCCTCGACGGGGTCGAGGTCCTGAGCGGGTCGGCCCGCTTTGTCGATCCGTCCACGGTGGCCCTCGACGGGACGACGGTCCGAGCCGCCCAGATCCTCATCGCCACCGGCTCCCGGCCGGCGATCCCGCCGATCCCGGGCCTCGCGGCGGTTCCGTACCTGACGAGCGACCTCCTCGACGCCGACGAGCCCGGACGGGTCCTCGAGCTGCCGGCCTCCCTCGTCGTCCTCGGCAGCGGCTACGTCGCCGTCGAGCTCGCCCAGCTCTTCGCCCGCCTCGGGAGTTCGGTCACCGTCGTCGCCCGCTCGCAACTGCTCCGTGGCTTCGAGCCCGAGATCGGCGCCACCATCGCCGATGTCTTTCGGGCCGAGGGGATCGAGGTCGTCGAGGGTGCCCGGATCGAAGGGGTGACGGGCGACGAGCGCTCCGTCGCCGTCGCCCTCGAGACCGACCGCGGCGATCGGATCGTCCGCGGCGAGCGGCTCCTCGTCGCGACCGGGCGGCGACCGAACACCGACGACCTCGATCTGGAGGCGGCCGGCGTCGCGACCGATGCCGCCGGCTTCGTCCGCGTCGACCCCGAGCTCCGGACGAGCCAGCCCGGGATCTGGGCCGCCGGAGACGTCATCGGCCGCCAGCACGGCTCCCAGATGGCGACCCCCGTCGGGGCCCGGCAGGGCCGGATCGTCGCCGAGAACGCCTTCGCCGGAGCCGGGCGTCGCTTCGACGGAACCGTCATCCCCCGGGCCGTTTTCACCGACCCGCCGATCGGGACCGTCGGCCTCACCGAGGCCGAAGTTCGGGCCCGCCACCTGCCGGCCGCCGTCGCGGTGACGCCCCTCGAGCACGTTCCCCGGGCCGGGGCGATCCACCGGACCGAGGGGCTCGTGAAGTTCATCGTCTCGACCCTCGACGAACGGGTCCTGGGCGTCCACATGGTCGGCGAAGCCGCCCCGGAGGTCATCCACGAGGCGGCGATGGCGCTCCGCTTCCGGGCGACCCTCACCGACTTCATCGACCTCATCCACGTCTACCCGACGATGGCCGAGGCGCTCAAGATCGGCGCCCAGGCCTTCAGCCGCGACGTCTCCAAGCTCTCCTGCTGCGCCGAGTAGGCGCCCCGCCGAGCCGCCGTCGGAAGCCCGGGGTCATCCCCTACCCCATCACCCCGGCGGCAGCGGCGTCGTCGGCGAGCGCCTCGAGGGCGCCGTCGTCGGTCGCCGTCGCCTGGAGGAGGCCGATGACCCGCCGGACCCCGAGGTCGGCGTAGGCGCGGAGGAGGTCCCGCCGGCCCTGCCCGGGCGTTCGCCAGTCCCGGCGCCCCCACCAGACGTGAACGGAGACGGCGAGCGAGGCCGGATCGCGCCCGATCTCCGCGCAGCGGGTCCGAATGACCGGCAGCGCCGCCTCGACCTCGGCCGGCTTCAGGCCGTCGAGGTTCAGCTCGTCGGCGAAGCGGGCCGCAAGGCGCCAGGTCACGTTCGGCCCGTTCCCGCCGACCATGATCGGGATCCGCGGCTCCTGAAGCCCTCGCGGGAGGTTGATCGCTCCGGCGACCCGGGCGTAGCGGCCCTCGTAGCTCGCCCGGCCGGGGGCGAGCATCCGGGTGATGACTTCGAGGCCATCGGCGAGGGCGGCGAGGCGTTCCCGGGTCGGCGGGAAGCCGTAGCCGTAGGCGAGCCACTCGTCCTCCTTCCAGCCGGCCCCGATCCCCAGCTCGTAGCGGCCGCCGGCGACGACGTCGAGGGTGCCGGCCATCTTCGCCGTCAGGGCCGGGTTCCGAAAGCCGTTGCAGACGACGATCTGGCCGAGGCGGACTCGGGTCGTCTCGCGGGCGAGGGCCGAGAGGAGGACGAAGGACTCGAAGGTGAGCTCGTCCTTCGGCTCGGGTACGGTGTGGAAATGGTCGAAGCACCAGATCGACTCGAAGCCGAGGCGCTCGGCTGACTGCGCGACCTCGACGGTCCGGGCCCAGGCCCGGACCGGGTCCCAGCCGTCGTATTCGCCGGTCCAGCCCTGGGGGACGATGACACCGATCCGCATCCGCCTAGGACTCCTTTCCGCCTGGCAGCCAGTGGCACGGGCGACCATGGTATCGAGGCCTGGGCGGCACGGATGGCGGGGCGCATCCCTTCCGGGCGTGCGCTCCGAACACCAAACCGGCCGCAGGCGCGGCGTTGGTAGTCCTGGTTCCCGTCGTTTGGTGTTCGGTCCGCACCGAAGTGTTCGGTCCGCACCGAAGCGGCCGAACGGGACGATCCCCCGACGCCTCTGCCCCGGGTTTGCTGTTCCCCGCGCACGGCGATCGGGATGCCGACCGGACACCGGAACGGCGTTGCCCGGACGCACCAGGCCGGCTACCCTTGCCGGTACCCAAGCCTCGCGCCGCGCCGGACTCGGCCGGCCGAACCAGCCCGCCGCAGCCGCAGAGAGGTCCCGTGCCCGACCCAGGCGAGCCCCGCGATCGACCCGAGGCCAGACCCGACCTCGAGCCGGGATCCTCCGTCGCGGCCGGCGGACTCGCCGAGGAAGGCGAGACCGGCGCGCGACCGGATCCGGCCGGAGCCGTGCCCTCGGATCCCGAGGGCGAGCCAGCCGAGCTCGTTGCCCGGCTGGCGCAGACCGCCCGCGATCTCGAGTTCGCCGAGCAGATCGCCCGGATCGGCAGCTGGACCCTCGATCCGGCGACGGGTCGCGCCACCTGGTCGGCCGAGATGTACCGGATCCTCGGCCTCGATCCGGCGGGGCCGCCGATCGATCTCGCCGAGATCGGCCGGATCTTCACGCCCGAGAGCGTCGCCCGCATCGGGGAGGCCGTCGAGCGGGCGGTGGCGACCGGCGAACCGTGGCACCTGGAGCTCGAGTTCGTCCGGCCCGACGGGACCCACGGCTGGGTCCTGAGCAACGGGATCGCCGAACAGGACGAGGCCGGCCGCGTCCACCGCATCCGAGGGACGATGCAGGACGTCACCGAGCAGCGCCAGCTCGAGGACCAGCTCCGTCAGGCCCAGCGCCTCGAGGCGGTCGGCCAGCTCGCCGGCGGGATCGCCCACGACTTCAACAACCTCCTGACCGCGATCCGGGGCTACGCCGAGCTCGTCCTCGGCAACCTCCCGCCCGACGACCCGAACCGCGCGGACGTCGAGCAGATCGTCGCCGCTGCCGATCGGGCGACCGAGCTCGTTCGCCAGCTCCTCGCCTTCGGGCGGCGCCAGCTCCTCCGGCCGGCCGTCGTCGACCCGGCGGAGGTCGTCGAGGGGATCGTGCCGCTCCTCCGGCGCCTCCTCGGCGAGCACATCGAGGTCGTCACGAGCGTCGCCCCGGGCGTCGGGCGGATCAGGGTCGATCCCTCCCAGTTCGAGCAGGTCATCGTGAACCTCGCCGTGAACGCCCGGGACGCGATGCCCGAAGGCGGGCGGCTTCTCATCGAGGTCGCCAACGCCGACCTCGACGCCGCGTACGTGGCGAACCACGTCGACGCGACCGCCGGCCCCCACGTCGTCCTCACCGTCTCCGACACCGGGACCGGCATCGACGAGGCGGTCCGCGGTCGGATCTTCGAGCCCTTCTTTACGACGAAGCCTCCCGGCCAGGGAACGGGGATGGGCCTGGCGACGGTCTACGGGATCGTGAAGCAGTCCGGCGGCTCCATCTACGTCTACAGCGAGCCCGGGCACGGAACGAGCTTCAAGGTCTACCTCCCGCGGGTTGGCACCGAGCCCGACGCCGGGGGCCCCTCGACGGAGTCGGGCTCGACCGGGAGCCTGACCGGCTCGGAGACGATCCTTCTCGTCGAGGACGAGGAGGCGGTCCGACGCTTCGCGGTCCGAACGCTCGAGGGGCTCGGCTACCGGGTCCTCGAGGCGCCCGGACCGGACGAGGCGATCGCCGTTGCCGAGGCCGTGCGCGGACCGATCGATCTCCTCGTCACCGACGTGACGATGCCCGGCCTCCAGGGCCACCAGCTCGCCGCCCGGCTCCTCGCCGACCGCCCGACACTGCGGGTCCTCTACATCTCCGGCTTCACCGAGAACGGCGTCGCGGGGCGCGGGATCGCCGGGCCCGGGACGGCCTTCCTCGGGAAGCCGTTCACCGGGGACGCCCTCGCCCGGGCCGTCCGACGGACCCTCGACGGACCGCCCCCGTCGCGACCCTAGACCCCGCTCGCCTCGCCATCGCGTACGCTTCGCCGCGGAGGGGCGACCCGGTTCGGCCGCGACCGGCGCCGAACGCCGTCGGTCGCCCGCGAGCGACGGGAGGACGCGCATGATCCGCGAATTCCGCGACTTTCTCATGCGAGGCAACGTCATCGACCTCGCCGTCGCCGTCGTCATCGGCGGCGCCTTCAACCTCGTCGTCATGAGCTTCACCTCGGACGTCCTAACGCCGCTCCTCGGCCTCGTCGGCGTGCCGGACTTCAGCATGCTGAACGTCGCCGTCGGGACGGCAACCGTCCGGGTCGGGGCGTTCCTGAACGCGCTCGTCGGCTTCGTCATCGTCGCCGCCGTCATCTTCTTCCTCGTCGTCCGGCCGATGGCGGCCCTCGAAGCGGCCCGCCGGACGGGCGCCCCGCCCCCGGCGACGAAGACGTGTCCCGAGTGCGCCTCGGAGATCCCGGCCGCGGCCCGACGCTGCCCGATGTGCACCCAGCCGCTCCCGGCGGCGGGCTGAACCGGGGCGAGGAGCCGGGTCCGGGCACGGCCGTCCTCCTCCGGCCGTTGTCGCCGTCGTCGCCGCTCAGCCGGTCGCCGTCTCCGTGAGCGTGCTCGCCCAGCGGAGGATCGCCTCGGCGACGAGGTCAGGCGCCCGGAGCGGGCCCGGATGGTCGAGTTCCGGGAGCGATTCGAGCCGTACGCCCGGCACGAGTTCGGCGAGCCCCTCGGCGATCCACCGATAGAGGGGCCGGCTCCGGTCGCCGAGGGCGATCGTGACCGGGACCGTGATCCGGCGGAGCCCGGCCGGGTCGAGCCCCCCGAGGGCGGCGTCGGCGAGGGCGCACCTCGCCTCCGCCCGGGCTCGCCGCCGCGTCCGCTCGGTGAGCCGCGAGGGATCGACGCCGGCGACGGCGGCGAGGAAGGCGGGTCCCGCCGCCGCGATCCCGTCCCGTTCGGCGGCGGCGACGACGAGCCGGGAGAGCGAGGCGAGGGCCCGGCGGACGGCGGGCGGGCCGGCCGGGGCGAACGGCGGCTCGAAGGCCCAGACGCCGGCGACCCGCTCCGGGTGACGGGCCGCCAACTCGAGGCCGACGACTCCCCCGAAGGAGTGACCGACGACGAGGGGCCGGCGGGGCCGGGCGGGGCCCGGTCCGGAGGGCGCCTCGCCGGCCGGCGCGAGCGCCTCGAGGACCGCGACGAGGTCGGCGACGTGGACGCCGACCTCGATCGGCCCCGGGATCGACGCGGCGACGGATCCTCGGCCGGTCCCCGGACGGCGGTCGGGCGGCGGCTCGCGGCTCGCCCCCGCCGAGCGTCGATCGACGGCGAGGACGGTGAAGCGAGGGGCGAGCCGCTCGGCGAGCTCGTCGTAGTCGGCGGCCGTCGAGAGCGTCGCGTGGAGGAGGAGGAGCGGCGGCCCGACGCCGCGCCGCCGGACGGCGATGACGGCGCCGTCGGGCCGAGCGACCTCGAGGAGCTCCGGGGGAGCCGAACGGGAGCGGAGGCGCAGCGTCGACGTGGCGGGGGCCGACGCGTCGGGCCGGCCCTCGAGCCGAGCCTCGATCTCGGCAGCGGCGACCCGCCGCGGGACCTTCCCCGCCGGCGTCCGCGGGATCGACTCGAGCCGCACGATCCGCTTCGGCACCTTGAAGCCGGCGAGGCGCTCCCGGGCGAAGTCCCGGAGGGCCGCCTCGAGGCGGTCCGGCGCCGCCTCGGCGAGCGGCGTGTCCGGACGGAGCGTGACGCCGGCGACGGGGACCGTGCCCCACTCCGGGTCGGCGCGCCCGACGACGACGGCGTCGGCGACGTCGGGATGGGCGGCGAGGACCTGCTCGACTTCCGTCGGTGAGACGTTCTCGCCCCCCGAGACGATCCGCTCGGCCTGCCGCTCGACGACCCGAAGCCGACCCTCGGCGTCGAGGGCCCCGAGGTCTCCGGTGCGGAGCCGGCCGTCCCGAAGGGCCCGAGCCGTCGCCTCCGGATCCCCGTCATACCCGGCGAAGACCGTCGGTCCGGCGACGACGATCTCGCCGACCTCGCCGACGCGAGCCGGTCCGCCGTTCTCAGCGACGATCTCGATCCGGAGCCCGGGGAGGGCCCGGCCGGCGCTCTCGGAGTGGTCGGCCGCTTCCGCCGGCGGCAGGGCCGTGACGCCCGAGGCGGCCTCGGTCAACCCGTACGTCGGGACGACCGGGAGGCCCCGGACGGCGGCGGTCCGGACGAGCTCCGGCGGGATCGGGGCGCCGCCGAGGAGGAGGGCGCGGAGCGCGGGCGCTCGGATCGGCGACGAACCGGCCGCCTCGAGGACGCGCCGGAGCTGGGTCGGGACGAGGGAGAGGTGGCTGACGCCACCCTCGGCGAGATCGCGCAGGACCGCCTCCGGGTCGAAGCCCTCGTGGACGACGACGGGCAGCCCCTCGAGGGCCGCCCGGAGGAGGATCCCGAGCCCGGCGACGTGGGCGAACGGGAGGGTCGCCAGCCAGACGTCGGTCGGGCGGGGCCGGAGGAAGGCGTTCCAGGCGGCGGCGCTGGCGAGGAGATTGCGGTGGCGGAGGACGGCCGCTCGCGGCTCACCGGTCGTCCCGGAAGTGAAGAGGATTGCCCCGGGGGCGTCGGGGAGGAGCGGCGGCGCGTCGGCGAGATCCGTCGACCGCCCGGTCGCGGTTGCGAGCGGGTCCAGGTCGACGACAGGTACCGTCCCGTGGAGGGCCCGGGCCGTCGTGGCCGTGACGACGTCGTGGAGGAGGAGCGCCGGACGGACGCGTCGGGCGAGCCGCTCGAGCTCGGCGGCCGGGGAGCGCCGATGGAGGGGAACGAGGACGCCCCCGGCGAGCCGGATCCCGTGGATCGCGACGACGGCGGCGGCCGTCTCGGCGGCCAGGAGCCCGACCCGATCCCCCGGCCCGACCCCCGTCCGCTGCAGCCTGGTCGCGAGCGCCAGGGCGGCCCGGGCGAGGCTCCGGTAGTCGATGCGCCGGGCGCCGACGACGAGGGCCGTCCGGTCGGGCCACCGGGCGGCGGCCGCCAGGAGGGGGTCGGCGACCCGGGCGGGTGCTCGCCTGCCGCCGCTCGCCGGCGTCGCCGAACCGGCCGCGCTCATCCGCGACGACCGGTGCCCGGCCGTGCCGCGTACCGGCTGAGGGCCGCCTCGTCGACCTCGACGCCGAGCCCCGCGCCGGAGGGCAGGGCGATCCGCCCCGCTTCGACGGTGAACGGCTCGACGAGGAGGTCGTCGGCGAGGAGGCCGGCCGTGGCGAGGCCGTGGGCGCGGTCTCCCGGAACCGTGGCCGCGACGTGGAGGGCGGCGGCGAGCCCGATCCCGGTCTCGTAGAGGGTCGAGATCGTCACCGGGACGCCGCGGGCCGTTGCCGCCCCGACGATCCGGTAGGCGACGAGGGGACCGCCGACCCTCGCCGGCTTGACGACGAGGACGTCGCAGGCCTCCGCGGCGAGGAAGAGGGACGCGGCCTCCGGGTCGGTGATCGCTTCGTCGACGGCGATCGGAACGGGCGCCGCCCGCCGAAGCCGGGCGAAGCCGTCCGGCCCGGCCGCGGCGGGGATCGGGTCCTCGACGTACTCGAGGTCCGCCCAGTCGAGGCGCCGGAGCTGCGCCGCCGCCTCGGCCGGGTCGAGCCGGCCGTTCCAATCGACCCGGAGGCGGATCTCGGGCCCGAACGCCTCCCGGATCGCTCGCAGTGCCGCTTCGAGCTCGCCCGGCTCGCCCGCCTTGAGCTTGAGCGTCCGGATCCCGGCTCGGAGCTGCGCTGCGCTCTCCTCGACCACCCGGTCGGGGTCGAACCGGGGCGACCGGTCGGCCCGCACGAGCCCGTTCACGGCGATCCGCGGCGGCGATTCCGGGGCGGCGCCGAGGACGCCGGCCACGGGCCGCCCGAGCTCCTGGCCCACGAGGTCGAGGAGGGCGGTCGCGATCCCGGCGGCGAAGGTCGGCCCGAGGAGGCCCGCAGCCCCGCCGGGCCCGAGGTCGGAGATGGTGCGGCCGAGGCCCGGCGCCGCGTCTTCGGGCGAGGCGGGTCGCTTCGGGGCCGCCAACCGGGCGAGGACCTCGAAGAGCGCCGCGTCGCCGGTCGACCCGGTCGGCGTGGGTATCCCGGCTCCGCCCGGCACCTCGCCCCACCCGACGCGGCCGTCCTCGTCGAGGAGCCGGACGAGGAGGAGGTCGAGGACGTCGCGCTCGACGGCGCCGAACCGGACCGGCGTCCGGAAGGGCACGCGGAGGTGGTAGAGCCCGATGTCGACGATCCTGGTCACCGACGTCCTCCCGGGGTTCCTTGGTCGCGCGTCGAGGCGGCGACCGTCCAACCGACCGCCAATCTCAGCCCCGACCGCCGAGCGCCAGCCCGACCGCGAACAACACCGCGAACGCGAGCTGCGCCCGCGCCGTGGAGCGCAGGACCGGATTGAGATCCCGCGGATCGGTCGCCGTCCGGACCCGGTCGGCGAGCCGCCAGCCGAGCGGCACGACGAGGAGCGGCAGGAGGGCCGTCGGCCCGACCGCCCCGGCGAGCACGAGGCTCGGCGGCACCGCGAACGCGGCGATCCACAGCCCCGCGTACTCAGCCCGGGCGAACGCCGCCCCGAACCGAACCGCCAGGGTCCGCTTCCCCGCCCGCCGATCCGGTTCCAGGTCCCGGAGGTTGTTCACGACGAGGATCGCCGTCACGAGACACCCGACCGGCACCGCCGCCGCGAACCCCAGCGGGGTCCAGGCCTCGAGCTGGAGATACGCCGTCCCCGCGACCCCCACGAGCCCGAAGAAGACGAAGACGAAGACCTCCCCGAGGCCGCGGTAGCCGTAGGGGAACGGGCCGCCGGTATAGGCAAGGGCTGCAAGGATCGCCGCCGCCCCGAGGACGAGGAGCACCGGCCCCCCGAGCGCGACGAGCCCGAGCCCGGCGACGGCGGCGAGACCAACGACGACGGCCGTCCCGACGGCGAGCTCCCGCTCGCTCAGCAAGCCCAGGGCGGCGGCCCGCGGCGGCCCGAGCCGGTCGGCCGCGTCGGCGCCCCGCCGGAAGTCGAAGAGGTCGTTCGCCAGGTTCGCCGCGACCTGGAGGAGGACCGCCACGGCGAGGCAGAGGACCGCCGGCAGCGGCCGCCAGGCGCCCTCCGACAGCCCGACCCCCAGGCCGACGAGGACCGGCCCGACCGCCGCCGGCAGCGTCGGGATCCGGATCGCCAGCCGCCAGGCGGCAAGCTTCCCCCCGACCCCGCCGCGCCCGTCGACCCGCGCGATCCCGCCCGTCACGGCCGCCTCGGGAACTTCCGGAAGTCGGGCCGTCGCTTCTCCAGAAAGGCCCGGCTCCCCTCGTGGGATTCCTCGGTCATGTAGAAGAGCATCGTCGCGTCGCCGGCCAGCTCCTGGAGCCCGGCGAGCCCGTCGACGTCGGCGTTGAAGGCCCGCTTCAGGAAGCGGATCGCCGTCGGGCTCTTCTCGAGGATCTCGTTCGCCCAGCGGATCCCCTCGGCTTCCAGCTCGGCGAGCGGCACGACGGCGTTGACGAGCCCCATCTCCAGGGCCTCGCGGGCCGTGTACTGGCGGCAGAGATACCAGATCTCCCGGGCCTTCTTGTGGCCGACGATCCGGGCCAGCATCGTCGCCCCGTAGCCGGCGTCGAAGGAGCCGACCTTCGGCCCCGTCTGGCCGAAGATCGCGTTCTCGCTCGCGATCGTCAGGTCGCAGATGACGTGGAGGACGTGACCGCCCCCGATCGCGTAGCCGTTGACGAGGGCGATGACGGGGATCGGCAGACTCCGGATGAGCCGCTGGAGGTCGAGGACGTTGAGGCGGGCGATCCCCTCCTCGTCGGCATAGCCGGCGATCGTCTTGTAGCGCTGGTCCCCGCCCGAACAGAAGGCCTTGTCGCCGGCCCCGGTGAAGAGGACGACTCCGATGGACGCGTCGTCTCGGACGTGGCGGAAGGCGTCGATGAGCTCGCTCACTGTCTTGGGCCGGAAGGCGTTGTGGACCTCGGGCCGGTTGATCGTGATCTTCGCGATCCCCGTCCCCGAGTGCTCGTACCGGATGTCCTCGTACGAGCGGACCTCCGTCCAGCGAACCTGGGCCGTGTCGTTCATTCTGCTCACCCTCGTTCGATCGTCGTGGACGAACCAACCGAAGCCGCCTCGGAACCGACCCGCTCGGGGCCGAGCCCCCCGAGCGCCGTCTCGACGGCCGCCTCGACGGCGGCGGCGACCCGCCGGTGGAGCTCGACGTTCCGGGCCCGGTCCGTCCGCAGCCGAAGGACCCGGATCGCCGGACGTTCGAGGCTCGCCGCCACGGCCCGGCCCACCGCCTCCCCGACCCGACCCGCCTCGAGCTCGTCCGTCTCCGCTCCGAGGGCCCGGGCGACGGCCGCCACGTCCACGCCGTGGGGCGTCCCGAAGAGCTCCTCGAAGTGGGCCGGTAGCCCAACCTCCGGACGCTCCGTCGTCGCTTGGGGGAGGAAGGAAAAGATCCCGCCGCCGTCGTTGTCGACGACGACGATCGTCGCCCGCAGACCCGAGGCCCGGATCGTCACCGAGGCGTTCAGGTCATGAAGGAACGACAGATCGCCGACCACGGCGAGGACCGGGACGCCGGTCGCCGCCGCCCCGAGGGCCGAAGAGACGACCCCGTCGATCCCGCTCGCCCCCCGGTTGCCGAGCCAGCGGACCGCCCCCGCCCCCGAGGGCAGGTACGCGTCGAGGTCGCGGACCGGCATCGAGTTCCCGACGTAGACGATCGTCCCCTCCGGCAGCCGCTCCGCCAGATCGACGAAGACCTCGCCCTCGAAGGGCTCGCCGAGCGCCGCCGCCGTCGCCCGTATCGCCGCTGCGGCCGCCGCGTCGACAGCCCGCCAGGCCGCCAGCCAGTCCGGTTCGCCGTCCGCTCGCCCGCCCCAACGCGCGGCGACCGCCGCCCCGGCCGCCGCCGCCAGAGCGCGGGCGAGGGCAACCGGCTCGGCCTGGACGAGCGTCCCCGGCAGGAGCGTCGGCTCGTTCCAGCCGCCGTCGTCGACGACGATCTGGGGCGCCGCCGTCTCGACGAGATACCCCGAGAGCGCCTTCGACGTCGGCGTGCCTCCGAAGCGGAGGACGAGGTCGGGGCGGAGGGCGGTCCGGGCCCGCTCGGAGCGGAGGACGAGATCGGCGTGGGCCACGACGTTCGTCCGATCGTGCGGCCCCGTCCGGAGGTTCGCCAGGCCGTCCGCCAGGATCGGCGCCCCGACGGCCCGCGCCAGCCCGGCGAGAGCCGCAGCGCCGCCCGGCCGGTCGAAGGGCCCGCAGACGAGGAGCGGTCGCCGGGCGGCGGCGAGTCGATCCGCGAGGGCGCGGAGGTCCTCCTCCGCCGGGACCCGGACCCCCGCGACGACCCGGGTGTGGAGCGGAGCCTCCGGATCCGGCTCGAGGGAGCCCTCCGGAACGAGGGGCTCCCGAAACGGCCAGTTCACCTGGACCGGCCCGGCGGGGGCCGCGGCCGCCGTCGCCACGGCCCGGGCGGCGACCCAGCGGACGTGGGCCTCGGCCGTCGATCCGGCCTCGGGGACCGGCAGCTCGACGAACCACTTCGCGCGGCTGCCGTAGAGGCGGAGCTGGTCGATCGTCTGGTTCGCGCCCCGGTCGCGAAGCTCGGGCGGCCGGTCGGCCGTCACGACGACGAGGGGAACCCGCGCCTCGTGCGCCTCGGTCACGGCCGGCCCGAAGTTGACGGCCGCCGTCCCCGACGTCGAGAGGAGGACGACCGGTCGTCGGGCGGCCCGGGCGAGCCCGAGCCCGAAGAAGCCCGCCGCCCGCTCGTCGAGATGGACGAAGACCCGGAGCCCCGGATGGCGCCGCAGGGCGAGGGCGAGGGGCGTCGAACGGGAGCCCGGGCAGACGACCGCCTCGCGGACCCCCGCCCCGGCGAGCGCCTCGACGAAGGCCCGGAGCGGCCCGGCCGGTGTCCCGCTCATCGGTCGTCCGCTCCCTCGAACCGCCCGAGGGCGCCCGCCAGGGCGGCCAGCTTCAGCTCGGACTCCTCCCACTCCCGATCCGGCTCCGAATCGGCGACGATCCCGCAGCCGGCGAAGAGGCTCGCCCGCGCACCCGAGACGACCCCCGAGCGGATCCCGACGACGAACTCGCCGTCGCCGGCCAGATCGACCCAACCGACCGGGCCCGCGTACCAGCCCCGGTCGAGCCCCTCTTCCTCCTCGATGTAGGCGAGGGCAGCCTCGCGCGGCCAGCCGCCGACGGCCGGCGTCGGGTGGAGCCGCCCGACGAGCCCGAGGAGGCCGTCGTCCGCCCGGAGCCGTCCGACGAACTCCGTCGCGAGGTGCTGGACCGTGGACAGCCGAACGACCCGCGGCTGCCGGTCGACGGCGAGGTCCTCGACGAGGGGGGCGAGGGTCGTTCGGAGCATGTCGACGACCACGGCGTGCTCCTCTCGATCCTTCTCCGAGGCGAGGAGCTCGGCGGCGAGGGCGGCGTCCTCGTCGGGGTCGGCGCCTCGACCGATCGTCCCGGCCAGGGCCACGGTCCGGAGCGTCCGGCCCAGAACCTCGACGAGCCGCTCCGGCGAGGCGCCGAGGAAGACGGGTCCGTCGCGGCCGCCGTGCGAGACGGCGAAGATCGTCGAGCCGGGCGCCCCCGCGACGAGGCGGCGGAGAACGGCCGCGACGTCGATCGGCGCCTCGGCGACGAGGTCGACCCGCCGGGCGAGGACGACCTTGTCGAGGCGTCCGCGGCCGACGGCACCGGCGGCCCGGGCGACGGCCGCCTCCCACGCCGGCCGGTCGGGGTAGCAGGCGGCGACCCGAAGCCTGGGTCGCGGCTCCCCGGCCATCGCCGGGTCGGCGTCCCCTCGCCCGTCCGGCTCCGGTTCCCACGCGCCGACGAGCTGCTCGGCGAGGACCCGAACCGCATCGATCTCCGTCGCCGGGTCGGCCGACGGCTCGAGGACGATGCTCGCGGTGAGGATCGCCTCGTCGCCGCCGGCCACGAGGGTCAGCCGCGGGAGCCGAAGGCGGCCCCCGCCGAAGCTCCGCCAGATCGCGTCGCGGCCGGCGCCGACGGCGAAGGCCGCCCCGCCGACGAGGTAGAGGCCGGCCCCCGGACGACCGGCCGCCGGACCGCCGACGACGGCCGACGCGGCGAGGCGTCGGCGAGCCGCCTCGGCCGCCTCGAACCGATCGGCGCCCTCGAGCCCGATCGCGGTCGCCTCCCCCGCCCCGACGAGGATCCGCCCGGCGAGGGGCTGACACCAGACGGCGGTCGGAACGCCGAGCCGCAGCGCCCGATCGGCGATGCCGAGCGGATCGAGCCATGGAGCACGAACCGAGGCGCCGACGGTGCGCGCCCCACGTCCGGCGGCGTCCCGAACGAGCGCCTCGAGGGCGCCCCCCAGCTCCGCGACGAGCGCCGACGCTGCTCCGACCTCGACCACCGACGACGAACCGGCGACGGCGTCCCGGGCCCGGATCGTCATCGGTCGGGGAGGCGCCGGAGCCGCTCCTCCGGGACCCCGACGCTCCGGAGGAGGACGACCCGGAGCGTCGGGTACGCATCCTCGAGGGGCGGCGGGCGGTCGGCGACGAGCCAACGGAGGACGACTTCGTGGATCGCCCCGAACCAGGCGGTGCCGGCGACCCGGACGTCGAGGGGCGGGATGATGCCGTCGGCGACCGCCCGCTCGAGGTACCCGGCGATGAGGTCCCCGAAGCGCTCGTGGAGTCGGAGGAGTTCGGCCCGGAAGGGGCGCCCGGCGCCGAGGGCGTCGACGAGAAGGAGCCGGGCCATCGAGCGGTGGCCGGCGAAGGTCCGGAGGACCGTCCGAATCGCGGCGTCGGCCTGGGCTACGGGGTCCGTCTCCCGGGCCACCTCCCGCTCGACCTTCGCGACGAGCCGCTCCGCCGTCGAGCGGATGAGCTCGGTGAAGATCGCCTCCTTCGTCGGGAAGTGGAAGTAGATCCCGCCCTTGCTCGTCGCCGCCTCCCTGGCGATGTCGTCGACGGCGGCGTCGCGGTACCCGGCCCGACTGAAGACGTGGGCGGCGGCGTCGAGGATCCGCTCGCGTCGGCGCCGAGACCGTTCGGCGAGGGACCCTCCGGACTGACCCGTCATGCCGCCCAGTCTACCGACCGACCGGTCGGTCTGTCGACGGGGCGCCACAATCGGCGGCGCCGAGCCGTCGATCGACCGTGCAACCGCGACTCGGTCGTTGCCTGACCTCCCGCCGGCCGGACCCGGTCGGGGGTGGTCGCCGCGTCGCACCCGCGGCGCTCCTCGTCCTCGCCCTCGCGGCGTGTACGGCCCCGCGGCCCGAACCGGGGAGTCCCGGAGCGGCCTCCCCCCGCCCGAGCCCCACCGCCCCGTCGGCCACGGAGACGCCGGCGACGAGCCTGCCCGCCTCCCCGCCCTCCGCGACCCCGACGCCGACACGCCCCCCGTCGTGCCCAGCCCAGGTCCTGGCGCGCCTGACCGAGGCGCAGCGGATCGGTCAGCTCTTCGCCGTGGGTCTCGCCGACAACGAGCTCGGGCCGGCCGGACGCGAGGCCATTGCCGCCGAGCACATCGGCTCGTGGTGGTTCACCCGGACGACGACCCTCGGCGCGGCGGTCGGTGCGGTTGCGAGGACGATCCAGGCGCAGGGCTCCGCCGCGAACACCGGCGGGATCGGCTTCTTCGTCGCGGCGAACCAGGAGGGCGGGCAGATCCAGGCCCTCCGCGGTCCCGGCTTCGACCGGATCCCGTCGGCCCTCGAGCAGGGCACGTGGGCACCGGCCACCCTTCGCAGCCGAGCCGAGCGCTGGGGGCGGCAGCTCCTCGCCGCCGGCGTCAACCTCGACTTCGCCCCGGTGGCCGACGTCGTTCCGCAGCAGGGGGCCCGCGACAATGCGCCGATCGGCGCCCTCGACCGGGAGTTCGGCTTCGAACCGGGGGTCGTCGGCGAGCACGTCGCCGCCTTCGCCGAGGGGATGGCCGCAGCCGGCGTGGCGACGACCGTGAAGCACTTCCCGGGCTTGGGCAGGGTGACCGACAACACCGACATCGCGAGCGGAGTCGTCGATCCCGTCACGACCGCCGACGATCCCAACCTCGAGCCCTTCCGAAACGGCATCGAAGCGGGTGCCCCGGCCGTCATGGTCGCTCTCGCCGCGACGAGGCGATCGACCCGGGGACCATCGCCGCCTTCTCGTCGATGATCATCGACGGACTGCTTCGCCGGGACCTCGGCTTTTCGGGCCTCGTCATGTCCGACAGCCTCTCGGCCGAGGCCGTCGCCTCGATCCCGCCCGGCGACCGCGCCGTCCAGTTCCTCGAAGCCGGCGGCGACCTCATCGTCGTCCGGCCGGTGGACGTCGCCGTGGAAATGGCTCGGGCGGTCGCCGACCGCGTCCGGACGGAGCCCTCGTTCCGGGATCGGGTCGACGAGGCCGCGCTCCACGTCCTCGAGGCCAAGGAGGCGGCCGGTCTCCTGCCCTGTGACGGGTGACCGGAGCCCGACCCGCCCGCCCGACCGGCCGCCTCCGGGCGCTGTGCTATCGTCACGGCTTGGCATGCAGACGAGCCTCATGCGGCGCCAGCGCCGTCGGCGCAACGGATCGCTGCGACGCTCCGGCGGGGGTGGGCGCGGCGCGCTCCGCGCCTTCGCCATCGGCCTCCCCCTCCTCCTCTTCGGCAGCTTCGTCACCCTCGGCCTCGCCGGGCTCGCCTTCGCCGTCGTCGCCTACAACAACATCGCCGCCGGGCTCCCCGACCCGGTCACGACCCTCGACAACGTCCGCTTCTCCCAGCAGACGGTCGTCTTCGACCGGACGGGCCAGACCGAGCTCGCCCGCTTCGGATCCGACCGCCGGGAGGTCGTCACCTTCGACGAGATCCCGCCGGAGCTCCTCGACGCCACGACGGCGATCGAGGACAAGACGTTCTGGGACAACGCCGGCTTCGACTTCGTCGGGATCGTCTCGGCGGCGATCAGCACGATCGGCGGCAACGAGCGCGGGGCCTCGACGATCACCCAGCAGCTCGTCCGCCAGCTCCTCCTCCCCGAAGAGGTCCTCGCCGGTTCCCGCTACGAGCGGAAGCTCAAGGAGATCGTCCAGGCCGTCCGCCTCACCCAGGAGCTCCTGAGCCAGGAGCACGGCTCGGTGGAGGCGGCGAAGCAGCGGATCATCACCTATTACCTGAACACGAACTACTACGGCAACCAGAGCTACGGGGTTGCCGCCGCGGCCCAGAGCTACTTCGGGAAGGACCTCAAGGACCTGACCCTGGCCCAGGCCGCGATCCTGGCCGGGATCCCCCAGGCCCCCTCCCAGTACGACCTCGTCAAGAACGCCGTCGAGCAGTGCACGGTCCCGGTCGACGCCGAGGGGTCGTGCCCGCCCGACAAGGTCCAGCTCGTCGTCCCGCCGGATTCCCCGATCGTCCAGCGCCGGAACTACATCCTCGAGCTCATGAAGACCCGGAGCGTCCTGTCGGGGTCGCGCCACTCGCCGGCCGAGTACGAGCAGGCCAAGCGGGAGCCGGTCATCCTCGCCCCCCAGAAGACCCCGATCTGGCAGGCGCCCCATTTCGTCTGGCAGGTCCGCCGGGATTTGGGAGCGATCCTCTGCGGGACCGCCCAGGCCGATGCCTGTCCGGCCGTCGAGAGCGGCGGCTATCGGGTCGTCACGACCCTCGACCTGAAGATGCAGCAGACGGCCGAGCGCTGGCTGAAGGCCGCGGTCATCTGCCCCCGCCAGAAGGACATCGCCGCCTGCCTCAAGAGCGTCGGGGTCCCGACCCGCTCGTGGATCACGAAGCTCCGCGGCGCCTCGATTCACAACGGGGCGATGGCGGCGATCGACTATCGGACCGGGGACGTCCTCGCCTACGTCGGGAGCGCCGACTACTACGCCGCGAAGGCGACGAAGCAGTTCCAGCCGAAGTTCGACGTCCTCGCCGACGGCTGGCGCCAGCCGGGATCGGCCTTCAAGCCGATCAACTACATCACCGGGATCGACGACCGGATCCTCACCGCGGCGAGCGTCTTCATGGACGTCGTCACCGACTTCGGCGGCGGCTACACGCCGACCGACGCCGACGGCCTCGAGCGGGGACCGCTCCGCCTTCGCCAGGCGCTCCAGTTCTCGCTGAACATCCCGGCGATCAAGGCGGCGGCGATCATCGGCCCCGATCACGTGTTCGCGAACGCCCAGCGCTTCGGGATCCAGTTCCAGCAGGACCGCAATCCCGCTGGCGTCTCGCTCGCCATCGGCACCCTCGAACTCCACCCGATCGACCTCTTGAGCGCCTACGGCGCCATCGCCAACGGCGGCGCCCTCATGCCCCGCCGGACGATCCTCGAGGTCTACGACGCGTCCGGAACCCGGGTCTGGCCGACGACCGACACCCCGCCGGCGGGCGAGCCCGTCGCCAGCCCCCAGGCCGCCTACATCATCACCGACATCCTGGCCGGGAACACGAACCCGGCCGTCAACCCGTACTGGGGCCAGGCCCGCCTCACCGACGGCGGGCGGCGTCGACCGGCGGCGCTAAAGACGGGCACGACGAACGACACGAAGGACCTCATGTCCGTCGGCTACGTCGCGCCGCCGGAGGACCCGAAGGCACCGGCGATCGCGACCCTCGTCTGGATGGGCAACAGCGACAACTCTCCGGCCGGGGGGCTCTTCTCCCTCGAGGCGCCGACGCCCCTCTGGCAGGAGTTCATGAACGCGGTGACGAAGGGCACCCCGATCGTCGACTTCCCCCGGCCGCGCGGGATCGTCGAGGCGACCGTCGACGCCTTCAGCGGGATGCTGCCGGGTCCCTTCACGACGAAGACCGTCAAGGAGATCTTCATCGCCGGGACCGTCCCAACCCAGGTCGACACGACGAAGATGGCCGTCGACATCGACGCCGCCAGCGGCCTCCTCTGGCAGGACGGCTGCGCCGGACCGAAGGAGACGAAGGGCTTCCTCAATCCGGATGCCCTCGTGGCGATCGATGCGGCCTTCCCGACCTGGCAACGCTACGATCGGGACTGGGTCCGGCGGGCACAGCGCGGTCCGGGCGTCGCCGGCGGCCCCCGGAAGACCCGGACGAGCTACTTCTACAACAACAGCTTCCGCCCCTACGGAGCGACCTGGGGCGCGCCCTGGGCGCCGACCGAGACGTGCCCGATCGTCCTGCCGTCGCCGAGTCCGCCGCCGTCGTGCGACCCGAACCTGGGGCCGTGTCCGAGCCCCGGGGCGAGCGCCGAGCCCGTCAGCGTCGGCTCGTACGCCTGCCTGACGGCGGTCGAGGCGGCCGCCCAGGTCGCCGCCGCCGGCCTCCAGCCGGTCCTCGATCCGCCGGGGGCGGGTGCCGACTGGAGGGTCGTCGGTCAATCGCCGGCGCCGGGGACGAGTGTGCCCCCCGGGAGCTCGGTCGTCCTCCAGGTCAAGAAGCCGAACCAGGCGAGCTGTCCGTAGCCGGCCGCAGGAGCGCTCGGCCGATGAGTACCGCCCGCCGGCCGCTGGCCCGGGCCGGCCTGGGTCTGGCCCTCGCCTTTTTCGCCTCGCGCCTCACCGGTTGGGTTCGCGTCGCGGTCATCGGCGCCCTCTTCGGGGCCGGGCCCGAGCTCGACGCCTACTTCGCCGCCTTTCGGATCCCCGACGCGGTCTTCCAGCTGGCGGCCGCAGGCGCCCTCTCCTCGGCCCTCGTCCCGGTCCTGGCCGGGCTCTTCGCCACCGACCAGGAGGTCCGGGCGTGGCGGGTCGCCGGCTCGGTCGCCCTCCTCGTCTTCGGCGTCGTCGCCCTCCTCGCCCTCGCCGCCGCGATCGCGGCCCCGGCGATCCTGCCGTTCGTGGCGCCCGGGTTCCCGCCCGAGCGACAGGCCCTCGCCGTCGACCTGACGCGGATCCTCCTCGTCGCGACCGTCTTCCTCACCCTCGGGACCGTCGCGACGGCGGTCCTCAACAGCCAAGAGCGCTTTCTGGCCTCGGGCCTCGCACCGGTCGCCTACAACAGCGCGATCATCGTCGGGGCGCTCCTCCTGGCCGGCCCGTTCGGGATCGCCGGCGTCGCCGTCGCCGTCGTCGTCGGGGCGGCGGCCCACCTGGGGATCCAGCTCCCCCAGCTCCTCGGCCGGCTCCGGCAGATCGCGCTCGACCTGCGGGATCCGGCCGTCCACGAGACCCTCGCCCTCCTCCTGCCGCGGGCCCTCGGCCTCGGGGCGAGCCAGGTCGTCTTCCTCGTGAACACGAGCCTCGCCTCGGTCCTCGGGGCGGGCGCCGTCTCCGTCTACACCGTCGCCTTCACGATCCTCCAGATCCCGGTCGGGCTCATCGGTCTGCCGCTCGGGATCGTCCTGTTGCCGTCGCTCTCGGCGGCCCAGGCCCGCGGCGCCGGCGAGCGCTACCACGAGCTCCTCGACCGCTCACTGCGGCTCCTCCTCTTCGTCATGCTCCCCCTGTCGGCGGCGATGGCGGTCCTCGCCGAGCCCCTCGTTCGCCTCCTCGTCGGCTACGGCCGCTTCGACCCGGCGGCCGTCGAGCGGACCGCCGCGACCCTCCAGGCCTTCCTCCTCGCCCTCACCCCGGAGGCCCTCGTCGCCGTCCTGGCCCGGGCCTTCTACGCCCGGCGCGACACCCGGCGCCCGGTGGCGGCGGCGCTCGCTGCCGTCGCCCTCGACGTGCCGGCCGCGATCGTCCTCGCCGGGCTCTTCGGGACAGCTGGGCTGGCCCTTGCCATCGGCCTCGGGGCGTGGCTGGAGGTCGCCCTCCTCGGGTTCTGGCTGACCCGGCTCGTCCCCGGGTTCCGACCCGGGCCGATCCTCCGGGCCGGCGCCGGCCACCTTGGCGGGGCCCTCCTCGTCGGGGCGGTCGTCCTCGCCGCGGATCTCGCCGTCGTCGCGGCCCTCGGCTCGGGGGTCGGCGGCCCGTTCCTGTGGCTGGCCCGGGGCGGCCTGGCCTCGGCGGCGGGCGCCATCGCCTACGTCGCGTACGCCCGCCTGCGGGGCTGCCCGGAGCTCGCCGAGCTCCGCCCGCTCCTGCCGGGTCGGCTGGCGGCCCGATGGCCGGCGGGTGGGGGTTCGGAGCCGTGACCGGCCCGCGTGCCGACCGGGCCACGGCCGGAGCAACCCCCACGTCCGCCCCGACGACCGGCGGTTTGCCCGCGACCGAGATCGTCGACGCGAGCGACTGGCCGGCGGCCCGTTGGGACGAGCTCGCCGTCCGGTCCCCCGGCGGCCACGCCTTCCAGTCCCACGCCTGGGGCGAGCACAAGGCCGAAGGCGGCTGGCGGATCCGCCGCCTCGCGATCCGGGCCGCCGGGGCGCAGGACGCCTGGCTCGGGGTCGTCTCGCTCCAGGAGCGACAGATCGGCCGCTGGTCGGTCCTCTATGCCCCCCGGGGACCGATCCTCTTGGGCGACGCCGAGCGGAGCGCGCCGGCGGTCCTCCGGGCCCTCGCCGACCTCGCCCGCCGACGCCGGGCCTTGGCGCTCACCGTCGATCCGCTCTGGGAGGACGGCGGGCCCCTGGCCGGGGCGCTCGCCGCGGCCGGGTTCCGTCCGAGCCCGCGGCCGATCCAGGTCTCGCGGACGGCGATGCTCGTGCCCCTGGCCCGCGACGAACGCGAGCAGCATCGGCTCCTTCGGAAGAGCACGGCGAACCTCGTGAACCGAGCCCGGCGGACCGGGGTCACCGTCGAGCAGGTGGGCCCCGGCGGAACACCCGGCGCCGCGGCCGACGACGACCCGCTCGCGGCCGCCTTGGAGAGGATGTGGGAGCTCCTCGCCGCCACGGCCCGCCGCGAGGGGATCGTCCTCCGGGCCCGCGCCTACCAGATCGCCCAGTGGCGATCGCTCGTCTCTGCCGGCCACGCCTGGTGCTGGTTCGCCGGTCTGGAGGGGCGCCGCGACGTCGGGGCGGTCGTCCTTCGCTGCGGGGATCGGCTCCACCTCTACCAGGCCGGTTCGGCCGACGAGGCGCGCCTCGCCGAGACGAACGCGAACCACCTCCTCCAGTGGTCGATCCTCCGCTGGGCGGCCGAGGCCGGCTTCCGCGCCTACGACCTCGGCGGGGTCGACACGCCCCGGGCACCCGGGATCCCGGGCGGCCCCGAGCATCCGCTCTGGAACCTCTATCTCTTCAAGCGGGGCTTCGGGGCGGAGCCGGTCTGCTTCGTCCCCGCCCACGAGGTCTCGAGCCGGCCCTGGCTCGGCGCCCTCTGGCGGCTCGCCCGGCGACTGCGCTGAGGGGCCGGGGGATCCGAACCCCCGGTCGGAACGCCCCTACGGGCGGCTCGCCACCCGGCGGAGCAGCCGTCCGCCGAAGGAGTTCGCCAGGACCGTCGAGACCGACGCCGCCATCGCCACCATGGCCCAGACGGGGTGGACGAGACCGGTGGCCGCCAGCGGCACGCCGATCCCGTTGAAGGCGAACGCGAGCGCCAGATTCTCCTTCGTCTTCGCGTACGAGCTCCGGCCGATCTCGTAGGCGTCCATCACCGCCCCGAGCCGGTCGCCCAGGATCACGACGTCGGCGCTCTCGATGGCGATGTCGGTCCCGGCACCGATGGCGATACCGACGTCGGCCTGGACCAGCGCCGGCGCGTCGTTGATCCCGTCGCCGACCATCGCCACCCGGTGTCCGTCTCGCTGGAGGCGGCGGATCCACTGCGCCTTGGCATCGGGCAGCACCCCCGCCAGGACTCGGTCGATGCCGACCTCGGCCGCCACCGCCCGGGCCGTCCGCTCGTTGTCGCCGGTGATCATCACCGGGCTGAGGCCGGCCTCCCGCATCCGCGCGACCGCCGCGGCGGCGTCCGCCTTCGGTCGGTCGGCGATAGCGATGAGGCCGAGGAGCCGCCCGTCGCGCGCCACGCCGATCACGGTCTGGCCCTGCGACTCGAGGGCCTGCCGGCGCCGGTCGAGGGTCTCCGTTCGGACCCCGGCCTCGGCCAGGAGGCCGGGCCTCCCGACGAGGACCCGCGATCCCCCGAGTCGCGCCTCGACGCCCCACCCCACGCGAGCCCGGAACTCCTCAACCCCCAGGAGGCGGATCCCCCGCTCGTCCGCCGCCTGCTCGACGGCT
Organism: Chloroflexota bacterium; assembly: GCA_042408925.1. Taxonomy (GTDB): domain Bacteria; phylum Chloroflexota; class Limnocylindria; order Limnocylindrales; family CSP1-4; genus BPIH01. The sequence goes on along the minus strand of JBHOQO010000043.1, from coordinate 19,184 downwards.
CGGGCGATCGGGTGCTCGCTCGCCGCTTCGGCCGACGCCGCGACCCGCAGCAGCTCGACCGCGTCGACGCCGGGCTCGGGGAGAACGTCGCTCACCGCCGGCTCGCCGCGGGTGATCGTGCCGGTCTTGTCGAGGACGATCGTACGAAGCTCCTGCATGACCGTGAACGCCTCGCCGGAGCGCATCAGGATGCCGCGTTCGGCGGCCATGCCGCCGCCGCGGATCATCGCCAGCGGCGTCGCCATCCCGAGGGCGCAGGGATAGCCCATGACGAGCACGGCGAGCGCGGCGAACGTGGCGCGCGTCAGGTCCGGTCCGGCCCCGCCGAGGACCGGACCCACCGTCCAGAGGGCGAACGCAAGCACCGCGACGGCGAGGACGCCGCGAACGTAGTGGCGGAGGATGCGGTCGACGAGCGCGAGCATCCCCGGGCGCAAGGCCCGGGCCTCCTCGATCGACCGCGCCACCTGTTCGAGGAACGACTCGGTGCCGACGCGGCTGACCCGCACCACGAGCGTCCCGGTCAGGTTGACGGAGCCGCCGATGACGCCGTCGCCGACGCCCTTCTCGGTCGGGATCGGCTCACCGGTGACGAGCGCCTCGTCGACCGCGGAGGTGCCCTCGACCACGTCGCCGTCGACCGGGATGCGCTCCCCGGGACGGATCCGCACCCGGTCGCCGACCCGCACCTCGGCGACAGCGACCTCTCGTTCGCGCCCGTCGTCGAGGACGAGGCGGGCGGTGTCGGGTTGGAGGGCGAGCAGCCGTCGGACCGCCTGCCCGGAGCGGGTGCGGACGAGGAGCGAAGCGTAACCGGACAGGATGTGGTAGGTCGTGATGAAGGTCGCGACGGCGAAGAAGTCGGGCGCCGGGAAAGCCCGGCTGACGAAGAGCCCGAGTAGCCCTCCGGCCAGGCCGGCGAAGGCACCGAACTCGAGGAGGACGTGCTGGTTGAGGATGCCCCGCCGCAGCGAGGCCCAGGCCATCCGCTTGATGTACCCGCCGGTCGCGAACATCGTCGCCAGCGTCAAGGCCAGCATGAGCCATGGCATCAGCGGGATCGTGACCAGCCGCAGCCACATTCCGAGGAGCATGAGCAGGAACGTTGCCGCCGAGAGCGAGGCTGCCGCCAGGAGCCGGTTCCGCTCCCGCCGCAGATCCCGCTCCTCGTCCTCGAACGTCCGCAGCTTGGCCGGGTCGCGGACGGTGTAGCCGATGTCGCGGATCGTCTCGCGGATGCGGTCGGGGCTCAGGACGCGCGGGTCGTAGCGAACGAGCGCCTCCTCGTGGGCCAGCGACACCCCGACCTCCTCGACGCCGGGCAAGCGGCCCACCGCGGTCGTGATCGTGGTCGTGCAGAACGAGCAGCTCATGCCCCCGATCTTGAGGCGCTCGGTGGCGAGCGCCCGCTCGACGTCACCGGCCGAAGCGGGCGGTCGCGCGTCGCCCAGTGCTGCCGGCACGGCGCTAGGCCGGTTCGAAGCCGGCGGCGCGGATGCGCTCGCGGATCTGCTCTTCGCTGAGCCGCGCCGGGTCGAAGCGAAGCCGCACTTCACCTCGCCGGCAATCGGCATCGACGCGGAGCACGCCCTCGGTTCGCCGCAACACGCTCCGGACGGCGTTCGCGCAGCCGTCACAGTGCATCGGCACGCTGAGCACGATCTCTTGGGGTCCCGTCATTCGGATCTCGCCTCCGTTCCTTGCTGATGCTCGAGGAGGCCGCAGAAGCGCCCTTCCGGAATCGGCAGGGCCTCGGCTCGCGAGAGCAGCATCGCCATCTGATCGCGAACGGCGTGGAGCTCGGCGATTCGAGTTTCGAGCGCGTCGAGTTCGCGGCGGACCGCCGTGAGCACGTAATCGCACGGTCGCTCGCCGCGGTCCCGAAGGGCGAGGATCTCGCCAATGACGTCGAGCCGCAGCCCGAACGTCTGGGCTCGGCGGATGAAGGCGATCCGCTCGGCGTCTCCGGCGCCGTAGATCCGATAGCCGGACGATGCGCGCTTCGGCGCGGGGAGCAGGCCGATCGTCTCGTAATAGCGGATCGTCCTCGGGTTGAGGCCCATCCGCCGGGCCAGCTCCCCGATGCGCATCGGCCGCTCGGCGGGAGCAGTCTCTCGCCCCGACCCTCGACCGGAGGTGCGGCCGTCGGTCGTCGACGGCGTTCGCGTGGGTGTCATGGGAGGACCTTACACCTTCCACCCGGCTGGAAGGTCAAGGGGAGGGGCGTTCGCCGTAAGTATCCCGACGTCTGTGCTCGTTCGCCCAGCGACAGCTGAGCCGCGTTGGTACGCCTGCACCACGCCCACGTCGTGGTCATTGGGGGCAATCGTAGCGCCTGAGCGACGCGCTGGAGGGTCGCGGCGTGCGTCAGCTCACGCCGTCCCCGTGATCGTCGCCCGGCGGGCCGGGCACCGGGCCAACAGCCCGTGGATAACTCGCTCGCGAGGCGGTCAAGTTCGTGGACAACTCCTATTCACCCATCTCCCCAAGGCGTCCACACTCGCTGTCGGATTCCGCATCCAGGACCCGAGGGTGGATGGTCAGGAGGGCCGAGCTTGGAGAGCACATGGCCGAGCCAACCCCACCCCATAGCACGCTCAACGGGGGCGAGATCGATGTCCAGGATCGCTCGAGCACGCGCCGTTCGCGCGTCGCTCGCTGGCCTGATGCTACTTGTGGTCTTCCCGTTGCCGGCCGCCGCCACGCACTGGGCGCCGACGAGCTACTCAGTCGCCTTGACCACCGCGCCGAACTACCGCACGGCGGGCGACTCCTTCTATGTTCGGGCCATCTTCTCGTGGAACTCCTCGGCGGCCTCGACCATGCGCAGCTACGCGCAGCAGAACGGCTACCGCTTCACCAGCGACGCCCGCGATCTGAGCTGCTGCGTGCATGCGCAGTGGAACCAATACTCGACGACGCTGCCGAATCCGGTCTACGACGCCGACGACGACGACGGCGACCTGGTCTACGAGGAGGCCGAGCTGACGGCCAATTCCAGCACCTTCCCGACCGCCGGCACCTCCTACAACACCTATCTGAAGTTCTCGCGCTGGTTCCCTGCCTGCAACGACTATTTCTGCACCGAGTACTGGGAAGCTGGCCCTGGCACGATGCGCCAGATCGGACAAATGTCGCAGTACATCTGGCCCGAGTGGGACAGCGTCGGGTTCACCGACCTCGTGATGGGCCAGCCGCAATACGGCTACAAGACTCCCCCCTCCGGAGCCGGCGCCCAGGAAGTCGCGGCGCCACAAGCCGCCGCGTCGGTCGGAACGAGCGCTGCCGACGCGGTCCTCCGGCCTGACCTGAGCCGCGGTCTGGATGTCTACGCTGCCGAAGCCAGGGCGGCCGGGACCGCCCTACTCGCTGATGGCCAGCCTGCTCAGGGCATCGCTACCTTCAGTCGGCCGTTGTCGACCGCCGATCTCGGCGAGCTGCAGCGCGCTGGCTCGAGATCCTATTTGTGGAGGCGATCGCCACCGGACCTGGGCCGCGGGTGACCGTCGGCAGTCCCTATTCCGCCGCCCTCGAGCGTGATCTCGCAGAACTAGTCGCCCTGCAGGACGCCACGCTGGACGGCGTGACCTCAGCCACTGTCGTCCTTCACAGCGCGCGCCAATATGAGCAGCTGCTGCAAGACCAGCGGGTGTATCTTATCGATCTCTCACTCGAGGGTGCCAGTCGCGCAAACCCACAGGCGGACATCGTGATGGATGACCTCTATTGGGCGCTGATGGGCTGGGAGTGACGAGGCCAATGATCGGAACGAGCCGGGCAGACGCGCCGAGACGGATCGCCCGGCTCATGTCTCTGTCCCTGGTGGCCCTCCTCACCACCGCGTGCGGCGCAGTCGGCGCCGAGCGGCCACCAACGACCTTCACGTGGCTGGAGGTGTGGAACCGCACCTCGCAGACGGTTGGCCTAGGGGAGAACCCGATCCGCGTCACCCACGACCGCAGTACCTGCTGATCACCGCCACTTCCGGACCCTTCGAACCGCTCCCGGTCCCGCCCAAGGAGCCGCTACCCGAATGCGCAGGCGAGTTACCCACCGTCCCGGAGTGAGCTGCCGGCTCGGAACGTTCACTCTGGTTCTCTCCATGGCCCTAGCGGGCTGTGTCAGCAACGACGAGGCCGCCGCGGTGGCCAAGGCCGCGGCATACCTCGACGCAGTGCGCGGCGGTGCAGCAGATCGCGGCTGGTCGCTCCTCCTGCCGAGTGATCGCGCTTCCGTCTTCACCGACGAGCCGACCTACACGTCGCTGGCCGCCGCGAGCGATTGGGACGGCTTCACTTGGGAAGTGATCGAAGCGCGATGTGACGATGGAGCATGCACCGTCTGGCTGGCGATAGCTGGACCGGACACAATCCCCGACGTCTTGGCACGGGGGGCGGTCCGCCACCGAGAGGACGGGGTGCCGCCTGGTGCCAATGCCTCGCTGGTCGTGCTTCAACGCGGGATCCTTGGCGAGGGCATTTCTCTGTCCCAGGGATAGTTGCCTGGCTGACCCCTCGACCCCCCTGGTCGCGAGGTCGATGGCGCGGAGGCCTGGCTGCGCGGGATAAGGGGCGGCGGCACTCCATCGTGATCCAAAGAGCGCATCGGGATCGGAGAGGTCAGCGTCGAACCGGCCTCACGGATCGGGAAGTCCGGCGCCGCGGGACATCACGCGCACGGCCTTCGCCGAGATCGACGCCACGCTGAGCCACACAGACCGGCGGGGCGCGATCCTCCTGTACGACCAGGGCCATGTACTCGCCGACGACCGCGCGCGTGAGCGCTATCCCCTATCGGGCATGCTCGCCGCGCTCGCCTCAGGCGGCTTCGGCGAGGCGCCGATCGAAGGTCAGGACGGTGAGCGGCCGCGGGAGACGATCGGCGGCAGCCAGGTGGAGGGCGTCGAGCGTTCGCACCCCCAGACGGCAGCCGATCTCGGCTGCCCTCGCCAGACAGTCGGTGTCGAGGGGGACGACGAAGCACCGATCCCAGTCGTCTCGCAGGCTCGACCACGGACCCTCGGGGTCACCCGGATCGAACCCGAGTCGGCAGAGGACGATCTCCGCTTCCGGGCGCGCCACCGCCGAGACGGCCCACAGCGTGTCCTCGCCCGTGCGACGGAGAACGAGGTCCGCGCCCACCTCGTCGATGTAGCGCTTCACGAGGGCCGACGTGTCGAGGAAGAGCATCAGCGCTCGCGGAGCCCGCCGAGGACCTCGTCACTCGAGCGACCCGAAGGAGAACGGCGGAGCCGCGGCAACGGCGGCGGGGTCCGGACTCGCGGGGCGACGACGGCACCGGCGGCGACGAGCTCGTCGAGGGTCAGCACCTCCCGGCTCGTCCGGAGCGGCCCCAGCTCGGCGGCGGGGACGCCGTCGACCGTGATGACAAGCCGCTCGCCGGCCCGAGCCCGGCGGACGACCCCACTCGCCTGGTTTCGCAGCCTGCGAATCGGGATGCGTTCCATGCCAGCAATGTAGCACGTGGACGACGCGTCTTGCGGAGCCCCACGTTCCGAGCGCGGCTGCGGCCTCGAGGTCAGTGGACGATCCAAACGGACCAGTGATCGCCGGTCGGGGCAACCAGCAGCCCGGTCGTACCGGCGCTCGCACCACGCACGTCGGGGTGGACGACGAAGACGAGCCAAGCCCGGTTGATGTCGGCCTTCGCCTGGACGTCCAGGTACAGCTCCTGACCGAGGAACTCGGGAGCCAAAAGGTCGGGGTTCCGGGTCGGGTCCTGGATCTGGAACGTCGTCCCGCCACTCGCGTTGTAGGCCTTCTCGATTTGCTCGTACTCGGCCAGCGACCCGATGACCGACTGGCTGAAAGCCGAGAGCATCGACCAGGCCGTCCCAAAGTCGCCGGACGCTCGGGCCGTCTCGTACCGGGTGGCGATCGACCGAGCCGTACTCGAGTCCTCGCTGCCCGGTGAGGCCGTCCCGGATGCCGTTGCGGATGGTGCGGGTGTCGGCTCCTTGGGGGGCGGCGAGGCGGACGGGGAAGCGGACACAACGGCCCCGCCGCTCGACGGCTCGGGGCTGGCCCCGGCGCCCAGCCCGGCCGACTGCCAGGCGCGCAGGCCGATCACGCCCACGACGACGAGGATCGCCAGTGTGACGAGCCGACCCGGATCGCGTGAGGTCCGAGCCGGCGGCTTGGGGGCAGGCGTGTCGCTCATGCGGGCCCACCGCTCGAGCGCGTCATCAATCGGGCCCCGATCGTCGATGCTCACGCTCGCCGCGCATCCGCAAGCCCTCTGTCGACCCCCGAGCGGACCCACCTCGTCGGCCCAAGCTCCGGGCGGTGCCGGGCGATGTTACCGCCGACCGGACTGCATCGGCAGTTGGCTCCGGCGGCAGGACTCGAACCTGCGACCAAGCGGTTAACAGCCGCCCGCTCTACCGACTGAGCTACGCCGGAGCGCCCATCGCCCGCCCACGACGAGCCTCGCTCGCCGGCGGGCGCTTCGGTGAGGATAGCACGAGGCTTCGAGCCGTCGACGGCACCGACGGTCGCCTCCGGCCCCGCGCCTCGTCAGCCGACGGCTTTGCGGACGAGGGCCCGGATCCGCTCCTCGACCTGCGACGTCAGCTCGATCAGCGCGTACGAGACCGGCCACATCGGGCCGTCGTCGAGCTTCGCCGCCGGCTGGAAGCCGAAGGTGGCGTAGCGGACCTTGAACTTCGAGGCAGCCTGGAAGAAGCAGACGACCTGGCCGTCCTTGGCGTAGGCGGGCATCCCGTAGAAGGTCCGCGGGACGAGGTTCGGGGCGACCTCCCGGACGATCGCGTGGATCCGTTCGGCCATCGAGCGGTCGGGCTCGGCCATCTCGGCGATCTTGGCGAGGACGTCCCGTTCGCCGTCGGCCGCGGTTGCGCCACGCCGCCGGGCCGCCTTCCGCTCCGCGATCGTCTCCTTGAGCGCCTCCAGCTCCTCGGGGCTGAGCGCTCCGCCGCCCGCGTCCTCCGCGGTCTCGGGTTCTGTCTCGCGTTCGGGGTCCGTCATGACTGCCTCCTGGGTGCGCGCCAATCTCGCCGGGCGGTGCCCCATGCTACGCCACCCCGCCGCCAAGCGCGGCCCGACCGCTACGCCGCCAGACTCCGCTCGTCGAGCCGAAGCCCGAGCCCGACCGCGATCTCGACCGCCCGCCGCCACTCGTCGCGACGGATCCGCCGATCGATCTCGGGGAACTCCCCGCCGGCAGCCACCCGCGCCGCCGGCCGATACTGGGCCATGAGGTTCACGTACGTGTCCGGCCCGAGCTCGGCGGCAACCCAGCGGAGGATCGCCTCCGTCTCGGCGAGCAGTCCGGGCATGACGAGGTGCCGCAGGAGGAGCCCCCGGACGGCGAGACCTCGATCGTCGAAGATGAGCGGGCCGACCTGGCGGTGCATTTCCGTGATCGTCGCTCGGGCGACGGCGGCGTAGTCGGCCCGCCGCAGATAGCGACGGCAAGCCGCCTCGCTGAAGAGCTTGAAGTCCGGCATGTATATCGAGACGACGCCGTCGAGGAGCCGCAGCGAATCGAGGGAGTCGTAGCTGCTCGTGTTGTAGACGATCGGGAGACGAAGGCCGAGCTCGACCGCGATCGGTAACGCCTCGAGAATCTGGGGCACGACGTGCTCCGGGGTGACCCAGTTGATGTTGTGGCAGCCGGCCCCCTGGAGCTCGACCATGACCCGGGCGAGGCCGGCCGGTTCGAGGGCCTCACCCCGGACGTGGTGGGAGATGTCCCAGTTCTGGCAGAAGACGCAGCGGAGGTTGCAGCCCGAGAAGAAGACCGTCCCCGAGCCGTTCCAGCCCCGGAGGCAGTCCTCTTCCCCGAAGTGGGCGAAGGCCGAGGCGACGACCGCCCGCCGACCGATCCCGCAGAGGCCGACCTCATCGGCCCGCCGGTCGACCCGGCAGCGGCGCGGGCAGACGGTACAGGCCGGGCCGAGGAGCCGGACCGCCTCGGCGGCGCGGCGGGCGAGCTCGCCGCTCTCGGCCAGGGCACGGTACGGGGGCGGCGGCCCGTGGGGGACGGGGTCGGGGTCGTCGACGAGGAACCGCAGGGCGCGCATCTCGGTCGCTCCGACGCGATCCTACGCCGCCTCGTCCCGAGCCGCTCGGACGACCTCGCCGAGCGCCCGCGGCGAGAACCAGAACGGTCGGTCCTGGGTCAGCGCCCCTCGGCCAGTGGGTTCCGCCAGCGCACCTCGGTGAAGCGGGCAAAATCCGTGTCCGCCGACCAGATCTCGAGTCCGTGCTCGATGGCAAGGGCCGCCATGTGGGCGTCGCTGACGAGGTTCCCGGCGAGCCCGTGCTTCGCGATCAGCTGGCCCAGAACTTGGCCGTGCTCCTCCGTCGGCGTTGGGACATCGGGATCCAGGTTGATCGTCGTCCGCATGCGTGCGTCCTGGCATCATGATGCAGGCGAGGACCGGGTGCCGGAGCAACCGCCCGACCTCCGCCCCGGGAGGAGGGCACCGTCGCCATCGCCACGCTACGGGAACCGCCGAACGGCCTCGACGAGGAGCTCGATGAAGCGCCGCCGATCGAGGGCGACCCCCACGTCCGCGTTCGCCGGCCGGTCCGTCCGACCCTCGAAGTCGACGACCGTGCGGCCGCGCGTCAGCTCGCTCACCGTCTCGACGTCGACCCGCCCCCGCCGCGTCTCGACGAGCCCGAGGCCGAGGACGTGGGCGACGGCGACGGCATCGTGGATCGGGGCGCCGTCCCAGCCGTAGCGGTCGCGGTGGTAGCGGGCGAAGTAGCGGAGGAGATCGGCGAAGACCGCCCCGGTCCGGTTCCCGAGGGCGGCGAGTCGATCGGCATCGGCGAGGGTCATGATCGCCTGGTGGGTGACGTCGAGGCCGATCATCGCGATCGGGAGGCCCGAGTCGAAGACGATCGCCGCCGCCTCGGGGTCGACCCAGATGTTGAACTCCGCCGACGGCGTCCAGTTGCCGGCCCCGACGGCACCGCCCATGAGGCAGATCCCGCCGACCTTCTGGGCGGCGAGCCGGCGGTAGCTCGCCAGGAAGAGGGCGATGTTCGTGAGCGGCCCGGTGGGGACGAGGGTGACCGGCACCGGCGACGCCTCGACGGTCCGGGCGATGAACTCGACCGCCGGCTCGTCGAGGGGCTCCGCCGCCGGCTCGGGGAGGTCGGCACCCTCCAGGCCGCCGGGGCCGTGGACGACGCTCGCCACCTCGAGGGGACGGCGGAGCGGGCGCTCGGCGCCGGCCGCGACGGGGACGTCGGTCCGATCGGCGAGGGTGAGGACGGCGAGGGCGTTCCGGGTCGTTGCCGCCAGCGGCGCGTTCCCGGCCACCGTCGTCACCCCGAGGAGGCGGACTTCGGGTCGGGCGAGGGCGAGGAGAAGGGCGAGGGCGTCGTCGTGGCCGGGATCGCAGTCGAGAATGATCGGCCGGGGGCCGGCCGGCTCCTCGACCGCCTCCTCGAGCGGGTAGGCGCTCGGCTCGGCCTCGGCCGCACTCCAGGCCACGAAGCGGGTCGGCGGCGGTACGACGGCCACGGGCATGACGGGATCGTACGCGATCGGCAGGCGCCGGCGCCGCCCATCCCTCAGGACGGCAGGAGGACGAGCGACTCGACGTGCCGGGGCCGGAGGATCGAGAAGTGGCGGCGATCGAGGGTCGCCAGCTTCGGCTCGCCGAGGCGCTCCACGACCGCCAGGACCGCGGCATCGACGAAGCCGATGTCGAGGTCGGCGTAGCGATCGCAGAGCGACCGGATTCGACCGTAGTCCGACGGGGCGACGTCCTCCACGCGGTACGCCCCGGCCTCGATGTCGTCGAGAAGGGCGACCAAGACCCCGGGGTGGAGGTGACGGTGGATGAGGAAGTCGACTTCGACGAGCACCGGCGCGGGGATGACGAGCGGCTCCTCCGACGTCTCGATGAGCGCCCGGCACGCAGCGTGGTCCGCGTCGGACCGATCGAGGGATGCGTAGAGCGGACCGGTGTCGAGGATCAGCGCCACGGGCGCGGCTCGGGCCGCTCGTCGCCGGCGCGGCGAGCGATGTCGGTCAGACCGGAGGACCCGATGCCGAGGCTCCGGGGCCGCGGCCGGCTCGCATCGACCTTCTCCTCGATCGCCTCGCGGATGAGGGCCGCCATCGAGATCCCCCGCTCGGCGGCGAGCCGTCGGAGGCGCTCGATCGCCTCGTCGGGCAGCATGATCGTGGTGCGGTGCATGCCATAATGATAGCCATTACTCCGTCGGCCGGGTTCTCAGCCCCAACACCCTCGCGGCGCCGAACCTGCGATCCTCTCGACGATGCCGAAGAGAGGGCCCTCGGGCCGCCCCCCGTCGCCTCGACTCGCCGCTGCCCGGATCGCTGTTGCCGCCGCGGGGATCCTCCTCTTCGCCGTCGAGCCGCTCGCCGGGCAGCTCGCCCTGCCGACCTTCGGGGGCGGGCCCGGGACGTGGGCGGCGACCCTCGCCTTCTTCCAGGTCGCGCTCCTTGTCGGCTACGGGTACGCCCGCCTCGCCACCCGCCGCCTCGGGCCCCGTGCCGGCGGCCTCGGCCACGCCGCCCTCGCCGTCGTCGCCGTCGCCACGGCGGCGGTCGCGCCGGCGGACCCGGTCGCGCTGCGCCCCGCGGGCCTCGATCCGGCCCTCGCCGTCCTCGTCGTCCATGCCGCCTCCATCGGTCCGGCGGTCGTCCTCCTCGCGGCGACGACGTCGCTCCTCACCGGCTGGCTGGCCGACGCCCCCGCCGCCACGGCGCCGTTCGCCCCGTCGACCCTCCATCGGCTCTACGCCGTGAGCAACGCCGGGGCCCTCGCGGCCCTCCTCCTCTATCCGACCGTCCTCGAACCGACCCTCGGCCTCGCCGACACCCGACGCCTCTGGCTGGCCGGCTTCGTCGCCTTCGCGGTCCTCGTCGCAGTCCTCGGCCTGGACCGGGCCCGATCCGGCCCGACCGCCCTTCCGACGGCCTCGCCGGAGGCCCGCCCCGAAGGGGCCGAGGGTTCGGCGCCGCCCCGCCTCGGTCGGAGCGACGTCGCCCGGCGGGTCCTCCTGGCCGCCGTCCCGGCCGGACTCCTGACCGCCGCGACGACCCTCCTGACCCTCGATCTCGGTGCCGTCCCGCTTCTCTGGGTCCTCCCTCTCGCCGTCTACCTCGCCACGTACGTCCTCGCCTTCTCGCCGCTCGGCGACCGGCTCCGGCGGCCCGCCGCCCGGCTCGCCCCGATCGCGGCGACACTCCTCTGGCTCCCCCTCGCCGCCGGGTCGCCGTGGTCCGTCCTCCCGCTCCTCGCCGTTGTCCTCGGCGGGCTCTTCGGCGTCGCCCTCGCCCTCCATACCGCCCTCGCCGCGGCTCGGCCGCCGGACCTCGAGTTGCCGGGCTACTACCTGGCGGTGGCGACGGGCGGCGCCCTCGGGGGCATCTTCGCCGGGATCGCGGCGCCGCTCCTCTTCCCCGATCTCTGGGAGCTGCCGATCCTCCTCGTCGCCGCCATCCTCCTCGGCGGCTGGCCGACCGGCGAGCTTCGCCGCCGCACAGCCGCGGCGGCGCTACGGGCGCGGGCGCGGCCCTCGACCGACGGGAGCGACCGAACGCCCCCGCACCCGCCGTGGTTCGACGCCGCCATCTGGCGCCTGAACCGCTACGTCCTCGCCGGCGTCGTCGTCCTCTTCCTCCTCGTCGCCGATCGAGCGCCCGGGGCCGACGCGGCGATCGCCTGGTTCGTCGCCGGGGCCGTCGTCCTCGCCGTCGGAGGGCGCCCGATCCTGTTCGCCGGGGCGACCGGGGTCGCCCTCGCCGCGGCGCTCCTGGCGACCCCCCAGCCGAACCTCTTTGGCGCCCGGAGCTTCTTTGGCGTTCTCGAGGTTCGGCCCTCACCGGACCGGAGCGTCGTCCAGCTCTGGAACGGGACGACGGTCCACGGCACCCAGCCGACCGATCCGGCCCGGCGGCGGCAACCGACCGGCTACTACGTCGAGGCGGGTCCAGCCGGCGACCTGTTCCGCATCCTTCGGGCCAGCCCGGGCGCTCGGCTCGACGTCGGGGTCGTCGGGCTCGGCGTCGGGGGGCTCGCCGCCTACGCGGAGCCGGGCGACCGCTGGACGTTCGTCGAGATCGACCCCCTCGTCGTCCGAATCGCGACCGACCCGCGGCTCTTCACGTATATCCCGGAGGCGAGAGGTCGGGTTGAGATCGTCGTCGACGACGGCCGCCTTGCCCTGGCCCGAATGCCGGGGGCGAGCTTCGACCTCGTCGTCCTCGACGCCTTTGCCTCCGACGCGATCCCGACCCACCTCGTCACCGCCGAGGCGATCGCCGGCGCGCTCCGGACGGTCCGGCCCGGCGGGCTCCTCGCCGCCCAGCTCTCGAACCGCTACTACGACCTCGTCCCGGCGGTCGCCGGGGCGGCCGAGGCGGCCGGGGCGCGGGTCCTCGTCCGCGACTACCGCCCGTCGGCGGCAGAGGTGGCGGCCGGCGCCTTCCCATCGCGCTGGCTCGTCGCGACGCGATCGGAAACGGTCCTCGACGGGCTGGCGGCGGCCGGCTGGACCGCGGTCGCAGCGGCCCCGCCGCTCACCGACGACCGGCCGAACCTCCTCCGCTTCCTGCGCTGGTCGTTCGGCTGACCGTCGGCGAGTCGCGCCTCGACGGCGGCGATCCTGCGCATTGCCGCCGTCGCGCGCCGGTGGTGCCGGTGCTTCGACTATGATGGAACTACCTCCGTGACCACCCTCGAGGATCCAATCGTGGCCCAGGTAGGGATCAAGGAACTCAAGGCGACTGCCTCGGCGATCATCGATCGCGTCGAGGCAGGAGACGCCTTCATCATCACCAAGCGTGGCCGACCGGCAGCAGTCCTGCTTCCGGTCGACGAGGCCGAGGACGTCGTCCTCGCCAACGCCGACGAGTACGTCCGCATGCGCCGCCGGGCGCGGAGTGCGTACGCCAAGGGCCGCACCCGACGGCTCGAGGACCTCGCCTGAAGCCGTACCGAGTCGAACTCGGTCCCACCGCTGCGCGAACGCCGCTCGGTACACTCCACGTCCGAAAGGAGCGTCCCTGCCGTGTGGTCGTTGCGTCGTTCGCTCGTCCTCCCGACCCCCGAGACGGCCCTGCCCGGCCGCCCCGAGCCGATCGTCGTCCCCGGCCGCCACGCCGTCTCCGGCCGGCCCCTGGCCGAGCCCTATCCACCGGGCCTCGCCGTCGCCGAGTTCGCCCTCGGCTGTTTCTGGGGCGCCGAACGGCGCTTCTGGCAGACGCCCGGGGTCTGGGTGACGGCCGTCGGCTACGCAGGCGGGTTCACCCCGAACCCGACCTACGAGGAGGTCTGCACGGGGCGAACCGGCCACGCCGAGACGGTCCGGGTCGTCTACGACCCGGCCGAGGTCTCGTACGCGACGCTCCTGCGGGTCTTCTGGGAGGCCCACGACCCGACCCAGGGGATGCGTCAGGGGAACGACGTCGGGACCCAGTATCGGTCGGTCATCTTCGTTCGGAGCGCCGCGGAACCAGCGCTCGCCGAGGCCTCGAGGGCGGCGTACGAAGCCCGCCTCCGGGCCGCCGGCTACGGCCCGATCACGACCGAGATCGTCGGCCCGCCGGCGCCCCCCTTCTACTTCGCCGAGACCTACCACCAGCAGTACCTGGCGAAGAACCCCGACGGCTACTGCGGCCTCGGCGGGACCGGCGTCGCGTGTCCGGTCGGGGTGTTCGCCCCCGAGGTCGAGCTGCCGTGAGCCGGGCCCGAGTCGACGCACCGGTTGGGGCGGCGCCCGGCTTCGAGATCTGGCTCGTCCGGCACGGCGAGACCGAATGGGCCCGCCAAGGGCGCCACACCGGGCGGACCGACGTTCCCCTGACCGACCTCGGCCGGGCCCAGGCGCGGGCTCTGGCCGAGCGGCTGCGCGGGCGCGCGTTCGGGATCGTCCTGGCGAGCCCCCGGTTGCGGGCCCTGGACACGGCACGCCTGGCCGGCTTCTCGGGGGTCGTCGAGGTCGACCCCGATCTCGCCGAGTGGGACTACGGGGCCGACGAGGGTCGCACGACCCTCGACATCCAACGGGAGCGGCCGGGCTGGTCGATCTGGGACGCCGGCCCCCGGGACGGGGAACCGATCGAGGCCGTCGCCCGCCGGGCCGATCGCGTCCTGTCGCGGGTCAGGACTGTACCGGGTGACGCCCTCCTCTTCGCCCACGGCCACCTCCTCCGGATCCTCGCTGCCCGATGGCTCGGGCTCAGCCCGCGTCATGGCGCACTCTTCGCCCTCTCGACCGCCTCGATCTCCGTCCTCGGCTGGGAGCGGGATCGGCCGGTCCTCCTCCACTGGAACGAACCCGCAAATGGCGCCTGACGGACGCGGACACTACCCCCTCGTCGCCCCGGAGGTGCTCCTCGACCGCCTCGACGACCCCGACCTCCGCCTCGCCGACGTCCGCTGGTACCTCGGCCGGCCCGACGCCGGCCGCGCCGCCTACGAGGCCGGGCACCTCCCCGGGGCGGTCTTCGTCGATCTCGACACCGACCTCTCGGCGCCTTCCGGGCCGGGCCGACATCCCCTCCCCGACCCGGCCGCCTTCACCGAGCGGCTCGGCGCCCTCGGCTTCGGCTCCAATCACTGGATCGTCGCCTACGACGACGTCGGCGGGACCGTGGCGGCGCGGCTCTGGTGGATGCTCGACGCCCTCGGGCATCCCCGGGTCGGCATCCTCGATGGCGGCCTGGCGGCCTGGCGGGCGATCGGAGGTCCGTTGACGACGGAGGTCCCGAACCGGCCCCCTGCCCGCCTCGAGCTCGCCCGGCGGTGGACCCGCACGATCGACCGTGACGAGCTGCGGCGCCAGCTCGGAACTGTCGTCCTCCTCGACGGGCGAGCGCCCGAGCGCTACCGGGGCGAGATCGAGCCCGTCGACCCGGTGGCCGGCCACATCCCGACGGCCCGCTCGGCACCGGTGACCGAGAACCTCGACCGCGACGGCCGCTTCCGACCGCCCGAGGCGCTTCGAGCCCGGTTCCTTGCCCTCGGCTGCGAGGCCGCCCCGGTCGTCGTCGCCTGCGGGAGCGGCGTGAACGCCTGCCACCACGTCCTGGCGATGCGCCTCGCCGGGCTGCCCGACCCGCTCCTCTACCCGGGCTCGTTCTCGGACTGGAGCCGGGCCGGTCTCCCGGTCATCGCCGGCGAGGAACCCGGCGATCCGGTCGGCGAGGAGTGAGCCTTCGCGCCGGACGAGGATCGCCCCCGAGCAGCATCACGTCGCCGGCTTGCGTCCGACGACGAGCGTCGCTCCTGACGGGAGGTCGATGACCTGGGGCGCCGGGAGGCCGGCCGCCGCGAAGAAGCCGAGGAACTCCTCGACGGTCCGGAGCCGCGTGCCCATGAGGAGCTGATCGAGCTGGATCCCGGCGACGAGCTGCCCGTGGAGCGAGCGGTACTCGTCCGGCGTGCTCGGCTCGCACCAGTCGAGGACGACGAGCCAGCCCCCCGGGGCGAGCGCCTCCCACCCGGCTCGGAGCGCGCCGACCGGGTCCGCCAGCTCGTGGAGCGCGTACTGGAAGTAGACGAGCCCGAAGGTGCCCGCCCGGCGGGCGATCGAGGCGACATCGGCCTCCTCGATCGTGATCCGCCCGGCGAGGCCGGCCTCGGCGACGTTGTGCCGGGCCCGGGCCGCCGAATCGGGCTGGGCCTCGACGCCGACGAGGGTCGTGGCCGGAAAGCGGCGGGCGACCGCGATCAACCAGCGGGCGCCGCCGCAATGGAGATCGGCGACCCGCAGGCCCCGCTGGAGGTCGACGACGAGTTCCGGGAGCGCAGCGAGGGCCTCCTCGAAGAAGACGGCGACATCCTGGAGCGTCAGCCGCTCGATCGAGGCCCGGTAGCGGTCCGGCCGCTCCCGCGCGGGGACGCCGGACCGGAAGACCTCGGCGAGGCGATCCCAATCGAGGCTTGCCAGGGTGGCGTGGATGAACTGACCGCCGAGGTACTCGGGGCGATCCTCGTCGAGGAGGACAACCGCCGTCGGTTCCGGGAGCCGGGCCCGCCGACCGTCGAACTCGACGAGGTCGTGGGCGTCGGCGGCGGTCAGCCAGCTTCGGATGTGGGGCGCCGAGGCGCCGACGGCGGCGGCGAGCGCCTCGGCGTCCAGCCCCTCGGTGCCGGCGCGGCGCAGCGCCGCGAAGCAGCCGAGCTCGAGCCCGAGGGCGACGATCCAGGACCGGTAGAAGCCGATGAGGCTCGTCAGCAGGTCGTCGAAGCGCTCCTCGTGGCCCATGGCCGGCATTGTTGCATCTACGACGAGGGCGCCGTCGGTTCGGTCCGGTGACGGACCGGTGGCGGGCACGGTGCGAACGGGCTGCGACGGGTGCGGTCGGGGACGGCGCAGCGGATCCACGGCCGATCGTGTTTCATGGGGTGATGAACCCCCTCGACGCCGCCGACGCCCCCGCGCCCGGTCGCCCGACGACGGACGACGAGGTGCCGGCCGACGGCCTCGCCCGAGCCCTTGCCCGCGACCTCGACGGCAGTTTTGAGCGACTCGTTCGGACGGAGGCCGACCGCTGCTTTGCCATCGCCGCTCGCCTCCTCGGCGATCCACGCGACGCCGAGGAGGTCACCCAGGACGCCTTCCTTCGGGCCTACCGCGCCCTCGCCTCGTACGAGCCGGCCCGGATCGAGGGCCTCGCCCTCCGGCCCTGGCTGGCGGCGATCGTCGTCAACCTCGCCCGGAACCGACACCGCCGGGCGCGCACCGCCGCCAGGGGCGGGGGCGCCACCTCGCGGAACGCGGCATTCGGTGCCGCTCAGCCCGGCGGCCCTGGTGCGGACCAGCCCGACGACGACCCGGGCGGATCGCCCGAGGCGGCCCTCCTGCGACGGGAGGCGGCGGCGACCTGGGCGGCCCTCCTCAGTGACCTCCCGTCTGTGTACCGGCTCCCGCTCATCCTCCGCTACGTCGGCGGTCTCTCGACCCCCGAGGTCGCCGCGGCCCTCGGACGGCCCGAGGGGACGGTGCGGGCGCAGCTCCATCGGGGGCTCCAGAAGCTCCGGGCCGCGTACCTTGCCATGGACCAGGACGCGGCCGCCGAGCGGCCGGTCGACGAGGAGACGCGATGACGACGACACGAACCGGCCGGCTGCGACCCGGCCCCGACCTCGACACCGTCGCGGCGGCGCTGACCGACCTCCGACTCCCAGCCCCACAGGGCACCGCGGATGCCGTCCTCCGAACCCTCGGCCTCGCCGACGGCTACGACCGCCTCCCGACTCCGATCGGGGACGTCTTCGTCGCCTGGAACGGGCGGGGCGTCTCGTTCGTCGACCTGGCACCGAACGAGGCCACCTTCGAGGCCGAAGCCCGGGCGGTCCTCGGCCGGCCGCTCGCGCCGGCCCCGCTGTCGCCCGCGCTCCGCCGCCGCCTCGAGCGGCACCTCGCCGGCGATCGCCGGGCGGCCGTCCCCGTCGACCTCCGCGGGCGCACCCCCTTCGAACGGGCCGTCCTGACGAAGGCGCTCGAGATCCCGCCCGGCGAGGTTCGGCCCTACGGCTGGATCGCGGCCGAGATCGGGCGACCGAAGGCCGTCCGGGCCGTCGGCTCGGCCCTCGCCCGGAACCCGATCCCCCTCGTCATCCCCTGCCACCGGGTCGTCCGGAGCGACGGCGCCCTCGGAGCGTACTCGATGGGCGGCCCCGGGACGAAGCGCCGCCTCCTCGCTGCGGAAGGCGCCGACCCTGACGCCCTCGAGGCCCTCGCCCGGGCCGGGATCCGTTTCTTGGGCTCGCGGTCGACCGGCATCTTCTGCCTCCCGAGCTGCCGGAACGCCCGGCGGATCGGGCCGCATCACCGGATCCTGCTTCGCTCGGCCGAGGAGGGACGAGCCGCCGGCCTCCGCCCCTGCCGGGTCTGTCGACCCCTCCCGGCGCCCCGGGCGGTCGACTCGCCTGCTAGCATCGAGCGGTGAATTCCCCGTCCCCCGCCGCGACCGGCGATCGCGGCCTGCCGCCGCGCGTCTGGCTCGGACTCCTCACGCTCTATCTCGTCTGGGGCTCGACCTACCTCGGGATCGCCGTCGCGATCCGGAGCATCCCACCGTTCGCCATGGCGGCGACCCGATATCTCGTCGCCGGGTCGATCCTCGTCAGCGTCGTCACCCTTCGTCGCTGGCCGTTCCGCCGGCCGACCGCCCGCGAGGTCCGTGACAGCCTCGTCGTCGGCGCGCTCCTCGCCGCCGGGGGCAACGGGCTCGTCAGCTGGGGCGAGCTGACGGTTCCGACCGGGATCGCGGCGCTCCTCGTCGGGCTCGTCCCGGCCTGGGCCGCCGTCATCGATCGGGTCGGCTTCGGGGAGCGCCTGCCGCGCCTCGTCGCGGTCGGGATCGGGATCGGCTTTCTCGGGGTCGCCGTCCTCGCCTGGCCGTTCGGCGGGGCCCTCGCCTTCGACCCGGCAGGGCTCGCCGCCGTCCTCGTCGCCCCCGTCCTCTGGGCCTTCGGGACCGTCTACGCCGCCCGGCGGGCCCACCTCCCCGCCGACGGCCTCCTCGCCAGCGCCCTCCAGATGCTCCTCGGCGGGCTCGTCCTCGTCGCCATGGCGGCAGCGACGGGCGAGTTTGGCGCGTTCGACCCGACCGCCGTGACCCCGACCTCGCTCCTTGCCCTCGCCTATCTCACGCTCGCCGGGACCCTCCTCGCCTACTCGACGTTTGCCTGGCTCCTCCGCCACGCCCCGGTCTCGACGGTCGCCACGTACGCCTACGTGAACCCGGTCGTCGCGGTCGCCCTCGGCGTGCTCATCCTCGGGGAGCGGCTCGAGCCGCGAACGCTCCTCGCCGGGGCCGTCATCATCGCCGGCGTCGCGATCATCGTCCGCGGCCGCCGCTCGAGGGCCGCCCCACCGAGCGAGGCGCCTCGTCCGATCGCCGCGGCCGCGGAGTCGGGGCTTCGCCGGCCGGGCTGAGCGGCGGGGGCGCGGCGGGCGGCCAGGCGGCCCTCGGGAGCCGGTCGTCGCTGCTCGGGGCCATCAGTGCATCGCCGGTCCGCGGATCGCGGCCCGCGTCAGCTCGAGACCGGGCGACGTCGATCGACGACGACGAGGGTCGCCGCACCGGCGAGGAGCGCGACGGTCGCAAAGCCGGCCATGTCGTAGCGGGCCCAGTCGAGGCTCGCGGCGTCGCTGACGCCGACCCGGACCTGGCGGTAGCCGTTGGCGGCGAGC